>JAJZNF010000281.1 GCA_021847985.1 Actinomycetes bacterium | reverse complement strand
GTCCTGCTCGATGAAGAGGATCGCTATGCCGAACATGGTGAGCACCAGCGAGAGCGCCGAGTGCACCGGGTTTCGCGAGGTGATCACCCCGAAGGCGCCCGCCAGCACTATGAGCGCCGCGGCCACGAAGGTGATGAGATCGGGCTTGGCGATCGCCGCAGCCAACAACGAGGGCTCCATCACCGCAACCTCCCGCCTGCCTTGCGCGGGATGCGATCGGCCATCACCTCGCGGACAAGGAACTCCGGAGACGCCTCGTCCTGGGGAAGATCGCTCTGCCCGCGCTCGGGGGCGCGAGTTCCGTATCCCAGTTCGTTCGACCAGTGGACCACGCCTTCGTAGTCCGGGTCGCCCGACGGCGAAGTTGCCCGCATCCAGCCCGAGCTGAGCTTGTCCTCGCCTTCGCGCCAGTCCTCCCAGGGCATCTGGCGCGGCTTGCCCTCGTCGTCGACCACTAGCTCCGCCTTGGTGTAAATGGCGTCCTCACGCGAGGTGAAGGAAAACTCGAAGAGCTTCGACTCGGTGATGGCTTCGGTCGGGCAGGCCTCGACGCAAAGATCGCAATGGATGCATCGCAAGAAGTTGATCTCGTAGACGAAGCCGTAACGCTCGCCCGGCGAGACGGGATCCTCGATGGGGTTGTCCTTCCCGCGCACGTAGATGCAGCCCACCGGACACACGCCGGCACACAGCTCGCAGCCGATGCACTTCTCCATGCCGTCCTCGTACCGGTTGAGCACGTGGCGCCCGTGAAAGCGCGGCGGCTTGGGCCGCTTCTCCTTTGGATACTGGGTGGTTATCCGGGGCTCGGCCAGTTGCTTGAACGTGACCTTGAACCCCTTCAGTCCGTCAAATACACCCATTCGGCATCAATCTCCCTCTGGGCGGATCGGCTCCGCCGGCGGCGGCAGCCTGCGGAAAGTCGTGATCACCTCTGCCTCGGAGCCGGTCTCGCGGCCGATGACGATCGCCCGATAGAGGACCGCGCCCGCAGCGGCGAAGACGACGAAGAGAACCAGGCCGTAGATCCGGCTCACTTGCATTCCCGCCACCACCAGCAGCCAGGCCAGTGCAACCGGGATGAGCAGCTTCCAGCCCAGGTCCATCAGCTGGTCGTAGCGGAGGCGCGGCAAGGCGGCGCGCACCCACACGTAGAAGAACAGGAACGCCCCGGTCTTGATCAAGAACCAGAGGATCGGCCAGATGAACGACGGCCCGCCCAGATTGGGCCCATCGGGTCCACCCAGGAAGAGCGTGACGATCACGGCCGACATGGTGATGGCGTTCATGAACTCGGAGAGGAAGAAGAGCGCGAAACGGATGGAGGAGTACTCGGTCACGTACCCGCCCACCAACTCCTGCTCGGCCTCGGTCAGGTCGAACGGTGGCCGGTTCAGCTCCGCGGTCGCCGCCACCAGGAAGATAAGGAAAGGCACCACGCCGAGGCGGAGGATGTTCCACTTCGGAAATATGTGGAAAAACGCGCCGGCCTGGGAGGTGACTATCGCCCTCGTGCCCAACGATCCGGTCAGCAGCACCACCGCCGCCACCGAAAGGCCCATGGCCGCCTCATAGGACACCATCTGGGCCGAGGCGCGGACCGAGCCGAGGAGCGGATACTTGGACCCCGAGGACCAGCCCGCCAGCATCGTACCGTAGACCGAAATGGAGGACATGGCCAGCAAAAGCAGGATCCCGATCGGCGGATCGGCAACCTGCAGCTGCACCGTGTGCCCAAAGATGTGGACGACCCCGCCCACGGGGATGATGGTGAAGGCCACCAGGGCCGGGACCAGGGCCAAGTACGGCGCAAGCTTGAAGGCGAAGCGGTCGGCCCTCTCCGGGACCAGGTCTTCCTTGAAGAAGAGCTTGATGCCGTCGGCCAGCGTCTGCAGCAGCCCCCAAGGGCCGGCGCGGTTTGGCCCGATTCGGTTCTGCATGTCCGAAATCAGCTTGCGCTCGAACCAGATCATGAGCATCACCGCGACCATCAAGGCGGCAAAGGCGACCAGCACCTTCACCAGCACGATGATGATCACACCAATGGTGATATGGCCGAGAAAGAGCGGATCCTGACCCATCAGTTGCTCCCCACTTTCACGTACGTGGCCCAGGTGCCTGTCCTGACCAGCTGAAGAAGGTTGGCCCCATCGCCCAGCCTTCCCTGCACCACTCCGTCAGGAAGCGACTTGTCGGACTTGGCGACGACGAGCACCTCGGTGCCGTGGTCTCCGATCAGCTTGACCTCCGAGCCATCGGATGCTCCGATGGCCTCGAGAGTGGAAGGCGCCACCCGGATCTCGGCCTTGGCCGTCAGCTGCGAGAGGATGGGAGCCGCCGCCAGCTGGGCGGTCGGACGGTAGAGGCGCCGTGTCAGAAGCAACCGGAGCCGCCCGTCGGCAGCCACGCTCACCGCGGCCGGATCGATGGCGAACTCGGGAAGTTGCACTCGAGGCGACTTGGGCGAATCCGCTCCCGGCTCCGCTTTCCCAGCCTCCGCCTCGCTCGCAAACGGCTTGGCGGGCCCCTGGTGATACGGGGCGATCAGCCCGGGGGTTGCAATGGGATCGAGCTTGCGAGGACGCGCCGATATGGAGACCGCCTTGCGTTCCAGCGGCACCACCAGCCCATCCGGATACCGGTTGGAGGCAAGATCGGCGTATGCGAGGCCACGATAGAGCGGCAGCTCCCGCGACATCTCCGCAAGGATCGCCTCGGGCGCAGTCGGACCGGAGGGCATGCCGAGCTCGCGAGCGATCTCGGCCGCGATCAGAAAGTCGGGCTTGGACTGCCCCTTAGGCACGACCGCCTGACCGAGCCGGGTGACCCGGCCCTCGAAGTTCGTGGTCGTGCCCGCCGACTCACCGTAGGCGGCAACGGGAAGGACCACATCGGCGTAGGCCGCGGCGGCGCTGTCGAAGGAGTCGATCACAACCACCGTCGAGTTGTCCAAAGCCGACCTGACCAGCGCCGTGTCCGGCAACTCGGCCAGCGGGTCGACTCCCAGCAGGAATAGAAGCATCGGCTCATCCGCTGCGCGCGCGATGATCTGGCCGGCGTCATCCGACGGCGCCGTGGCCACACGGCCCGGGAGCCATCCCGGCACGGCGCCAAGGTCCATGGCCCCGAAGATGTTGGCACGCGAGTTGGCGAAGAGAAACTTGGCCGCCGGCCACTTCTTGGCCGTGGCAGCCGCAAGGGATGCGTAGACGGTGGAGGGATCCGCGAAGTTGGACTTGCCCAAGAGGAAGACCGCACCTTCGCCCTCCTCGCCGGCAGACGCGGCGACCAAGGCGCCGAGATGCTCCGCGTCAGGTCCTCCGCTTTGCAGCGCAAGCGCGACCCGCGCGGCCGACAAGGGAAGGCGCTCCACCGCCAGCGGGGATATGGATGTCTCCACCTCCGAGATCTCGATGATCCGGAGCCCCTTCTTCACGGCGTCGTTCAGGCGTAGGAACAGGACCGGCAACTCTTCGCGGACATCCGCGCTTGCCACCACCAGCACCTTGGCCGCCAGCGCCTCGGTCAGCGTGGCACGGGGCGAGGCGAACACCACCGAGGCGGGGACGCCGCCATCGAGGTCGGCGTCAAACAGGTCCGTCCCAATTGCGGTCTTGGCCAGCTTCACGAAGGAATAGAGGCCCTCGTTGGTGAAGCCCGCCCCGCCCAGGAAGGCGATGGAGCCGGCTCCGTGTCCAGCAGTGAAGCTGCGAATGTGCGATCCGACACGAGCCATGGCGTCGCGCCACGAAACCTCGGCCATCTCGGAGCGGTAACGAACCTTTGGCTCGGTGAGGCGCTTGTCGGAGTCGAGCGCCTCATAGGAGAAGCGGCCCAGATCGCAGAGCCAGGAATGGTTGACGACCTCGGAGTCGATGCCCACGAAGCGGGTCACCTCGCTACGCGAGAATTGCACCGCCATACGGCATCCAAGCGAGCACGCGGTGCAGGTGCTTTCGGCCTCCTCGAGGTCCCACGGGCGGGCCTTGAAGCGATACGGGCGGGCCGTGAGCGCACCCACCGGGCATATCTGCACGGTGTTGCCGGAGAAGTAGGAGGCGAACTCCCCGTCCGGGAAGGTGCTGACCTCGGTGTGGTCACCACGCCCGGCAAAGTCTATAAACGGGTCGCTGGCGACCTCGTTGGCGAAGCGGACGCAGCGGTCGCATTGGATGCAACGCTCGCGGTCGAGAAGAACCAGCTTGGAGATCTCGATCGGCTTCTCCCAGTGGCGCTTCTCCTCGACGAAGCGGGACTCGCCGGGTCCGTAGGCGAGAGTCTGATCCTGAAGCGGGCACTCGCCACCTTTGTCGCAGACAGGACAGTCGAGCGGGTGGTTCACGAGGAGGAACTCGAGAACCCCGTCCTGGGCCTTCTTGACCTTCTCCGAGTTGGTTATCACCTGCATACCCTCGGCCACCTGAAGGTAGCAGGAAGGCTGCAGGGAGAAGCCGCGCGGACCGGACACCTCGACCAGGCACATGCGGCACACGCCCACCGCGCGCATGCGCGGGTGGTAGCAGAAGCGGGGGATGAAGGTTCCGGCCCGCTCGGCGGCCTCGATGATTGGCTCCCCCGGTTTTGCCTCGATCTCGACGCCGTCCAGAGTTATGTGGACACCGGCCGGCGTCTCAGCGTTACTCATAAGGGCAACCACCCTCCTTGATATGCACTAGGAATTCGTCCCTGAACATCCGGATCGCCGAAGCCACCGAGGACGGGATCGATGGACCGAGCACGCAGATCGTCGTTTGCTGCGGCGGCCAAGTAAGGCCCGGGGCGATGTTGTCGCACGCGTCCATTAAGAGGTCTAAGTCCGATTCGCGACCGGATCCGAGTTCGATGCGGCGCATCATCTTCTCGATCCATCCGCTCCCCTCGCGGCATGGAGTGCACTGTCCACAGGACTCCCGCCAGAAGAACTTGGCAATGCGCCAGGCGGCACGAACCATGCAAGTGTGATCGTCCATCATGACGATGGAGCCGGACCCGAGCATCGACCCCGCCTTGGCGACGTCGTCCTGGCTGAGGGGCATGTCGAGCTGGTCGGGGCCGAACCACGGTGCGGACACACCACCCGGGATGAAGGCCTTGACCTGCCTGCCCAGGCGCATCCCTCCGCCGTACTCGGGGCGATCCACAAGGTCGCGGAAGGTCAGCTTGGCCATCTCGACCTCGTAGTTGCCAGGGCGGTTGACATGGCCGGCCAACGCGAAAATACGGGTCCCGGTAGAGCGGCCCACGCCGAGCGCCGCGAAGGACGCCCCTCCGTTGTTCACGATCCATGGGATATTGGACATCGACTCGACGTTGTTGACGATGGTGGGCTCCCCGTAGAGGCCCATCACGGCCGGGAAGTACGGCGGCTTGATGCGGGGATTTCCGCGCTTGCCTTCCAGGGACTCCAGCAAAGCGGTCTCTTCGCCGCAGATGTATGCGCCGGCGCCGGGGTGGACCACCAGGTCCACCGAGAACCCGCTGCCAAAGATGTTGCGGCCTATCGCCCCGTAGGCGTAGGCCTCGTTGACGGCGGCCTGGAGCCTCTCCAGGCCCAGGGCGAACTCGCCGCGCACGAAGATGAAAGCGCGCGCAGCGCCCACCGCGTAGGCGGAGATGAGCGTCCCCTCGACGATTTGATGCGGATCGTTCTCGATCAGCATGTGGTCCTTGAAGGTCGCCGGCTCAGATTCGTCGCCGTTGACGACCAGGTAGCGGACCGGGGCAGGCTTGAGCATGCTCCACTTGCGTCCCACCTCGAAGCCGGCGCCGCCCCGTCCCAGCAGGTTGCTCTTCGACACCTCATCGGCCACCTGCTCCGGAGTCATGGAGGTCAGCGCCTTGCGTAGGGCCGTGTAACCACCGGTGGCGAGGTATGTCTTGATGCCCCAAGACTCGTCCAGGCCGATGCGCGAAGTTACGATCTTGGGAACCTGATTCGCCTGCTCCATCAGTTCCCCTCCTTGGCCTTGGCCGCTTCGGCCGCGGCCTTGCGTTCCGCCTTGGCCCTGTCCATCTCCCGGCGCTCGGCAAAGACCTCTTCCAGGGGCACCTCTATGCCGTTTTCACGGCGGACACGGACGAGAGTCCCATGCGGGGGGACGACGCCGTCGTACTCGCCGGCCCGGAGCTTGGCTATGAGGTTGTCGAAGCTCTCGCCGGTCAGCGGCCCGAAGAAGCGATAGTTGACCTGGACCGCAGGGGCCTTGTCGCAGTGCGCCACGCACTCGACTTCTTCCAGGGTGAACATTTCGTCGTCGGTTGTCCCGCCGGCAGCGACGCCGAGTGCCTGCTCGGCATGCTCCAGCAGCTCGCCACCCCCTTGCAGGAGGCAGGCGATGTTCGTGCACACCCCGACGAGATACTTGCCCACCGGCTCGGTGTGGAGCATGTCGTAGAAGCTCGCAGTGCCGTAGACCTCTGCCGGGGTGGTCCCGGTCAGCTCGGCGATCTCCTCCATGAAGGGCTGGGTGAGATAGCCGGCCTCCTCCTGGGCCAGGTGGCATAGGGGAATCAGGGCGCTGCGGCGCTCGGGATACAGCGCCACCAGGCTCTCGGCTCTTTCTCTCATCTCAGGGCTGAAAGCACCCATCAGCGGTCCACCTCTCCCATGACCGGGTCGACTGAGGAAATGATCGCCACCGCATCGGCCACGAGGCCCCCACGCATCATTACCGGCAGCGACTGCAGGTTCACGAATGACGGTCCGCGAATGTGCATGCGATAGGGCTTCGACGAGCCATCGGAGACCATGTAGCAGCCCAGCTCGCCACGCGGCGATTCGATCGCCACGTATGTCTCTCCCGGTGGGACTTTGACGCCTTCGGTGAAGAGCTTGAAATGGTGAATCAACGCCTCCATCGACTCGTCGATCCGCTTCCGCGGCGGTGGGGTCACCTTCTTGTCGAGCACCCGGTACGGACCCGACGGCATCTTGTCCAGGATCTGGGTAACGATTCGCACCGACTCGCGAAGCTCCGCCAAACGGACCGCGTAACGGTCGAAGGTGTCGCCGACACTTCCGACCACGACATCGAACTCCACCTGGTCATAGGCCAGGTAGGGCATGTGCTTGCGCAGGTCCCATGCCACGCCCGTAGACCTCAGAACCGGCCCTGTAGCAGATAGCGCCAGCGCCTGCTCCTGGGTCAGGATGCCGACCCCCTCGGTGCGCTCGCGGAAGATCGGCTGGCCCGTGAGCATGTCGTTGTACTCGTCCAGGCGCCGAGGGATGGTCTGGGCGATGGCCAGCACGTCATCCTCCCAGCCATCGGGCAGGTCCGCCGCCACGCCGCCAGGGCGGATGTAATTGTGATTCATCCGCAGTCCGGTCACCTTCTCGAAGAAGGAGAGAACCATCTCGCGATCGCGGAAGCCGAAGATCATCATGGAGGTGGAACCGAGATCCATTCCATTGGTGGCCATCCACATCAGGTGGGAGGAGATGCGGTTCAGCTCGGCCATGAGCATGCGGATCCAGGTGGCGCGCTCCGGAATTTCGATCCCCAGCAAGTCCTCGGTCGCGAGCGAGAACACGAGCTCGTTGTGGAGGGGGGACAGGTAGTCCATGCGCGTAACGTTGGTGGAACCCTGTATATAGCTGAGCCCCTCCCCGGTCTTCTCCATCCCGGTGTGCAGGTAGCCGATTACGGGCTTGGTGCGCAGGACGGTCTCGCCCTGGAGCTCCATCATGAGCCTCAGCACTCCGTGGGTCGACGGGTGCTGCGGACCCATGTTGATGATCATGGTCTCGTCTTCGGCGATCTCGATGTCGATGTCATCGGCGTCGACGACCACTCCCTCCGCGATGCGAAGCACCGCGCCTTCCTCGACCGTCATCTCGGCCAGAGAAGTGGTGGAGCGCTCGCTCATCTCCTGGGGCCCCTCGAAGGTCTCCTCGGAGAACTCCTCTTCGGCCTCGCTTTGCTTGTTTTCCTCGTCAGCCATTCTTCTGTACCGCTATCTGATCGACTGGGAGTGCTTGAACTGGACGGGAACGCGTTCCGCCGAGTAGTCCTTGCGCAAGGGGTGGCCCTCCCACTCTTCCGGCATAAGGATCCTGGTCATGTCCGGGTGGCCGGTGAAGACGATGCCCATGAGGTCGTAGGCCTCCCTCTCCATCGCCTCGGTACCCGGATAATGGTGGAAGAGCGTGGGAACCGATGGATCGGCCTCGGGAACCTGCACACGAACCCGGGCCCGCGAGCGGTTCTTCACCGAGACAAGGTTGACCACCACCTCAAAGCGCTCGGCCTGCGCCCCCTCGGGAAGCGCACGATCGAAATGCTCGAGGTAGTCGACCGCGCAAAGGTCCGAGCAGTATTCGTAACCGGACTTCTTCAGCTCCCCGATCAGCTCTTCGTACTGCTCTCTGGTCGGAAAGTACGTGCCCGTCTCGCTCTTGATCACGTCGTCGATCATTTCTTGCCCACGATCTTCAAGGAGGCCCCGGACGTCGCTGGCTCCCTGGAGGGGACGCCGGCCTGCGGGAGGTGAATGCCCTCACCCTCCCCCTTGCGCCGGGTGATGGCACCGGTTCGGATCTTCTCGTGCAACGTGAGGATGGCGTGAATCAGTGTCTCCGGACCTGGCGGGCAACCGGGGGCGTAGACGTCCACCGGCACGATCTGGTCGACACCCTGCACGACCGCATAGTTGTTGAAGAGACCGCCGGTCGAGGCGCACACGCCCATGGAGATGACCCACTTGGGCTCCATCATCTGGTCGTACACCTGGCGGAGAACCGGTGCCATCTTCTGGGATACGCGGCCGGCCACGATCATCAGGTCGGCCTGCCTCGGAGAGGCTCGGAAAACCTCCATCCCGAAGCGGGCGAGATCGAAGTCGCCAGCTCCCGCGGACATCATTTCGATGGCACAGCATGCCAAACCAAAGGTGGCCGGCCACACGCTGTTGCGGCGCGCCCAGCGCACCAGGTTCTCGATGTTGCCGGTCAGGAAATTATGACTCAGATCCTCAAGACCCACGAACTACCTCCTCGAGGCTCGATCGGATGCGGGAGCCGCTGCCAAGGTACGCAAGCGGCGGCAAAGGCTTAGGGGGCAGGGCGCTTAGGCGGCCTCGTCATTGCCGGAAACTCTCTTGATGGTGGAGGTGGCGGTCCGCTGCGGGTAGGTCTCCTGCAGCTCGTAGTGCTTGACCGGGCCCCAATCGAGTGCCCCGTTGGATATGAGGTACACGAACGAGACGAAGACGACGGCGGCGAACACGACCATCTCGGAAAGGCCGAAGGTGCCAAGCTGCTTGAAGACGACAGCGAACGGGTAGAGGAAGATGATCTCGATGTCGAAGATTATGAAGATCATCGCGATCAGGTAGAAGCGCACCGGGAACCGGGAGGCCGGCTCGCGGCGCGGAATTATGCCGCACTCGTACGGGGCGGACTTGGCAAGGGTTGGCCGCTTGGGCGCAAGCAACGCCGAGCCTACGAACGAACCCGCGGCGAACAGCGCCCCCAGGACCAGCATGATCAAGATCGGCAAATACGGCGCCATCGCTAAAACATCACCTCAGACCATTGCAGTGGCATACCTGGAGCCTCTCGCAGCGGCACGCGCGAACGGGACTCAATGAGACGCGCCGTACAAAGGCTTCCTCATATTGTTTAGCACCAACGTTAACGTTGGCGCCAAACGGGACTTGGCTGCGCAGACGGTTTCATCGGGGCCCCAGAGCCCATGCCAAGATAGCATTTGCCTATCAAGCGATTTTCGCGCTCGGCACCGATTCACCCGTTGGGGGGATCAGGCCGCCCTCGGGGCGCCCGGTGCCGGCGCTGGTCAGAGGAGCCATGCAGCAGACCTGTGACGTACTCATTGTCGGTGCCGGGCCGGGAGGCGCGTCTTGCGCCTATTGGCTCGCCAAACTGGGAGTCTCGGCAGTGGTTGTCGAGAAGAAGGTCTTCCCCCGCGAGAAAACGTGCGGCGACGGCCTGACTCCACGCAGCGTCCACCAGCTCGAGCAGATGGGGATGTCAGGCTTCCTCCAGTCCAAGCACCGCTACAAGGGGCTGCGCACCGTCGCCTTCGGGCATGAGATGGAGCTCAACTGGCCCGATCACCCCGAGTTTCCCGACTACGGCTACGTGGTGAGCCGTCACGACCTCGACGGGGCCGTGGCCGCGAACGCCGTCGAGGCCGGCGCCACTCTGATACAAGGAGCCGAGGCGGTCGGAGTCCAGCGAGGGCCCGCAGGGGAGGCAATCTCGGTCACGGTCAAGGCGAAGGATGGCACGGCCACCGAGTACCTCCCCCGCTACCTGGTGGTGGCGGACGGCTCTAACTCGAGGATCGGCCGGCAGCTTGGGGCGTCGCGCGACAGGTCTTTGCCTATGGGCCTGGCGCTGCGCGGATACTTCAGTTCCCCCCTTTCCGGAGAGGCCCTCATCGAATCCCATCTCGACATACGCACCCCCGAAGGCGAGGTCATGCCGGGATACGGCTGGATCTTTCCCATGGGTGACGGGAGGGTCAACGTGGGGGTGGGCATCCTATCGACCCTCGGCCGCTGGAAGGAGATCAACACCACCAAGGTGATGGAGGCCTTCGTCGCCACTGCGCCCTCGAGATGGAAGCTGGACCCCTCCGATCCGATCTACGTCGGCACGGGCGGGAAGCTGCCCATGGGATTCTCGGTGGGCCCTCGGGTTGGCCCCAATTTCCTCATGGTCGGCGACGCGGCCGGATCGATCAACCCTTTCAACGGCGAGGGAATCGCCTACGGCTATGAGACGGGGCGCCTGGCGGCGGAGATCGTCGCCGACGCGCTCGCTCTGGATGATCCGGCGGTGCTTCGGCGCTACGAACGGGAACTCGACGCGCATTACGGGGACTATTACCGAATCGCGCGGGCGTTCGTGGGCCTTATCGGGCATCCCGCCATCATGCACACCGCCGTGTCGGCGGGCATACGGTCCAAGACGATCATGGACCCGGTCATGCGGGTAATGGCCAACCTCGTACGCGAGGGGCACAACGGGCCAGCTGAGTTGCTCTATCGGGCGGGCCTTGCCAGCTTGATTGCCAAGGACCGGCTGGATCCGCTTTGGCAGGCCGGCAAAGCCCTGGCCGGTTCGAGGCGCAAGGACTAGGCGGGCCGTGTTGGATGGCGGCCGGGCGAAATCCCCCTAGGTCGCCAAACCTTCGGCAATCTCGCCGGCGGCACCCCCGGCGATGTCGATCGTCCACTCGATGTCGTCCCAGCTGTGGGCAAGGGACGGGAACATGACCTCGTAGGCGCCGGGAGCGAAAGCGACTCCGCGGCGAAGCATGGCGTGGAAGAACTTCGAATACAGCCCGCGGGAGGCCGCTTCTCGTGAATCGGCGTAGTTCTTCACCGGAGACTTGACGAAGTAGAGGCCGACCAAAGGCCCGAACGTGGGCGCGGAGGCCTCGACGCCAACCGCCTCGAGAACTTTCACCAGCCCGTCGGCGAGCGCCTTGGCCCGCCCTTCGAGCATCATGTAGCTGGAGTCGTCCAAGGCGGAGAGCACCGCAATCCCGGCCGCGGTCGCCACCGGGTTGCCGGAGAGAGTGCCTGCCTGGTAGACGGGGCCAAGCGGCGCCAGCTTCTCCATGACCTCGCGCCGGCCGCCGAAGGCGCCGATGGGAAGGCCGCCTCCGATCACTTTGCCGAAGGTCCAGAGATCCGGGCGGACGCCAAGCCTCTCCGAGGCTCCCCCCTTGGACACCCTGAATCCGGTGATCACCTCGTCGAAAATGAGGAGCGCACCGACTCGGTCACACTCCTTGCGCAGGCCCTCCAAGAAGCCCGGCTCGGGCAGGACGAGATTCATGTTGGCGGCAACCGGCTCGACAATAACCGCCGCGACGCCCTCGTCCAGTTCGGGGACGGCGTTGTAGGGTACCACCACGGTGTCCGCCACTGAGCTGGGCGAAACCCCGGCCGAGTCCGGAAGGGCGAGAGAGGCGACACCACTGCCGCTACCCGCCAGCAGGCCATCCGAGTGGCCGTGGTAACACCCGTCGAACTTGAAGATCCGGCTGCGCCCGGTAAAGCCGCGCGCCACCCGTAGCGCCGACATGGTCGCCTCGGTGCCACTCGAGCAGAGCCGGACCATTTGGCAGCCGGGCACGCGCTCGGTGATCAACTCGGCCAGCCTCACCTCTCCGGGGGTCGGCGCCCCGAATGTGGCCCCCATGCCCGCGGCCTTGACGATGGCCTCAACGACTCGCGGATCCGCATGCCCCAGGATCGATGCCCCATAGGACTGCACGTAGTCCAGGTAGCGTCTGCCCTCGACGTCGTAGACCCATGCCCCCTGGCCGCGCTCGACAAAGTACGGCGTGCCCCCACCCACCGACTTGAACGCGCGCACCGGCGAGTTCACCCCGCCGGGAATGAGCTCGCAGGCTCGGTCGAAGTACTCCTGGTTGGTCGAGTAGTGCACTGGGGTGCCTCCGGATGCAGAGTTCGTGGCAACTTGGCCTGGAAGCCGATTCTAGGAGCGGGAGCACCGAGGCGATGGCCCACCCGCGCGCGGCGACTCATGCCAGTATGGGTTTGTGAAGCTGCGCTCGACAGGGGCGGTGGTCCTGGCCGCCGCGATCTTGACGGCAGCATGCGGGCAGGCGACGCCGCTTACGCGCGGAGGAGGACCGCTGCCGACCCGGGCGCCGCCGGCCAAGATCGCGGCCAACGGTCCATGCGTGCTGGTGGGAGGCCGAGCGGCTCCCACGCCGGGGGAGTCACAGACCCCGCTGGAGGTGGGAAGCGACCCCCTCTTTGCCGTCGTGCTTTGGGTACCGGGCCTTAACGCGCGCCCCTGCCGGGCGGCGCTCACCAGATTGGACGAGGCGGAGGCCGGAGCGCTCGCCGACGCGATCAACGCGGCGCCGGTCTTTCCCCACGGGACAATTGCGTGCCCGGCTGACGACGGGGGAGCCGCCGACGTCTATCTCGCCTACGACGGCGGGGCATCCGTGGCGAGGGTGTGGATATCTCTGGCCGGATGCCACCCGGTCACGGCTCAAGACCGATGGCCACGCAAGCTGGATGCCTCCATCGTCCGCGCGCTGCGCGCGGGCGCCCCCCAGCCCTGGCAGCGCTACCTGCGGTGATGACCGCTTTTGCGAGCGCGGATGCACCACCGGCTATGCCGAAGGCCGGCCTCACGAGGGGCCGGACTCCCGGCACCGTCAGGCGAGGACGCCGGCGAGGTCGTGGGTGAAATAGGTCAGGATCATGTCCGCGCCGGCACGCTTGATGGCGGTCAGCTGCTCCAGCGCGACCGCCTGGCCGTCGATCCAACCCTGCGCCGCAGCAGCTCGCACCATGGCGTATTCGCCGGATACCTGGTACGCGGCGATCGGGATGGAAACCATCGGCCGCACGGCGGCGATGATGTCGAGATAGCTGGATGCGGGCTTGACCATCACCACGTCCGCACCCTCCGCGATGTCGAGCTCGACCTCGGTGAGGGCCTCCCGCGCGTTGCGAAAGTCCTGCTGGTACCCCTTGCGGTCACCACCATTGGCGATGGTGACGTCAACGGCCTCGCGAAACGGGCCATAGAACGCCGAGGCGTACTTGACCGAATAGGCCAGGATACCGACTCCGGTGAAGCCCTCCTCGTCGAGAGCCGAGCGGATGACGCCCACCTGTCCGTCCATCATCCCCGAAGGCGCAACCAGGTCGACCCCGGCCCGCGCCTGAGCGATGGCCATCCGCGCGTAGAGCTCGAGGGTCCCGTCGTTGTCGACGCATCCGCGGTCGTCGAGTATCCCACAATGGCCGTGGTCCGTGAACTCGTCGAGGCATAGGTCGGCCATTACGACGGCGCTCTCACCGAGGCGATCCTTGAGCGCGGCGATGGCCTGCTGCGTTATGCCGGTGGATGCGTAACCCTGGCTCCCGACCGCGTCCTTCTCCTCGGGCACCCCGAAGATCATGAACCCCTTGACGCCGAGCCCGGCAAGGCGCTCCGCCTCCTTCAGGAAGGAGTCGATGGTGTGCTGGTAGATCCCCGGGAGGCTGGTGATGGGCAGGGGCTCGGTGGCCCCCTCTTTGACGAAGAAGGGGGCGATCAGGTCATCCACCCCGAGGCGGGTCTCCGCCACCAGATCCCGAAGCGCCTGCGCGGTGCGCAGACGGCGGGGGCGGCGCTGAATATCGAACATGGAATCCAATTTTAGGCCGGGCCGAGGCGTTCAGTAGCGGCGGTGCTACTCGGCGCCACCACGCCCGGCTCCGCCGCGGGAGACCGCAAGCTCCACAGCCCGGACGAGGCCGTCGACGTCGTGCACCTCGGCAGTGGCCGACACCACCAGTCCCGCCTCTTCCGCGGTGGCGGTGGTGACCGGGCCGATCGAAACCACAATCTCGGGCACCGACTCGGGGCCGTAAACCTCCAGGAACCCGGTCACGGTGGAGGAGGACGTGAAGCAGATCGCCTCCGCGGTGCCCACCTCGGCCCTTTCCGTGTCGCCCGGATGGAATGGCAGCGTTTGATAGGCCTCCACCGCATGCACCCGCAAGCCGCGGGCGGCAAGGCCCTGTGCCACCACCTTGCGTGCCTGCCGCGCCTGGACCAGCAGCACCCACCCGGTGCCTGCCGGAAACTCTTCTGCTAGGGCCTCGCCGACGAACTTGGAGGGCATGAAGTCGACGTCCGGGCCACGGGACTCGATTGCGCGCCTGGTCGCCGCGCCTACGGCGGCAATCCGCACACCCGGGGGAAGGTGCCGATCGGGCAGCCGCGAGAAGAACGCCTCAACCCCGTTCGCGGAGGTGAACACGATCCAGTCGTAGTCCGCGAGTCGCGAGACAGCGGCTTCGAGGCCGCTCCCGTTGTCGGAAGGCGGCTCGATCCGGATCACGGGAGCTGAGATCACCGTAGCGCCAAGGGCGGACAGTCTGGCGGCCAGCTCTCCCTGCTGCTCCAGGGCTCTGGTGACGACGACCCGCAGGCCGGCCAGGGGGCCCGGATCACCATGCCCCGCGCCGGGGCGGACGGCCTTGCGCTGCGATGGTGGGTCCGCTTCCACACTCGCCAAGCTAGTCGTCGGCCCAACCATCGGCGGGGAGCTGCACTTCGGCGAGCAGTTCGGCGCCACCTTCGGCGAGAAGGCGCTTCCCGACCGCAGAGCCGACCGAAGTAGCGTCCCGACCCCGTTCCGTGGCCTCCACAAGTCGCCGGCCATCCAGCGAGGCGATCATCGCGTAGATCTCGATCAGGCCATCCAGGGAGCGCGCATGCGCCCCGACCGGGAGCGCGCATCCGGTTCCCAGCTCCGCCAGCATCGCACGTTCGGCCGTGACCTCCGCGGCGGTGGCGGGATCGTTTATCTCCGCCGCGGTCTCGAGCACGTGTTCGTCTCCGGTGCGGGCCTCGACGGCAATCGCGCCTTGGGCAACCTGGGGACAGAAGTCCCCGATCTCGAAGACCTGGTCCGCCAAGTCGCTCAGCCCCAGCCTCTGCAGGGCCGCGAAGGCGACCATCACAGCCGCGGCACCCTGCCTGCGCTCCAGGCGGGTCCTGATGTTCCCGCGGGTGTGCACGATCTCGAGGTCCGGCCGCTTGCGCAAGAGGAGGGCGCGCCGGCGCGCCGAGCCAGTGGCCACGACGGCTCCGCCCGGCAGGTCATCCAGGCGGGCGCCCACCAGCGAGTCACGCGCGTCTCCACGGCGCGGACATGCCACGATCGACAGACCGTCCACTTGAGCGGACGGAAGATCTTTGGCCGAATGAACGGCCAGGTCGGCCTCACCTCGCAGGACGGCCGACTGCACCTCCTTGACGAAGACACCCTGTCCGCCGATCACCTCCAGAGGGCTGGTCAGGTCGCGGTCCCCGTGCGTGGTGACCGGTACGAGCTCGTAGGGGACGCCAAGGGAGTCGCCGATGGTGCGAGCCTGCCACAGGGCAAGCTCACTTTGACGGGTCCCGATCCTGATGGGCCGGGTCACAGATCGAAAAGGTAGCTGAGCGCTTCGGCCAGCTTCTCCGCCCTCTCCAGGCTGGTATCGCGCAGGCGCGAAACGGGCTGGTGCAGGACCTTGGCGACGATTCCCCCCGCCAAGGCCTCTATCGCCTTCAAATGTGCCGGGTCCAGGTCGGAGAACTTGGCCCTGAAGCGGGCAAGTTCCGCAAGCTTGATGCTCTCGGCCATCTGATAGAACGAGGCGATGGTCGGCGCGATGGAGGCGTTCTGGGCCGCCCGCGAACCGAAGTCGGCAACCTCCTCCTCGACGATCTTCTCGGCCAGCCCCACCTGGCTACGGCGCAGCTCCATCTGCTCGTTCAGGTACGTATAGACCGACTCCAGGTCGAGCAGCGACACGCTCCCGAGCTCGGCCAGCTCCGGGTCAACGTTGTGGGGCATCCCCAAATCGATCAGCACCAGATCGCTTCCGAGCTCCTGCTTGGCGATAAGCGAAGCAACGGCCTCCTTCTCCACCAGGTAGCTCGTCGAACCGGTGGCGAACACAGCCGCGTCGTAGCGGGTGAGGTTGGCCAAGGCGAACTCGAGCGGAACGCTCTCGGCGCCCAGCAGCAAGGCGACCTGGTCGGCACGGTTGCCGGTGCGGTTGGCCAGATGCACCTGAACCCCTTGTTCCACGAGCGCCTGAGCCACCTTGGAGCCGATGTCGCCGGCTCCGATCACCAGAGCCCGGGCAAGTCCCGGCCGGACTTGGGCCAATAGCTCCGTAGCCGCATATGCGGACGATGTCGTGCCACGGGAAATCCCGGTCTCGGTGCGCACCTTCTTGCCCACCTCCAGCGAGCGCTGGAAAAGGCGCTCCAGATAGGAGCCCGTGGTCTGCAGATCGTGCGCCCTGACAAAAGATCGCTTGACCTGCCCTATGATCTCCGACTCCCCGAGAATTTGCGACTCGAGCCCTCCGGCGAGACGGAAGAGGTGGCGTACCGCACCCGCTTCGTAATAGACGTGCGCGTACTTGGCCAGCTTCTCCTGACCAACCTGCAGACCGTCGGCCAAGCTGGCGATGATGGCGTCGATCCCGGCGTGGAATGACCCGACCACGGCGAAGACCTCCGAGCGGGCACAGGTGGAAAGCAGCACCACCTCGTCTATGAGTTCCGAGGAGGCCAAGGACCTGAGCGTGGGTTCAGCCGCCATGTCCGGCATGGCGAAACAGGAGAAGTCCTCGTCCTTCAACTCCGGCTGAGAAATTCCGACAGCTACAAGTGGCATATTCTTAGTTCGCCCATCGCGTGTTGGCGCCAGCCGGATCCGGCCCGCGCCACGGTGCGCCGACCGAGGGCTGGGCTCCAAGCCTCATCCCTGATATTCCCGGCATCTGCCCTCGCTCCTCACCCCCACCGGTCCCCAAACCGAGGCCGGCGAGGTGCTTTTGTCCGGTGCCCATGACACCCACAAGACCGCGTGCGCACCCGTTTGCACGCGCCCTGTCAAAGCTCCGAATGGCGTTCGCGTCGTCATCGGCGTGCCGCCAATCGGCAACGGCAAAATCCCCGGACGCACCCTCCACGCCCGCCGGGAGACGCACGCCCCACCGGTTCCCCGGCGATGACGAACCCCCTACCGCCCGGAGCGACGAATCTTCGTAACTTGATTCTATCGAACCTAACCAAAGATCTATTAGCGCCTGGTTTATCGGCAGCCTCGAAAGGCTCTCCAGGTGCGACCGGGAGCCGGCGATCGCCTGGCGACTTCCCCGCGATGGGAACTCCTGCAACGCGCCTGAGAACTTCGCCGGGTCGGGGATCCGCAGTGGTCCGCGCTCGCCGGACGACGCGACCGTTATCGCGTCCGCGCCGTCCGGGACCCATGCCGCGCGACACCGATGTCGCGCTATGGGCCGACGGGCCCCGTGAACGGGGTCTATTTTTGAGGGCATGGTGGAGGTTGCCTCAGCTGCAATAGCTACGCTTGTAGGGCTCATCTTCGCGATGTCCACTTTCGAAAGGTGGCTCGCCAAGCGGCGCCGGCATGAGCTGGCCTGGTCGATCTCGCTGTCCATGTTCGCCATCGCCGCCTTCGCGCTCGCCCTGGGCGCCCAGATGGGGTGGAGCCCGGTGGTCTTCAAGACTTTCTACCTATTCGGCGCGATCCTGAACGTCCCATTCCTCGCATTAGGTACCGTATACCTTCACTTCGGCAAGCGAACAGGGGATAAGGTCGCAGCAACGGTAGTGATAATGTCCTTTCTCGCCTTGGGCATAATGATCGCCACCCCGCTCACGCATCAGCTCCCGGTGCACCAGCTCGCCCAAGGATCCAAGGTCTTCGGCCCGCTGCCGCGCATCTTCGCGGGAGTCGGTTCCGGCCTCGGGGCGACCGTGGTCTTCGTCGGCGCGGTTCTATCCTTCCTGCGCACCAACACCCGGAGGTTCCGAATCTCCAACGCCCTCATCGCCATCGGGACCGCGATCACCGGGGCGAGCGGGCTGCTGAACTCGGTATTCGGCGCAATGACGGCATTCGCGGTGACGCTGGTCATCGGTATAGTCGTGATCTACTTGGGCTTTGTGGCCGCGACCACGGCGGCCCCGCAGCCAAAAGTCTCCGCCGTTTGAGATCAGTCCTTGCCCAGCTCGGCGCTTCGCTCGTAGCAGGCGCGCACTCCGGCCCTTATGCCCGCCCTGACTCCCGCCGCGTCAAAAGCATTGGTGGCCGCTATCGTCGTGCCCCCCGGCGAAGAGACCTCCAGGCGCAGCGTCCTGGTATCGTAGTTGCGCCTGGCCAGCAGTTCCGCGGAGCCCGCAAAGGTCGTCACCGCAAGCTTGGCGGCCAGATCGGCACTCATGCCGAGCTCGATACCCGCATCGACCATCGCCTCGACGATGTAATAGAGATATGCGGGACCAGAGCCGGAGATGGCCGTGACCGCGTCCATCTGATATTCGGGCACCGTGACCACCGCTCCAAGCCCGCCCAGGAGCCTCGCGGCTTCCTCGAGGGCGGACTGGCCCGCATTCGATCCAGCGCAGACCGCCGTCACCCCCATCCCGATCTGTCCGGGGGTGTTCGGCATCGCCCGCACCACGGCCTTGGGAGCGGCAAGAGCCTCCTCGAGCTTGGCGGTGGGCACGCCGGCGGCAATCGAGATCAGCAGCTCAGGCGGTTCGGGGGAAAGAGATCTCACCACCTGCGGCACCTGCGCCGGCTTGGTGGCCACGATACAGGTCCTGGCGGCCAGCGGGCCGTCGGCGATCGCCACCTCCGGATAGGCGGCAGCCAGAGAATCGCGCGCGGCCTGACCTGGCTCGACCACGGCAACTTCCGAGGCGTCCACCGCGCCGGAGGAGATGATCCCGTCGAGCAGAGCCCTGCCCATCTTTCCGCAGCCAATGAGCAAGAGTTCCACCATGACCTAGACATTAACCTTGACCAATGCGGCCGTGCTCTGCTCCGGACGCATATGTTGCCTGACGGAGAGCGCACGCCGGTACTCGGACGGACGGGATCGCCGCGCTCGTTGGAGAATGCTGGGCAAGGATGATTTGGTCACTGATCCTTCCGATCGCCGGCGTGCTGGCCGGCGCGGTGGCCTCGTGGCGGGGTGCGATGGTGAGGAGCTGGTGGCATGCCATGGCCGCCCAATCGGCATCTCGTGCTTCCACGCCAAGCATTTGCGTCGTGATCCCTGCTCGCGACGAGGAGGAAAGCCTCCCGGGCCTCCTCCGATCGCTGAAGGCGCAGTCCAGCGCCTCGGGAAAGCCGCTGGATCCCCGAATCCTGGTGGTCGATGACGGATCGCGGGACAACAGCGCCGGGATCGCGCACGACTCGGGGGCGAAGGTCATCGCGCTGTCGTCCGAGCACGCGGCAGCGGGGAACCCCAAGGCGAAAGCCTTGGCGAAGGCCGAGAGCCTGATCGAGGGCGAAGTAGTGGTATTCATCGACGCCGACGTCGTCCTCTCCTCGCCGGACGCGCTTGCGACTCTGGCCGAGGCGGTCCGCTCCGCACCCGGCGACCTGTTCAGCGTCCAGCCCTTTCATCGCTGCAACGGTTTCGTCGAGTCGCTGGCAATCCTTCCCAACGTCGTCGCTCTGATGGCCAGTGGAGCGCTGGCCATCGGCAACC
>JAJZNF010000309.1 GCA_021847985.1 Actinomycetes bacterium | reverse complement strand
GCCTTTGCAGCGGGCCCAAGGTGGCGCCTCCTACAACAACATGTTTGACACCAGCAGGGTCGTCTCCCCGATACGGGCAGACTTCGCCCAGCACGCTGCAGCTTTGGGCTGCATCGCCGAGGTGGCTACCACAATTGCCGAGCTGGAGGAGGCGCTTGGCCGTGCCCGGGCCGCTGAGCGCACCAGTGTGATCGTGATTCGCACCGATCCTCAGGCCTGGAGCGAAGGCGGCGCCTTCTGGGAGGTTGGCGTACCGGAGACGAGTCCGCGGCCCGAGGTCCGGGAAGCGCGGGAGAAGATGACGGCCGCGAAGGCGGCCCAATGGATCGGAGGTTGAGCTGATGCTTCACAACAATGCCGACGCACTGAGGGTGGGAGTGGTGGGCGCAGGGCGCATCGGCCGCTTGCACGCCGAGATACTTGCGAGCCAGGTGCAAGGAGCAACGCTGACCGCTGTTGCCGATGTGCGCCCCCAGTTGGCAGAGGAGGTCGCCTTGTCCCTCGGCGTTCCAAGCATGACGCCCTCCGCCCTGATCGCCAGTTCGGACGTGGACGCAGTGGCCATCTGCTCCTCCACGGACAGCCATGTTGAACTGATACTTGAGGCAAGCGCGGCGGGCAAGGCGATCTTCTGCGAGAAGCCGATCTCTCTCGATCTGGCCCAGGTTGACAAGGCGCTCGGCGCCGCGGCAGGAGCCGGCGTCGCCTTCATGATCGGCTTTAATCGGCGGTTCGATGCGGCGCACGAGGCGGTTCGCAATGCAGTGGTCAGTGGAGAGGTCGGGGAGGTGCAGCTCGCACGGATTACCAGCCGGGATCCCGCCCCGCCACCGATGGAATACGCCAAGGTGTCCGGTGGAATTTTCCTCGACATGACCATTCATGACTTTGACATGGCCAGATACGTGACCGGCAGCGAGGTCGTGGAGGTTTACGCACAAGGCGCGGTGCGGATCGATCCCGCGTTGGCCGAGATCGGCGATGTGGACACCGCCGTGATCAATCTGGTGCACGAGAACGGCTGCTTCACGGTTATCGACAACAGCCGCCAGGCGGTGTACGGATACGACCAGCGAGTCGAGGTTTTCGGCTCCAAAGGGCTGGCGGCCTCTGACAACCCTCTGGCCACGACCTCCACTGTGCGTACCGCAGACGGTACGCGCCAGCCGGCGCTGCCCTATTTCTTCCTGGAGCGGTACCACTTCTCTTATGTAAACGAGTGGAGGGCCTTCGTGGAGGCGCTGTCCAACGGCAGACCCATGCCGGTCGGACCCGAGGACGCACGCGCGCCGCTCGTGATTGGGCTTGCCGCCGGCCTTTCGCTGCGTGAGCATCGCCCTGTGGCGGTCGCCGAGGTGGATGTAGCCAGGCTTTGAGTGGGAACCAAGGAGCGAACGTGAAAAGAATCAGCCATTGGATCGACGGGAAGGTGGTGCCCGGAAACTCGGGCAGGACCGGACCTGTCTACAACCCCGCCCTGGGTGAGCAGAGCGCAGAGGTGGACCTGGCCTCGGCCGAGGAGATCGACTTTGCGGTGGCCTCGGCAAAGAAGGCCTTCTCCTCCTGGAGAGCCGTGGGCCTCTCCCGTCGCGCGGAGATTCTCTTCCGCATGCGCGAGCTGCTCGACGCAAACAGGAAGGAAGTGGCGGCGCTCGTCAGCTCTGAGCACGGAAAGGTCCTTTCCGACGCAGAGGGGGAGGTAGCCCGGGGGCTGGAGAACCTGGAGTTTGCCTGTGGCGTCCCGCATCTGCTCAAGGGCGCCTACTCAGAGCAGGTCTCCCGTGGCGTTGATGTTCATTCCGTGATGCAGCCGTTGGGGGTGGTGGCCGGGATCACCCCGTTCAACTTCCCCGCCATGGTCCCTTTGTGGATGATGGCCAACGCCATCGCCTGCGGTAACGCCTTTCTGCTCAAGCCGAGCGAGAAGGACCCTTCCGCATCCATGCTCATCGCCGAGCTCTGGAAGCGGGCGGGTCTCCCCGACGGTGTGTTCTCGGTCGTGCACGGCGACAAAGTCGCCGTCGACAGGATCCTTGAGCACCCGGACATTGCCGCGGTCTCCTTCGTGGGGTCGACTCCCATTGCGCGACACATCTACGAGACCGGGACCCATTACGGCAAGCGCGTCCAGGCATTGGGAGGTGCCAAGAACCATATGGTCGTCCTCCCAGATGCCGATGTCGGCTTGGCGGCCGATGCCGCGGTGTCGGCGGGCTATGGCTCGGCGGGGGAGCGATGCATGGCCATCGCCGTGATCGTTGCGGTCGGCGCCATCGCCGACCCTCTTGTGGCCGCCATAGAGGAGAGGGTGTCAAAGCTCAAGGTTGGCCCGGGTGACGATCCTTCGTCCGAGATGGGCCCGCTGGTTACCCGCGAGCACCTCCAGAAAGTCTCCTCCTACCTCGACGCCGAGGCGCTGGGCGGGGCGCAGGTTGTGGTCGATGGTCGCCGGCACACGCCTCCGGGCAGTGGCTTCTTCATCGGACCCAGCCTGGTGGATCATGTCCGCCCCGGCTCGCGTGTCTACGACGACGAGATTTTTGGCCCGGTCCTCTCTGTTCTGCGGGTGGGTACCTACGCCGAGGCGGTGGAGCTTGTCAACTCGAACCCCTATGCCAACGGCGTGGCGATTTTCACCCGGGACGGGGGAGCGGCCAGGCAGTTCGGGGTCGACGCAGAGGTCGGCATGATTGGCGTCAATGTGCCCATTCCGGTGCCGGTCAGCTACTACAGCTTCGGCGGGTGGAGGGCCTCGCTCTTCGGCGATACGCACATGTACGGCCCGGACGGGATCCGCTTCTACACGCGCTCCAAGGTGGTGACCTCGCGGTGGCCTGACCCGGCCACCAGTTCCATCGACCTTGGCTTCCCGCAGCATCGCTGAGGGCGCCGTCGCGTCATCGCGCAAGGGATTCGCGGCACGTTCGAAGATCCTGCTTGCATTGCAGGGGTCCGGTGCGCCAATCGCTCCGGTGGCCCTCGGCCCGGGTGGCACCAGGCAGGGGCCACCGGCGGCTAACCTTCGGGCATAGTTGAACGGGGCCTTGGCACGCTTGCAGGTAACTGGGGAAACACCTACGAAGGCGGCGCTACCGCTGCTCGCGGGGTCCGTACTGTCGCTGGTGCCGGGATTGTCGTACTTGCGGCCCTGCTCCTCGTCCTGCAGTCCCTGTGGAGGGGCCACGTAGGGCGGGTGGCCGAGTACGACGATGGCGTCTACTTTGC
>JAJZNF010000306.1 GCA_021847985.1 Actinomycetes bacterium | reverse complement strand
GTGTTGGGGCAGGTGGCGGAGTCGATGCCCAGGATGTTGCAGCCACGCACGACGAAGGGCATGACATTGGCGCTGAAGGCCGAGCCTCCCGCCAGGCCGACCGAGGCGACCGACGCCCCGGGATCCAGCTGGCCCAGCAGCCGTCCCAGCGTCGAGCCGCCCACGTTGTCTATGGCACCACAAAAGCGGGCGGACTCGAGCGGGCGGTTCGTCGGCTCGGAAAGATCCTGCCGGGCCACCACTTCGGTTGCGCCCAGCTCGCGCAAGTAGGACTCCTCCTCCATTCGGCCGGTGGAAGCGGCCACCTGGTAACCCAGGCGCGCAAGAGCCAGGACGGCGACGGAGCCGACCCCGCCGGCCGCGCCGGTCACCAGCACCGGGTGCTCCCCTCCCGGGGAGAGCTGATGGTCCTCGAGGGCCATGATCGCCAGCATCGCCGTCAAGCCGGCGGTTCCCAGCGCCATCGCCTGGAAGGTGGAGAGGCTCTCCGGCAGCTTGATGGCGAAGTCCGGGTTGACACGCTGGACGGTCGAATAGCCGCCCCAGTAGATCTCGCCGACCCGCCACCCGGTCACCGCCACCCGGTCGCCGACCGAGAAGCGTGGATCAGCGCTCTCCTCCACGACTCCGGCCAGATCCACACCCGGAACATGGGGATAGCTGCGCACCAGGCGACCGATGCCGTTGATGACCATGCCGTCCTTGTAGTTCAGCGTGGAGTAATCGACCTTGACGCGCAGACCCTCTGCGGGCAGCGCCGAGTCGTCCAGTTCGCGGACCGCGCCGCTGACCTTGCCGTCCGTCTCGTCGATGACAAAGGCCTTGACCATCTCGTCCTCCTTCTAGCCTGCGCTCGATCCTATTGCATGCCCGCGGCCGGCAATGGTATCCGCGCCCGCCGCGGCGTTCAACGCGAGTGCGCTCAGACGCGCGCCGCGGGCCGCCGGCTTGCGCGCAGCATGCACAGCTGCAGGTAGCGCGAGATGTCGCTCGGCGAGACGATTCCCACCAGCTCGCCGTCGTCGCCAAGCACCAGCGCCCTCCCGTCGGGAGAGGCCTGCATGCGCTCCAGCATCTCCGGCAACGGATCGTCCGGGTGCGCCAGAGGCACCTGGGACAGCGGCGTGGCCACTTCGGCCAAAGTCGTCTCCTCGCGGACCAGCGGCGGGACGCGCCTGATCTTGGCAAGCGTGGCCAGGCCAGTCGGCCTCCGGTCGGGTCCGGCGATCGGGAACGAGGTGAAGTGGTAGCGCTCGAGCGCCTGCTCGACCAGCCCGGAGACCGTGGTGGCCGGCTCGAAGACAACCGGGTCGGCGGTCATGATGTCCCGGACCCGTACGCCTGCCAGAGTGCTGCGAATCACCGTCGCCCCCTCCTCGGCCCTGGCCGCCGAGATCAGGAACCAGCCCAGGAACGCGAACCAAAGGCCCACCAGGTATCCGTAGATGAACGTGATGACACCCAGGCCGACCAAGGCATAGCCGAACCCGACGCCCGCCCGCGAGGCGGTCACGGCCGCGCGGGTGCGATCGCCGGTGAAGTGCCAGATGCCCGCCCTCAGCACGCGGCCGCCGTCGAGCGGCGCGGCCGGGATCATGTTGAAGCCGCCCAGCAGCAGGTTCATCCAGGCCAGCCAGCCAAGCGCCGCCTCCAGGACACCCGAGCCCAGGGCGGCGGCCAAGGCCGCCAGGGCCCCGAAGACGCCGGAAAGCACGAAGCTGGTCAGCGGTCCCACCACCGCGATGCGGAAGTCCGCCCCGGGAGTGAGGGCGTCGCCCTCCAGCTCCGAGACCCCTCCGAAGAGCCAAAGCGT
Source organism: Actinomycetes bacterium (assembly GCA_021847985.1). GTDB lineage: Bacteria > Actinomycetota > Acidimicrobiia > Acidimicrobiales > Acidimicrobiaceae > Acidithrix. The sequence goes on along the minus strand of JAJZNF010000306.1, from coordinate 1,416 downwards.
TATCCGCCGCACACCTATGCCGTTTCGCTTGGCCAAGAGGGCGTGCGCAGTCTCATGGGCGAGCAGCGAGACATAGAAGAGAAGCGCGGTGGAAACCCCGACCACCCAGTAGACGACCTGGCCCGACCCGGCGGCGTCGGCCGGAAGCACCAGGGCCGAGAGCTCCCAGGCGATCAGGAAGAAGATGACGAGCACGCTCCAATTCATCCCCAGTGGGATTCCGCCGATCCTGCCGAGACGCACGCTTTGTTCCATGGCTATCGCCGCCCGGGACGAGTGCAGCGCGGACGGCGCCTCCTGAAAACAAGCATTGGGCGAGGCAGGACACGGCGCTAGAGCCGAACGCCTCAAGCACCTGGTACGCAGGACACCTTGCGGAACCGCCGGCATGCGAGGGCCCCGGGGAGGGCGAAGTCGCGCCTCAGGTGGGCATGGCCCTGGCGTACCAATGGACGAACCGGGCATCGGGTACGGCCCTGGCAACCGCCCGCTCGACCTCCGCTCCGATGGTCCCGCTCCTCTCCAGAGTGGTGTCGGCCCGAAGGTAACCTTCCACCTCGACCAGAAGAGAGCGCCCCATCCATCGGGCCCGCACGTGGGCATGCTCGACCCCGTCCACCTCCATTGCCGCGTCGCCGGCCGCCTTCAACACGCCGTCCTCGACGCCGTCGGTCAGGTGGCGCACGATGTCGCGGGTCACCTCCAGGCCGACGTGGCAGACGAAAAGGGTCATGACCAGGCCCGCGGCCCCGTCCGCCCAAGGCAGGCCGAAGGCCACGCCCACCAGGCCGAGCATTGCGCCCGCCGAGGAAAGCGCGTCCAGCCAGGAGTGCTGTGCATCGGCAACGAGTGCCGCGGAGTGGATGCGCCTGCCGACCCGCAACTTGTACCTGGCCACCACCTGGTTTCCGATGATTCCCACCGCCGCCGCGGCGATGCCGTAGGCGATATGGGTGGTGGTGCCGTGCTCGGCCAGCTTGCGCAAACTGATAACCGCCGTCAGGACGGCGCTGGCCCATATGACCAGTGCCACGGCGAGGCCGGCCAGATCCTCGGCCCTCTCCCATCCGTAGGGATGCGTCTCCGACGGCCGGCGCTTGGAGACGCGCAGACCCACGAAGACGGCCAGCGAGGTGCTCACGTCGGAGAGGTTGTGCAAGGCGTCGCCGAGGAGCCCGACGGATCCGCTCAGGGCCGCGATGGCCAATTCCACGAAGCCGGTGACCGCGAGCCCGACGGCGGAAACGCCGATGGCGCGATTCGCGTCCCTGCGATCCGCGGAATCATCACCGCGCCCCGCGGCTGCGAACGGCTCCCAGTCCTGCCCTTGGGTGGCCTGATGCATTCTCAGATCCTCCCCCGCGTCCGATGGTGGCCGGAGGCGTCCTCCGGGTGGGAGGATCGCTCGCCCGATAT
>JAJZNF010000260.1 GCA_021847985.1 Actinomycetes bacterium | reverse complement strand
CTTTGATGGTCTTTTGGTGGCTGCCCCTAAACCCTTGCCCCGTTGACTGGTTTGCGGTTACCGGATCGGCAGGGAGGTGCCGTCGTAGCCGCGGAGTGGCCTGGGGGACCCGGAGCCGGCTGACCGCGTAAATGCGCGCGCGGATTCATCGGCGGGAGATGTGTTCCGAGTCTTTTGGAACCATTCCACGCAATGAGTGCCGGCCATGGTACTCGGGTAACCGTTTGTTGCGAGTTCTGCTTATCCCTGGCTGCAGAGAAGCCCCCGGAGGCCAGGATAAAAATAGACTCATTTGAACTGGCCCGTGGCCCGCACCGCGGTTTCCCGGGCGATAATCGCCGACTTGCCATCCCCGGTTGTAAGCTGCCTGGTCAGGTAGGTGTCGGTGAGCCTCGCCCTCCCGGCACGGTTTGTCACCGTAGAGCACAAGCGCACAGGATTGGAGAGCAGGTCGTCCTTGCCGAGTGGGCCTTTACTTCGGCTTCTTATGGTCAGTCGGCGCGGACCAGGGTGCCCTGTTAGAGGTCCTCGCCTTTGTCGTCCAAGGCAGGCGGCTTCTCCCGACCCGGGTCACGGTCCAAACTGAACTTCATTCACCTCTCGGGCGTTGCGCGGTACGGTTACGGGTTTTCCGACCGGCTGGCTGCGACGGAGTGGAAATTGCCCATTGCATGCGCTCTTTGGGCAATAGGTGGGGCGCAGCCGCTGCTTCCCGCGGATGCCGCACGCCAGGGCCGGATCAGCTCTCGCTGGAGGCGTCCAGGCAGATGTGGTCCAGGTCGGTGAAGGAGCAACCCGGATGGGCCACGCGGGCCAGGATCAAGGAGAGGAAGATCCCGAAGAGCTGTACGGGCTCGGCCAGACGGTCCGAACCCAAAGAGATTATGTCGAGGCCGGCCATGGCGCCTCCCGGCTTCGGGGAGGCCAGGGCGACCACGTCGCCGAGGCGGTTCACCATGTGCAGTCCGGTGGGCCCGTCGGTGTAGATGACCAGCGAGGTCCTCACGTCGTCGTTTACGGCTGCAAGGAGGCGTTCGGGAGCGCCGGGTTCTACCCGCGTGCGTACCACCACGGTTGCCGCTCGGGACATGGCTTCGTCCAGCAGCGCGACGCTGTATCTTCCTTGCCGCCGCATCGGGAGCATGGAGAGACCGGCGTCCGACGAACCCCGGTCATAGATGCGCCAGATGCCTCCTTCGAGGCGAGCCTCGGCCACCGACGCGCCGGAGGTGCGGAGCGCGAAGTGCGTCGAGCGCGGGATCAGCTCGTAGGTTCCGGAGCCGCTTAGGTCTTTGCCACAGTAAGCGCACCGGGTGACTGATGCGGCGGCCGGGAGGCCGCAGGACTGACAGGTTCTCACCCCAGTTGTATCGACTCCCCCAAGGGCAGGCTTGAAAGGTTGTTGAGGTCGTCGATCAGCCGGCGGAGGGCGCCGTGAGAGGAGCGGTCGAAGCGAAGGGCGACCCGCTCAAGGTCCAGGCCGTCGCGGTCACCCTTCTCCGCCCCGGTGATGGGGATGGCTTCGATGGTGCCGGAGGCGCAGATCCTGCCGTATCGCTGGTTCAGGATGCCGAGCTCCTCCTCGGTGGGGCCCTTACGCACTCGCAGGACCAGAAGGTCCCCGACCCAGCGGAGGGAGTCGAAGTTCGAGTAGAACTTTTCGAACTCGGCGACGGCCGCGTCCTGGTCCGAGGTGATCAGGAAGAGGCTGTCGTCCTCGCCGCTCACGTATCCGCCTTCGAAGAGCCTCTCGCGCATGAAGCCCTCCCACTCCCGCCAGAAGGTGTTCTCGGCGGAGGAGTACAGGACGATCGGCGCGGGCTGGGACTTTCCGGTCTGCATCAGGGTGAGCAGCTCGAAGGCCTCGTCCATGGTCCCGAAGCCGCCTGGGAGGACCAGGAATGCCTGTGACTCGCGCGTGAAGATGAGCTTGCGCGTGAAGAAGTACTTCATTTCGACGAGCTTGGGGTCCTGCTCGATGAAGAGGTTGGGCCTTTGTTCGAAGGGCAGCTTGATGTTCACCCCGAAGGAGTTCTCGCGCCCGGCACCCTCGATGCCGGCCGCCATGATTCCAGGGCCGGCACCGGTGATGATCATCCAGCCAAGTTCGCGCATTGCCTGCGCTATGGCCACGGTGGCCAGGTAGTCGGGATGCCCCTGCGGGGTACGCGCCGAGCCGAAGATGGTGAGCTTTCGCCGCCCCTCCCAGGGCTGGAAGGTGGTGAACGCCTGGTGCATCTCCGTCAGGGCGCCGGTTGCGATCTTCAGGTCCAGCCGGTCCAGGTCCGTGCTGGCCAGGTTTACCACCACGTTTAGCAACTGGGTGACGAGATCCTTGTTCTGGGCCGGTGCGATCTTCTCGACCAGGGCCGCCAGATCGTCGTGCAGCAATGTCGACTCGTGCGGCTTGCCTTCGAAGCGGGACCGGCCGTTGGAGGACCGCGTGCCGCCGTTCATCCCCGCACCCTTCACCCTGCGTCCCTGCTCTGGCCTGCGAGGCTGCGAAGGTGGCCGTAGAGAGTGGACCGTTGAACCAGCCGGCGCCCGAGAGGTCCGGTAATGGACAGGAAGTCCTCCACCGCCAGCGCCTGACCGTGCGAGGCGCCGGCCGCGCGCGAGATGTTCTCCTCCATGAGCGTGCCGCCAAGATCGTTGGCACCCGAGCGCAGAAGCTCCTGGGCCCCGGATACGCCCATCTTCACCCAGGAGGCCTGAATGTTGGGGATCGTGGCGGAGTAGGCGATTCGCCCCACGGCGTGCATCAGCACCGCCTCGCGGAAGGTGGGGCCGCGCCGCGCCATTTTGCGCATGTAGATGGGGGTCGCCATGTGCACGAAGGGGAGCGGCACGAATTCGGTGAAGCCGCCCGTCTTCTTCTGCAGCTCGCGAGTGCGGACAATGTGCTTGGCCCAGGAGGCGGGGCGCTCGATGGAGCCGAACATGATGGTCACGTTGGAGTTCAGGCCAACCGAATGGGCGGCCCTGTGAACCTCCAGCCAGGTCTCGGTGCGAATCTTGTCCGGGCAGAGCACCTCGCGCACCTCGTCATCGAGTATCTCCGCAGCCGTTCCCGGCAGCGTTCGCAACCCGGCCTCCTTCAGGAGCGCCAGGTACACCTCCAAGTCCAGGCCCGCCCGCCGGGCTCCTTCGTGGACCTCCAGGGCGCTGAAGGCATGCACGTGCATCCCGGGCACCGCCGTCTTCACTGTGCGCACCACGTCCAGGTAGTAGT
>JAJZNF010000057.1 GCA_021847985.1 Actinomycetes bacterium | reverse complement strand
GGCAATATCGCCTGTACCCGGACGCACCTTCCGGCGCAACAGTCCGTTCGCCGGCGCAAGCTCGCCCGCCACACCGACGTCCACGACCACCACCTCCGCCCCCACCTGTCGCGCAATGGCGTTGATCGCCGCCCCGCCGGCAATGAAGTTGCCAACCATCTGGGTCGTGATCTCCGATGGCCATGGCGTCACGCCGCTGCGAACAACGCCGTGGTCTCCCGCAAAGATGGCGACCGTTGCCGACTCGGGTATCCGCGGTGGCGAAACCTTGGTGATGCCGGCGAGGCGTATGGAGATCTCCTCGAGGACTCCGAGCGACCCAGCCGGCTTGGTCAGGGAAGCCTGATGCTTGGCGGCAAGGGCCATCGCCTCCTCGTCCAGAGGAGAAATCGCCGAGATGGCCTGCTCAAGGGGTGAGACCTCCTGGTTGCCCCACCGCTCGTAATGCACGGCCCAGGATAGGGGCCTGGTGGACGCCCAATCGAACATGGCAAGCTCCGGAGATGGATCGAAGCCGTCGACGTACCCCATGCACAACATGGCCAGCGGCTTGACGCTGGGCGGCAACCCCAACATGTTCGTCACGACTTCGGGCTGATAAAAGCTCACCCAGCCCACCCCAACCCCCTCGGCCCGCGCCGCTAGCCAAAGATTCTGTATGGCAAGGCAGGTGGAATACTCCGTCGCCTCAGGCTGGGTATACCGGCCCAAGACGTTGGCGCCTCCACGCTCACGGGTCGAGGTCACGACCAGCAGTACCGGCGCCTCCATGATGCCGTGCACTTTGAGCTGCGAGAAGACCCCGCGCCTCCCAAGTGCAAGCGACGCCTGATACCGAGTGCGCTCCTCCTCCACGTGGCTGGCGATCTTGGCCCTGGTGTCCTCGGAAGTTATGACAAGAAAGTCCCACGGCTGGGACAGCCCCACGGAGGGTGCCTGGTGCGCGGCCTCCAGCACATGGCGCAAGATTTCGGCCGGTATGGGATCCGAAAGGAAGCGCCGGCGGACGTCGCGCCGCGCCGCGATGACGGCGTCCAATGCGCTCCTAGCCTCCTCGGGAAACCGGTCGTAGGTCGGGGCCCGGCCACCCAATTGCTCGCTGTCCATCATTTATCCCTTTCCAAAAGCCACCTTGCGACGGTGGCTCCCAAGCCATCCGGAGCGACGAAGGCGAAGTGAACGCCTGCTGCGCGGGCCGCCTCTTCGTCGCTCGCCGCATCACCGACGAAGAGGACACGATCCATTGCGGTCGCGCCGCCGGCGCGCGCCGCAAGAACCACGATCGTCGGATCCGGCTTCGGCGCACGATGATCGAAGGAGGTCACGATCTCGGCAAAGTAGTGGCCCACGCCCCCCCTGTCGAGGTATGCGCGCACCTCACCTGCCGACATGAAGCTCGTATTTGTCGCGGCGGTGATCGTGTAACGCGAAGCGAGTTCTGCCAAGTCCTTCTCCACGCCTGGCTGCAGCTCCACCACCAAAGTCCCGTCGGGAAGAAACCCCGCACCCTCACGCACGACCGTCCCTCCGATGTCGAGTACAAGCACTTCAAGAGGATCCCGTGAGACGGCCCCGAATGCGCTCATCCCAACAACTCCCGCACCGACCGCTCCAATGCGCTAGCGGACAGCTCCGACATTCGCCTGTACGAGGCTCCCATATCCTCGGCAAGACGGGCCGCAAGCCCCATGGCGCCCTTTGGCTCCTCGACGTCAACCACCACCGCGGCCAGCTTCTCCTCCCGATACAGGTGCGCCTCCTTGACGGCTTCGTCCCAAGGTGAGATATCCTCCTGGGTCGCCAAAGTAGCCCTCCCATCCGTGATGAGCACCACGAGCGGAGCGACCGTAGCCAGTGCCAGTTCGCGGGCGAGCCTAAGACCCGCACCCAATGGCGTCAGTCCGCCGGTCTGCACCGACTCCAAGCGTGCTTTGGCAACTTCGGGCGAACTCGTAGGCCTCATCACGACCTGCGCGCCGGCGCCTCCGAATACGACCAGAGCAAACTTGTCGCGACGCTGATAGGCATCGACCAGCAGCGAGAGCACTGCCGTCTTTGTCTCAGCTATGCGGCGCGCCGTGTGCATAGACTTCGACGCATCCACGGCGATGACCACCAGGCGTCCGCCAGGTTGGCGTCGCAGCGGCGAACGCAGATCCTCGGGAGCGACCCCCTCGGCGCGGGCACTCTCACCCCCACGCATCCTTCGCATCGCGGCGGTTCGCAAGGTCGCACCGACAGCAATTTCCGCGGGCAATGCGCCCGCCGGGCGATCACCAACAAGTCGTCCTCTTCCTTCGACCTGGCCATCGTCCTTACCGGCGCGAACCATGCGTGCCCGCTGCGGCTCGTTTGGCCGAAGGGGAGTAGGGCGAAACAGGGCCAGCTCTTCACCAACTGGCGCCGCATACCCCAGAGTCAACGGGGGTGGCGCGGGCGGGGGCAGCGAACTCCTTTGCGGTTCGCCCACGTCGCCAGGCGCTGGATCCGCCTCCGCAGGGGACGCTTGCTCGGGCCCCGAGGGTACGGCTTGGTCGAGGGCCGCTTCCGGCAGCGGCCCTGCAGGTTCCGGCACCTCGCCATCCAGCGACGTCTCCTCCGACTCCCGGTTCGCCAGGGCTTGTGCCAGCCGCTGTTCCAGCGGCGTATCCCGCAATGACTCCGGGGGGTGAAGCCGGCGATGAGCAAACACCAATGGAGCCACTTGAAGAAGATGCTGCGCGGTTATCTCGCGCTCCCCGGACAAACCCGCCAGTGCCGCTGCGCCACGACAAAGCGCAAGGTCAGCCCGTAGTCCCTGCGCTCCAGCTGCGGTGGCCATCGAGGCGGCCATCTCGGCAACCCGCGCATCAATAGCCGGCACCGTCGCAGACGCAATCCGATCAGCAAGCCGCCTATCCCGCTCCCATGCCTCAGCCAGGCGATCGTGATCGCCACCCTCGAAGGAAAGCCGCGCCAGGATCGCCTCAACCCGAAGAGCGATCGGCAGCGTTGCCGAGATATCCACACCGAACGCAAAGCGATCGAGCAGCTGCGGGCGTAGATCACCTTCCTCCGGATTCATGGAGCCCACGAGGACGAAACGCGTCGGATGTTGATGAGAGATGCCTTCCCGCTCCACCCGGTTGACACCGCTGGCCGCCGCATCCAGAAGCAGGTCGACGAGGTGATCGGGAAGAAGGTTCACTTCATCGACGTAGAGAACCCCGCCGTGCGCCTTGGCGAGCAATCCCTCCGCAAAGCGCAGTTCGCCGCCTTTTAGAGCCGCCGTGACGTCAAGGGAGCCGACGACCCGATCCTCCGTCGCCGAGATAGGAAGCTCCACGAATCTGGATTCGGGGCCGAGTAGCCCGGCAAGCGCACGCGCTAAAGTCGACTTCGCGCTGCCCTTGTCCCCGTAGAGCAGTACGCCCCCGATACGCGGGTCGAGCGCACACAGCATCAGGGCAAGCTTTGCTTCGTCCTGCCCCACTACCGCCGAGAAGGGGAAGGCGCGCTCGCTCATCGCGACTCCTCCCACGCTTCCGACTGCAAGCGGGCCTGCTGCAAACGTTCGAGAGTCCCAGGCTCCGCGTTCCACATACCCCGACGCTCGGCCTCCATCAGCCTGTCACAGATGGCACCATAAGCCCACGGATTGGAATCCGCAAAGAACTTCTGCACCACCTCGTCGAACACGTATGCCTGGGCGACGCGTTCATACATCCAGTCGCTCACGATCCCGGCGGTGGCATCGTAACCAAAGAGGTAGTCAACCGTTGCAGCCATCTCGAACGCGCCCTTGTAGCCGTGCCTTTGCATCGCCGAAATCCACTTGGGATTGATCACTCGCGTACGAACCACGCGGGCCGCCTCCTCGCTCAAATCCCGAACCTTGGGAGCGGCGGGCCTAGAGGAGTCGCCGAAATAAGCCTTGGGCGCAGTCCCGGAGAGAGCACGGACGGTGGCGATCATGCCACCGTGGTCCTGGAGATAATCGTCGGAGTCGAATATGTCGTGCTCGCGGTTGTCCTGGTTCTTGATGGCAATCTGGATCTCCCGGAATCGCGTTCGGAACGCTCCCGTCGCTGCCTCCCCGAAGAGGTGCTCGCCGTAGGCCCAACCCGACCAGGTGGTATAGACCTCGGCGATCTCGTCCGGGCTCTCCCATTCGCCACGCTCCAGCAAGGGGAGCACGCCGGAACCGTACGCTCCGGGCATTGCACCGAAAATCCGCGGGGTGTCGCCGAAGCCGGCAAGGCGCGCAGCCTGGTCCACCAACGTGATGACGTGCGGGAACGCATCCCGGAAGAAGCCGGAGATGCGCAAAGTCACGTCGACTCGGGGACGGCCAAGCTCCTCCTCGTCGATCAGTTCCAGGCCGATGACCCGCATCGACCCGTCCTGCCAGCGCGGCCTCACGCCCAAAAACGCCAAGGCTTGCCCGATGTCATCACCCATCGTCCGCATTGTCGCCGTTCCCCAGACGACTATGCCGACCGAACGCGGATACTCCCCGCTTTCGGCGAGAAAGCGTTCGATCACACCCCGCGCAAGCTGCTCCCCCACCTGGCAGGCAAGAGGGGAGGGTACGGCTTTGGGATCGATCGAATAGAAGTTCCGCCCTGTGGGCAACGCCTGCGCCATCCCACGCGTCGGCGCGCCTGAGGGGCCCGGCGGGACGAATCCGCCGTCAAGCCCGTCCAGGGTCGAGGAAAGCTCCCGCGTCGTCGCCTCCAGCGCCGGGTGGAGCCGGCGGGCCACCCAGGCGAGGGTAGGGTCGTCACCCTCGTAGTGCCAGCGCCGGTTCGCCAGTTCAGCGAGACGCGCCCTGGCCTCGGCCTCGGCACGGTCCACCGCCGCTCGATCACGCTCGTCGGCCTCCGCCAATGCACGAAGCGGCGGGACTGACCCTTGTTCCACCCGAGTGATCGACAGCACCATATCGAGCAGGCTCTCCCCTTGGGGAGGCGCGCCCAGGACATGAAGCCCGCCGCGAATCTGAGCGTCCTTCAACTCGCACAGATACCCGTCCACCTCAAGGATGAGCCTGTCAAACTCTTCCGGAGTGGGCTGATGCGCCACACCGAGGTCCTGGTCGACCTTGGAACGCACCACCACCTCCCAAACCTCCCTGCGCACCGCGTCAAGCTTTTGCGGGTCAAGAGCGGCTATCCGCGCATACTGGTCCAGCGCGATCTCCAGCTCCGCCAGGTCGTCGTAGGTCTCGGCACGCGTCATGGGCGGCAACAGGTGATCGATTATCGTGGCATGCGCTCTCCGCTTGGCCTGCGTGCCCTCGCCGGGATCGTTTACGACAAAGGGATACAGCAGCGGCATATCGCCTAGCACCGCGTCGGGATAGCAGGCGGCGGACAGCCCGACCCCCTTGCCCGGGAGCCATTCCAAAGTGCCGTGCTTGCCCAGATGGATAAGTGCATCGGCACCCCAACTCTCCTCCAGCCAGCGGTAAAAGGCCAGATAGTGGTGTGTGGGAGGAAGGTCGGGTGAATGATAGATGGCGATTGGATGCTCACCGAAGCCTCGCGGTGGCTGGATGGCCACCAGCACGTTGCCCAAAGCGATGCCCGAGAAGTAAAGCTTGTGGTCGCTCAGATATGCGGTCCCGGGCGCAGCACCCCACGCCTCCTCCATCGCGTCGCGCATCGCCTCGGGCAACGCAGTAAAACTCCGCAGATACTGCTCTTCGTCCAAGAAGCCGACTGCGGCCGCACGCTGGGACGCGGACAACTCGGGAGACTCGTAGGTCAATCGGTCGGCAAGCATCCCCATGAGCGCGTCGCCATCCTCGGGGATCCCCTCGACCCGGTAGCCGGCTTCATCCATGGCGTGCAGCAAGGCAATGGCCGAAGCCGGCGTGTCCAGCCCAACCGCGTTGCCCAGCCGGGAGCGTTTCGTTGGATAGGCGGAAAGTATGATTGCCACGCGCTTGTCGCCGTTCTGCAAGTGCCTAAGCCGACCATAGCCACGGGCGATCCCGGCCAGGCGGGCGATACGGTCCGGCCTGCCTCGATACGCGGTGATGGGCGCGCCCAGGCTTTCCGCGTCCTCGATCGTTTCCTTGAAGGCGAACGGCACGCCTATTATCCGGCCATCGAATTCGGGAAGGGCAACAGACATTGCTACGTCTATAGGCCGGAGGCCGGCGTCGCTCTGCTCCCATTGACGATGCGACACCGTCGAAATCAAGCCCTGGACCACCGGGACGCCCAGGGCAGCCAGGGCCGAGGCATCCCAGCCCTCTTCTCCCATTGAGCCCATCGCCAGCACCGTGGTGATCACGACGTCGGGCGCCAATTCGCCCAATACCCTCAGTGCTCCGGAGTTGCCCGTCGCGTCGGGTCGAAGCGAGTTGGCATAGACCGCAGTGGCATTTACTCCGGCCTCCTCCAATCCGTCACACAGTTCATCGATGAAGCGAAGATTCCCAGACAACAGGTGGGAGCGATAGAACACCACCGCTGCGCTCGGACGGCCTGGCCTATGAGGGTGCCGCACCAGGGTTCCGACCTCGGGCACCACAACGGGCAGCGACAGCGGCAACTGCATCCCGAGCGACACATTGCCTATGTAATAGAGCAGCGCTTTCAGGTTCTCCAACCCGCCGTGGCGAAGGTAGTCAAAGGCTACCGAAACGTCCTGCAATGCGACTGTGGAGAGCGCCGCCATCTCTTCGTCGAAGACCGTGTCCCCGGAGAAGGCCCACAGCGCCAGACCACGGCGGTCCACTTCCGCGACCAGCGAACTCACCTGCTCCGACCATGCCTTTACGCCGCCAAGAAGGCGAAGGAGCACCACCTTTGCTGTGCCGAGGTCCGGCACCGGATCGCCCGCCGCCGCAGTGGCGGCCCTGGTGTCGGCCAGGCCGCCCTCCAGCCCTTCCACAATGGTGCGCAGCGCAAGCAGGTCGGTGTCTGCATTGGAGATAAAGATGATCACGCCTTTTGATCGCTTTCCATAAGTCGCCACAGCCCGTCGAGATCGAGATGCACGCGCAGGGCGGCTGCCAAGTCGTCGATATACCGCTCACGTCGCAAGGCATAGGGGGTGAGCGAAGGCGAATAACACCGTCCGCGCTCGCTCGCGATTCTCGAGAGGAACGCTCCACGAAAAGCATCCCCCTCGAAGATCCCGTGCATCGTGGTACCGAAGATCCGGCCGGAAGCATCGGAAACGCCCTCCGGCTCACGGCCCCTCTCGTCATCGACCTCCACCCAGACCGCGGCGGAATCCACCGGCCGCACGCGCCCGTGATGGATCTGATATCCCGACACCGTGTGGCCCAGGGCCACACCGGCGCACTGGCGCACGACTTTGTCCGGATGAAAATCGGTTTGCACCGGGAGCCACCCCAATCCAGGCACCTCTCCTGCACCACTCTCCACGGCATCGCGGATCACCGAGCCGAGCATCTGATATCCTCCGCAAATGCCCAGCACATGTCCCCCATCACTTCGGTAGCGTTGCAGCGCGTCGGCCAAGCCGCTCTTGCGCAGCCAGCCAAGATCTTCAACCGTCGCTTTCGTGCCAGGAATCACCACCAAATCGGGGCTCCCTAGCTGACCAGGATGGTTTACCCAGCGCACGCTTAGATCCGGTTCGAAGCGGAGAGGGTCGACATCGGTATAGTTCGAGATGCGCGGCAAAGCCACGACGGCGATTTCAAGCCCGTTTTCTCGCTCTGCCCGGGTCGGAGCACCAAGATCCATGGAGTCCTCGCCGTCGATCGCGGTCTCGAAGCGATAGGGCAGCACACCGAAACAGGAACGCTCGGTCAACGCCTCCAACTGCTCGATCCCCGACGTCAGTAGGGTCGGATCGCCGCGAAACTTATTGATGATGAATCCCCCAAGGCCCGAGGCAAGATCCTTTGGAAGGAGAGCCACCGTTCCATAAAGTGCGGCGAAGACGCCGCCACGGTCAATGTCTCCGACCAAGACTGCCGGTAGCCCCGCGCGCCGGGCCAGCCTGATGTTGGTGATGTCATGTTCCAGAAGATTGATTTCGGCTGTCGAACCCGCCCCCTCCATCAGCACAACTTCGAAGCGAGAGCGCAGATCGGCCAGCGCCTCCTCGACGACGGGCAGCAACGCACCCTTGGTGGCGTAATATTCGCGGACGCTCATCGTCTCGACCACCCGGCCCATCACGATGACCTGCGAAACGCGTTCCCCCGTGGGCTTCAGCAGGACGGGGTTCATAGCGACCTCCGGTCGCACCCGCGCCGCGGCCGCCTGCAGCGCTTGCGCACGTCCTATCTCGCCTCCATCCCGGGTAACGAAGGAGTTGAGGGCCATATTCTGCGCCTTGAACGGTGCGACCGCAACGCCCGCATCAGCCAGTAAGCGGCAGAGGCCGGCGACGATGGTGGTTTTCCCGACGTCACTGCCCGTACCCAGGATCGCGAGTCCCTTCGCCGTCACCTGCCCGCCCTCCGTGCAGAAAGCATCGCCGTTGGCAACGTCAGCACCGCCAGGGTTGCGAAGCCCAGGGCCCGCGACAACCTGCAAGCAGCCTCGATATCGCCGGCCAGCGGCGCGGGGCCGTCGCCCAGGACACCGCGCCACTCGGCCAGGCCACCATAGCGATTCTCCCCTCCCAAGGACACCCCAAGGGCAGCTGCAAAACCCGCTTCGATTACTCCGGCGTTCGGGGAGGGGTGGGAAGGGGCATCCCGGCGAATCGCACCGAGCACGTATGCGGCGCGCCGTGGCCGCAGGGCGAGAAGCAGCAAAGCCGCGAACCGCGCCGGGAGGTAATTTGCTCCGTCATCAAGACGTGCAGCGGCGGCACCGAAGGAACTGTAACGCGCATTCCGGAAGCCCACCTGGGAATCCATGGTATTGATCATCCGGTAGTAATATGCTCCGCGAACCCCGGCGAAGGCCGCCCACCACAAAGGGGCGACGACCGCATCCACGGTGTTCTCCGCCACCGACTCGATCACCGCTCGAGCAAGCTCCTCCTCGCCGAGGGACCCCGTATCGCGACCGACAAGCGAGCGCACTCGCGACCGCGCCCCTTGCAGGTCTCCGGATTCCAGCATCTTTGCTACGGCACGCGCCTCTTGCAGGAGCATGGTGTGGGCGACCGAGACATACGTGGCTCCAGCCAGCGATGGCAGGGAACGAGTTGCGGATTCCGCAATCGCCAGCCCTCCGAGCACATACACCACGCCGGCGGCCGAGCTGTCCCGGTAGCAACGCCCCTCCCACCGCTTTAACGCCGTACCCGCCAGCGCGACGGGGTGGGGACGCAAGAGCGCTTCACCGGCAAAGAAATCCAATAGGTAACCTGCAATCGCGGGCGACCACTTCCGCCTCACCATCGGAGGCCCCCTACCAGCAGCCCCAATGTCTCGCCGACAATTCCGGCCGCGCCCAGGACATCGCCTGTTAGGCCCCCGATGCGGCGGTATGCGAACGCAACCGTCACTCCGAAGCCCACCACCACCGCTAGTAGCGACACGACCCCACGAACATCGCCGAATCGCCATGTAAGGCCAACAGTAACTGCGGCCAGGGCCACCACCACCCACCACGGCAATGTTGTGCGATCGAAGTAGGTTCCGATACCACCCGGCGTCAGATAACGACCTCGCGTCAGTGCCACCGCCATGGAAAGCCGCGCCAGTGACCAAAGCGGCACGACCATCCACAGAGCCGACACCGCGTCGAGTTCCATGAAGCCGACAAAGCGTGCCAGTACCACGACTACGACCACCACGACTCCGAAGGCTCCTACCTCGGGCGACTTCATGACCTCTCGCCGCCGTTCCGGCTCGAGATGTGCCAGCAAGCCGTCTCCGCAATCCGCCAATCCATCGAAATGAAGCATGCCGGTGAGGGCGAGATCCGCCGCCACCATGACAACAGCCACCTCCGCCGTGCCGGCGAAACGGCTGATGCCACTCCCCACGGCGGCGAGTACGGCGCCGAGAACCGCACCAACCACGGCAAAGAATGCCAGGGTACTCCGACGAGGCGACCCGCCAAACGGCAGCACAGATAGGAATCCGAAGGCGGCTTTCACAGCTGAAGCACCCTCCCTGCCACCACCAGAAAAACTTGATCGGCGACTGCGGCAACCGCCCGATTGACCCTCCCCATCGCATCCTGGAAGGCCACGCCAATCGCCGTCGCCGGGAGAGGGGACATTCCCACCTCTTCGCTTACCAGAATGACGGGATCCACCCGCCGGGACAACGCCTCCAGCAGCGGGCGTTCTTCGACCAAACAGTCCGGGAAACGGGCGACCCAAGCTCCAAGCGAATCCACAAGAGCCAGACCGCCCCTGGACTCCAGGATTCGAGGTAATTCGAGCCCGCACTCGGCGGTGCTCCAATACGCGGGTCGCCGGCGACGATGTTGCGCTATACGCGAAGCCACCCCCTCGCTGGAGGGATCCAGGGTGGCAAAATAGGTTACGGTCGCTGCCTCCGGCGGCACGAGCGATTCGGCGTAGGCTGATTTACCGCTGGCCACACCACCAAGCACAAGGGTGATCAGCGGCAAGGCGACAACACCGCCGGGCAGCGCACCGCCGCGCGAATGGTCAAAGTTTGCGAGCGCGAGCCGCCGCAGCACCCATTTCGCGCAACAAGCGCACGCACTGAAGTTGTCATAATCGTCCTCGCGAAGTCCACCTAGCGGACGCTTCGGTATCCTGACTTCCGGGTCCCTGCCGCCCTCGACCTTCCCACCCTCAGGCAGTGGTCACTCGTGAGTTTGACTCTCCGGTTACAGTTGCGGGACAGTGCCGGTCTTTCACCGGCTTCCCGAACGCGTCGCCCATATCCTATCAGATCACCGGCTTCGGGCGCGGAGCCGCCGAAAGCCTTCGGAGGCGCGCACGAATCGCCGCGCAATCTCCGGAGCGGCGCCGAGATGCAGGTGGAGATAACTTGCAAAAAGCGTCGGCGAGAGGTAGCCACCTTGGTCCGTGCCATTTCGCGTGCGCAGCGCCAATCCATTGCCAGGGGGCTCCAGGACGGAGTAGTGGAACTCATGCCCATGCAGGCGCGTGCCAGCCGCCGCGATCGGCGACGTGTGTACCACCCGCGCCTCGGCGTAGCCCAAAGTAAGCCGCTCGGTCATGACCGCACGTGCGGGAATAACCCCGGTCATGGGTGCCCCGTCGAGCGAGCTGGCCAAGAGAAGCAGGCCCCCGCACTCAGCCCAGGTAGGGGCGCCGCCGCCAACCAGAGATTTGAGCTTTGCGCGCCAAGCCGCGTGTGCCGCGATGTCGGCGGCGAACACCTCGGGGAAACCCCCGGGAAGGTACAGGCCGTCAAGCCCATCGGGGAAGGGGGCGCCGGATAAAGGATCGAGATTGACAACTTCCGCGCCGGCGGCCTCCAGGGCCTCGAGATTGTCGGGGTAGACGAAGCTGAACGCCGCGCCGCCGACGACACCAATCCGCGCACGCACCACCGCCTCCGGCAGCTCCGGAATGGCCACCGTCACCTTTGGCGCGCGCCGTGCGCGATCGAGCAGCGCAGCGAGGTCAAGCGAGTTCGCCAATACCGCCGCCACCTCGTCGAGGCGCTCGGCGATCTCGGCGGGGCGCTCCACGACCGGGACCAGGCCAAGGTGACGAGACGAGATTCGCAGCCGGTTGTCGCGCGGCACCACGCCGAACACGTCAATGCCCGCTGCCGACAATGCCTCCCGGACCGCCACCGCGTGCGATGGTGATGCCACATTGTTGACGATCACTCCGACCACGGCCACCGCGGGATCGTAGTCCAGGTATCCCTTGACCATTGCCGCTATCGAGGTCGATGTCCGCCCGGCATCCGCGACAAGCACGACCGGCGCTTGGAGCGCCTTCGCGACGGCGGCGGTGGAGGTAGGCGGCGCTCCTTCCAGCAACGCACCGTCAAAGAGCCCCATTACCCCCTCGATCACCAGCACATCGTGGCCGGCGCCCGCTCGCGCCGCAATACGCGGGAGCGCGGCTGCGCCGGTAAGAAAGGCGTCGAGGTTACGGGAGGGGTGACCCGTGGCCAGACGGTGGAAGCCAGGGTCGATGTAGTCAGGGCCGACCTTTGCAGCTCCGACCGAGAGCCCCGCCCGGGTGCTAAGAAGTCGCATCAGGCCGGCGGCGATGGTGGTCTTGCCCACTCCGGAGCTGACGCCGGCGATCATCAGGCGCGGCGGGAGGGTGACGCTCAGTACTCGATTCCCTTCATCGCGCGGATCCCGCGATCGTAGGCGTGCTTCACCTTGCGCATCTCGGTCACGGTATCCGCAATTTCGATGAGCTCCTCCGGTGCGTCCCTACCGGTGATGACCAGGTTCGTCTTCGGGTGCCGGTGGCTGATCGCCTGGACCATCTCGGATACCGGCACCCAGCCGTACTTGGCTGCGTAGGTAAGCTCATCGAGGATCAGGAGCTGATAATTACCGGAGGACATCTTGTCCACCGAGACCTCCCACGCATGTCTGGCCTTGGCCGCGGTCTCGTCCAAATCCGTCGACTCCCAGGTAAAGCCGTCGCCCAGTGTGTGCCACTCGATGCCCAGTTCGTCGGCCACCTTCTTTTCGCCGATCTTCCACTTGCCGCTCTTGACGAACTGCACGACGCCGACGTTCCATCCACGCGCCCACCCTCGGCACATGACACCGAATGCGGAGGAGGACTTTCCCTTCCCGTGGCCGGTGTTGATGATAACGATGGAGTCGACGCGAGTCATACCTCAATGTTATCGATCGCCTCGGGGGCCGTGCCGCCTCGCCAGGCGCAGCGGCATGAGGACTAATGTTGGAAAGCAGTCGTTCTCACCGCAAGGCGGGGGGTGGCATAGGCGGACGCTGGAAATGAGCGAGGACTTGTGGCAGGCAGATTGATCGGCGTCGGCGTCGGGCCCGGAGCTCCCGACTTGCTCACCCTACGGGCCCTACGTTGCCTGCAGCACGCCGACGTGATCTTTGCGCCTTCTATGGCGCCCGATGTACAAAGCCGCGCCGAATCCATCGTCGTTCGCGCCGACCCGGATCTCAAGGTCCGCCGCCTCGTCTTTGCAATCATCCGCGACGAAGATGCTCGCCGGGCAGCCCACCGGGCAGCCGCCGCCGAAGTGGTCGATCAACTGTCAGCCGGAAGATCGGCGGCCTTTATCACGCTCGGGGACCCCAACATTTACTCCACGTTCCACCACCTCCTGCGGGAAGTGCGCCGGATCGATCCCGAAGTCGCAGTCGAAACGATCCCGGGCATCATGGCCTTTCAGGCGCTGGCCGCGGAAGCATCGCTTGTGGTCACCGATGACGTCGAGTCGCTCCGCATCGTCACGGCCGCAGACGGTCCCGCAGGCATCGAATCGGCACTGCAGGATTTGGCTTCCACCGTGGTCATATATAAGGGTGGGCGGCATCTTGGGGCCATCGTCGATCTCCTTCGTGTCCATAACCGTCTGGATGGCGCGATCTTCGGCGAGCTGATGGGCCTCGAGGGAGCCAGGGTGGCGCCGTTGGGCTTAGTCGACGAGCGCTCAGCCGCCTACCTCTCCACCGTCATCGTCCCGCCCGGAAGGAGTACGCCGTGATCAGCTTTATCGGCGCAGGCCCAGGCAGTCCCGACCTCATCACACTGCGGGGAAAGGAGCGCCTCGAAGCTGCCGAGGTAGTCATCTGGGCGTCCTCGCTCGTGCCTGAGGCCCTCCTCGACTACGCCCCGGAAACGGCAAAGCGGTATGACTCGGCGACAATGACGCTTGAAGACGTCCTTGCCATATATGCCGCCCATCCCGATGCACGCATCGTCCGTCTCCACTCCGGAGATCCCTCCGTTTACGGAGCAATGCAGGAGCAGATCGACTACTGCCTCGAACACGAGTTGGCCTTCGAGATCGTGCCGGGTGTCACTTCCGTGGCTGCGACAGCCGCCATAATCGGACGCGAACTCACCATCCCCAAGCTCTCCCAAAGCGTCGTCTTTACGAGAATGCCTGGAAAGACCTCTGCCTCAATGCCGGAGCGGGAGTCCGTCTCCGCATACGCCCGTATCGGAGGCACAATCGGCATCTTTCTCTCTGCGGCTCATCCCGCCGAACTGCAGAGAGCCCTGTTGTGCGAGGGATCGGCATTCCATGAATTAACTCCCGCCGTCGTGGTTATCCGCGCCACCTGGCCAGACGAGGAGGTGCACTGGACAAGCGTGGGTGAACTCGCCCAGACCATCCGCGGCACGGGTGCCCGCCGTACGCTCCTCGTGATCGTCGGCGAAGCCTTGACAGGCGCGGTACAGCGCTCCCATCTCTACTCCCCCGCCTATGCCCACATCTTTCGCCACCGCTCCCAGCCCGGCTCCACCAAGGGCCGGCCGACGGCGGCCGCACGCCGCCGGGACGACTCCCTTCGATGACCACCTTCGAGCCTCCGCTATCCGACGAAGTCGCCGTGCGCCGCAAAGGGCTGCGGACCGGCTGGACGACCGGAAGCTGCGCCAGCGCCGCCGCAAAAGCGGCTACGCTCTGGCTCCTGACCGGCGAGGCGCCGTCCTCGGTCGAGATTCCCCTCCCGTCGGGTGAGCGCGTGCGCTTCGCCGTCGTACCCACTGCAACGGTCGGATCGATGTACGTCGTAAAGGACGCGGGCGACGATCCGGACTGCACAGACGGGGCGCACGTCACAGCCACTGTTTCGTGGTTGGCGGCCGACGGCGGAGAAATAGAGATCGAAGGCGGTAAAGGCGTCGGGCGTGTCACCCTTCCCGGCCTGGGCCTGCCTGTAGGAGGGCCCGCGATCAACCCGGTTCCCCGAAGGATGATCACCCGGGCGGTCAGGGAGGCCACCGACCGGCCGCTTCGCATCGTCATCTCGGTACCGGGGGGCGAAATTATGGCGAAGAAGACCTCCAACGAACGACTTGGCATCATCGGCGGAATCTCGATCTTGGGGACGACCGGTATCGTCCGCCCCTTCTCAACCGCCGCCTATCGTGCCTCGGTCGTGAAGCAAATAGACGTCGCCGTCGCCCAGGGGTGCACAGAGATTGTACTGTGTACGGGTTCACGGTCGGAGGCCCACGCCGAGCGGCGTTACCCGGGCCTGCCGCCGGTCGCGATAGTCGAGGTGGGGGACTTCACCGGTGTCGCACTCCGGCACGCAGCGGGCGCGGCGGTCACCACCGTCCACTTCGTCGGCATGGCAGGTAAGATCGCCAAATTGGCGGCGGGTGTGATGATGACACACTTCCACCGCTCCAAGGTCGACACCGAGCTGCTCTCGCGCGTGGCATCCGAGACGAAGGCACCATCAGAAGTAGTTGCCGGCGCTGTGGCGACGAACACCGCGCGGCACTTCTACGACCTTTGCATCCAATTCGGCGCCACCGAGACGCTCACCGAGCTTTGCCGCCTGGCGGCGGCTAACTGCGAAGCCCACACGGGTGGCAAGGTGGCGGTCGATGTCATCATGGTGGACTTCGAAGGGGCAGAGGCGGTCGCCGTTGCCTGAGTCAATTATCGTCATCGGCGTCGTTGGGAGCCGCCTGCACGGACTTCCTGCGGCACGCTTGCAAGAGATAGCCGATGCTGCGATCGTCGTGGGCGCGGCACGCTTTCAGCAAGAGGTGCAGGCTCTCAATCCACGCTTCGTCGCCATCGCCCCCCGCCTCCAGGACACCCTCGCATCCCTCGATCTCTCACGGGGTGCAGTCGTGCTTGCCTCCGGCGATCCGGGATTCTTCGGCACGACCCGCCTTCTCGGTGAGCTCTTTGGCACCGATCGTCTGCGAGTCCACCCGGGACCGTCCTCCGTCGCAGTCGCCTTTGCGCGCCTCGGCCTGCCCTGGGACGACGCAGTAGTGGTGTCAGCTCACGGCCGGCCCTTGGATGCCGCCATCGCGGCCGCGGGCGCAAGCGCCAAGGTCGCCTATCTCCTCTCACCGGACAACACGGCAAGCCGACTTGCTGGGGCCCTTCGCGATCTCGGCCGAGGTGGGGACACGATGGTGGTTGCCGAGCACCTCGGCGACGAAGACGAGCGGATCACGGTCGCAACCGTGGAAGAAATCTGTCAAGCAAGCTTCGACCCCCTTGCCGTCGCCATCATCCTCGCCGTCGGCACCGAGCCCGTGCCCCCAAGAAAAAGAATCTCCTTCGGTGCGTCCGAACAACGCTTCGTCCATCGCAACGCGATGATCACCAAGGCGGAACTCCGCTCGGTGATCCTTTCAAAGCTGCACCTCCCGCCTGCAGGTCGCCTGCTCGACATAGGCGCAGGATCCGGCTCGGTCGGAATCGAGGCCGCTCTCTTGTCGCCGGCACTCGAAGTCATCGCGATCGACAAGGACCCCGAAGCCATCGCCCAAGTTGGTGAAAACGCCTCCGCATTCGGAGTGGCCGTGACCATCGCTGCCGGTGAGGCCGAAGCGCTGATCCCGACCTACGCACCCTTTGATCGCGCTTTCGTCGGCGGCGGGGGCATAGACGTGCTGCGCCTCACCATGCGTCATTGCAGCAGCGGAGGCGTGGTGGTCGCGAGCTACGCGTCCATGGACCGGGCCGCAACCGCGGCGTCGCTCCTCGGCGAACTCGTGCAGATTTCCGTTTCACGCGGCGTGCGGCTACCCGATGGGGGCGTGAGGCTGCAGGCGGAAAACCCTACCTTCGTAGCCTGGGGGAGCCTCCCATGATGCGGGTCGTCAGCGTCGCGCGCACCGCCGCCGGCCGCCGCCTCGCGGAACGGCTCCCCTATCCCGTGGAAGTCGGCGAGGCCTCAGCTGCAATCCGGCATGCTTGGCGCGAAGTCGACGCCATCATCGTGTTTCTCGCGGTTGGCGCCACCGTCCGGCTCATAGCTCCGCACTTGCGGTCCAAACAAAGTGATCCGGCGGTAATTGCCGTCGACGAGTCCGGAGAGACGGTGGTCGTGATCGTCGGTGGACACCATGGCGGCAACCAGTTGGCCACGGAAGTAGCAGCGCTATTGGGGGCTTCGCCGGTCATCACGACCGCAACCGACCGCAGAAAACTGCCCGCGCTCGATGCGATTCCGGGTTTCGTTGCCGAGGGGGACTACCGCGGAGTCGCGATGCGAATGCTCGAGAGCGAGCGTCCGCTGCTTCAAAGCCCTCTCGGCTGGCCGGTTCCGCACGCCGAGCGCTTTGGAGACGGACCATCCAAGGTAATCGTGACGGACGAACTCGCCGATACCGGACGGGAGGGAGTCTGCGTCCTTCGGCCACCCTCGCTCGTAGCAGGTGTCGGCTGCTCCTCTGACGCGACTCCCGAGGAGGTGGAGGCGGCTGTCGCGACCGCCCTCAGGCGGGCGGGACTCTCTCGGAAGAGCCTGGCTCTTATTGCAACAATTGATCGCCGTGCTGAACACCCGGCGATCATGGCTCTGGCCCTGCCAATCCGTGCCTTTCACCCGGACAGCCTTGCCATCGTGCAGGTTCCGAACCCCTCCCAGGTGGTGGCCGATGCGGTCGGCACCCCTTCAGTGAGCGAGGCGGCGGCGCTGCGTGCCGCCGAAGGTGGCCCGCTCCTCCTCGCGAAGCAAACCTTCCAGAAAGTTACCGTCGCCATCGCGCGTCGGCCGCCGAGCGGCCACCTCGCAGTCGTTGGAATAGGGCCTGGAGCGCCAGAGGAGCGCACGTTTCGCGCCGCGATAGCCATCCGAAATGCACAAGCCATCGTAGGCTTCTCCGGCTACCTCGACCTCGTCGGCGACCTGATAACTCCGGCGCAGGTCGTCCAGGCATTCCCGATCGGAGCGGAGATCGACCGCGTTGCGCACGCCGTCGCCCTCACGCGGGCCGGCTATCGTGTCGCTCTGGTCAGTTCCGGCGACGCCGGGGTCTATGCCCTTGCCGCACTGGTATTCGAGCACCTTCACACGACTGGAACCGAAATTGACGTGGAAGTCGTGCCTGGGGTGACCGCGGCGCTCTCGGGCGCCGCGCGCCTCGGCGCTCCCCTCGGTCATGACCATGTGGCAATATCCCTTTCCGACCTCCTGACACCGTGGGAACTCATCAAGGAGCGAGTGGCGCTTGCGGCCAAGGGTGACTTCGTAATCACCTTCTACAACCCCCGTTCCGCCCAGAGAAGCTGGCAGCTCGGAGAGGTCCTGGACATCCTGGCTGCGCACCGGCCACCAGCGACCCCGGTTGGTACGATTCGAAATATCGGACGCCCCGATGAGCGTGTGAGCGTCAGCACACTTGGCGAGTTCAACCCGGAGTCCGTTGACATGCACACCACGGTGATCGTCGGATCTTCCCGGACCCGACAGTACGGGAATCACCTCTACACCCCCCGGGGTTACCTGCTGTGATGTCCCTGGTCCTGGAGAGGACAGAGGCCTGCACTAGCTGCGGACTCTGCGTCGCCACCTGCCCCACCGGAGCTCTGCGCCCCGCGCCGCTTCATCCCGAACTCCAATCGGACCGATGCAATTTATGCCTTGCCTGCATCGAGGTCTGCCCCCGCAACGTCTTTTCAGAGAAGGACCACGTTGGCTATGATCCACCCCATTGAGCGCGAGAGCTACGAGATTCTCCGCTCCAGGAGAACCCTCGATCATCTCTCTCCCCTAGTCCGGGCAGTAACCGAACGCGCTATCCACGCAACTGCCGATCTCGATTACGCGGACAGCGTGTACGCGAAGGAGCAGGATCTGGCAACGGCCGTCGAATCCCTGCGGAATGGATGTCCTGTCATTACCGATGTCGAGATGACGCGCGCGGGCATCGCGAATTACCCGACTCGCTGCTATCTATCGAGGGGCAGGTCCCGGGATGGGAGAACCCGGACCGCCGACGCCATGGCACAGGCCATAGAAGACCATCCGACCGGAGCGGTCTTCGTCGTCGGGTGCGCCCCCACTGCACTGTACGAACTCGTGGAACAGTACCGGCGCGGAGCCGTTTCCCCCATCCTCATCGTTGGCATGCCGGTCGGTTTTGTTGGAGCCGCCGACTCCAAAGTGAAGCTGGCTGCGTGTGGCGCGCCAGCGGTGTACAACCGTGGGGAGAAAGGCGGCTCGGCCGCCGCCGCCGGTATTGTCAATGCGCTCGTCCGCCTAGCAAGGGAACCGCTGTGAGCTATGACGCCATCCTGATCGTCGGCCACGGCTCCAGGGATGCCGCAGGTGCCGCGGAGATTGCGGCGATCGCGCCAATGGTGAGAGCGCTGGTCGGCCCGAACATCGCGGTAGAAGTGGGTTTTCTCGAACTCTCGGACCCCCCTGCGATCGAGGTCCTCCACACTATGGCGCGCAACGGGGCCCGCCATGTCGTGATCGTCCCCTTTATGCTCAGCAGCGCCGGTCATGCTCGCTCAGATGTGCCGGCGGTTGTGATCACCGGGCGCAGCGTCTACCCGGACATAACCTTCACCTACACGGAACCGCTCGGCGACGACTTTGTCCTACTCAGCCTCGCCCGCGCCGCGCTCGAATCCGCCGGTGGCGCAGGCAAGCCACTGGCGGTCTTCTTCAGAGGCGCATCCGAGCCATGGGCAAACGCCGAGGCCTACAAGATCACCCGGATCCTCGCCGAGCTGAACAACTCGCCCTCCTGTTACGTGGGGTTCTCAGGTATCACCTGGCCTTCGATAAAGGGTGCCCTCGACCAGGTTGCAGCGGCGCATGTGACGGAGGTCGCCACCTTCTCGTGGTTTATCGCGCCAGGCGTGCTCATCGATCGCATCGATGGTGCCATTGACTCCTTTGCGTTGGAGACCAGCATCACGATCCACCACGCCGGCTATTTCGGTATCGGTCCCCAAATCGCCGAACTCGTGATCGACCGTGTGGAGTCGGCCATCACCGGGGGGGTTCGCACCCCTTGCGACCTTTGTTCCTATCGCAGGCCCTTCCCTGGTCTGGAGGGGCGCGTCGGCGCGCCGAGGGGGGTCGGTCATTCTCATCTCGCCTCCGAGCACCTGGCTGTTCACGATCATCAGCATCACCGGCACGACTCGTAGGGCGACGCGCGGATCGTCCGCTTTTTCATGTCGACTCCGACCGCCGTTCCGAGGTCCGTCCCATCTGCCGCCTCCTAAGAGGACGGGCTTCTGAGCCACATGTCGGATGGTGGCGGTGAGATCCAATGCCGGCGTCCCTGCGGAGCGGTGCTGCAGTCCTTGCAGCTCGCCGGGGAGCGCCCTGGGCCAGGTC
>JAJZNF010000324.1:2955-3247 GCA_021847985.1 Actinomycetes bacterium | reverse complement strand
CGACATGGGCACCACCACGACGGTGGCCGCAGCCACTACGGTGACCTCCACGACCGAAGCCGGACCGACCACGACGGTGGCCGCAGCCACTACGGTGACCTCCACGACCGAAGCCGGACCGACCACGACGGTGGCGCCGACGACGACTCAAGCCGCATCGGCCGGCGATGAGGGCGGCTCTTCCGGCGGTGAAGGCGATGAAGGCGCATGGATTTGGGTTACCCCCAAGGGGCAGTGGCTTCCGCTCGACAGCATGCAGCTGACCGGCAACGTGGTCTACCCGCAAAGCACC
>JAJZNF010000324.1:0-2945 GCA_021847985.1 Actinomycetes bacterium | reverse complement strand
CTTCTTCGACCACCTCCAGCACGACCAGCACGACCGCGGGCCCTGTCACGACAACGACGGCTCCGCCGGCGGCTGCAGGCGCCTCTACGGCCGGGCCAGCTCAAGAGTCGGCGACCGTGACGGTGCCGGCCACCAATACCGGAATGCCGTGGGGCGCCAACGGATGGCGTGTTCTGTCCCTGGTTGCCGGCCTTGCCGGCCTGATGCTGCTGCTTCCGCCTCGAATGCGGCCGTCGTTGGCCCGCGTTCGCCGGAATGGTGTGGATAAGACCTGACAGTCCGAATGGATCGTTCCTTCAGATCGCGGCGTGGGTTGCGCTGGTTGGCAAACCCCGCCGCGATCACACGACCAGGACCGGCTCGCAGGCGGTCTCGACGGCTATCACGGTGGGCGCCGCCATTTCAGCGAGGTTCGCGGGAAGCGAATCGAGGGCCCGCCGAAGCTCGGCGACCGTCGCGACCTCGATGCTTTTGCATCCCAACGCGGAGGCGATTTCGGCGATATCAACCTCTTCGAAGCCCGGCCATGGAGGCGCACCACCCTCCGCGGCCCGCTCGTGGAGGCGGTCCATGATCGAGTAGCTGTGATTGCAAAGGACCACGAATAAGGCGCCGACCTCGTAGCGGGCGGCGCTCCAAAGGGACTGTATCGAGTACATCGCGGAGCCGTCGCCGACCACGGCTACCACTGGTCGGCCGGGAAGGCCCATCTTCACGCCGATCGCAGCCGGAAGGGCGAAGCCGAGCCCACCCATAGCGGCACTGAGAAAGCCGAGCGGGCGCCTGGCAGGGAGCATGGCCTGGAGGCGCGAGCGGCTCGAGGGGCTCTCCTCGATCAGGACCGTCTCAGGACCGAGGCGCTCGGCCAGAGCCGCGAAGACGTCCTCGGGGTAGAGGCCGCGCTCGGGGTCCGAGAAGCTCGGGAAAGAGGGATGCTCCACCTGGGCGCTCTTGCCCTCTCTTTTGCCCACCATCTCGGTCAGGTAGCCGCAGGCGGAAGCGAGTGGCGTCACCACGGCCATGTCGGAGGTGGACGACTCGGCCTCAACCTCGTTGTCAGTGAGCACCGCTACCCAGGTACCTGCGCCCACGAAGGCGCCCTCGTCGTAGGGGTATTGCCGGAACGCCGGCGCTCCCACGCAGAGAACGACGTCATAAGGTTCGAGCAGGCCGCGAAGCGCTGATCTGGCGCTGGGGAGATGCCCGGCGAAAAGAGGATGGTCCTGGGGGAATCCCGCCCTGGCGCCGAACGCCTCCTGGTAGACGGGGCACTGGAGCCGCTCGGCCAGGGCGGTCAGTGCCGCCCAGCTCTCGGCGGAGTCGGCGTCCGCCCCTACCACCAGCGCCGGGTTTGCCGCCGCCTCCAGTTTTGCAGCCAGTTCTCTTAGGGCGGCGGGATCCGCCTGCTGCGAGAAGATCATCTCACGCGGCGAAGCCTCCGGCCGTGCGTCGGCCTCTGCCAGCCAGTCGTCCATTGGCACCACCACGACCGCCGGCCCCTTGAAAGCGCGGGCACGGTGCCAGGCCTGGGTCACCATGGTCGGCAGATCCTGGGGCCGAGCGGGCTGGGCAAACGATACCGGATAATTCCCCGCCAAGCCCTCGAGCTCCCCGGCGAGGAAGGGCCGGGCCGCGAGGTGGCGGCGGTCCTGCTGGCCCACCAGGACGACAAGGGGAGCCTTGTTGACCCGGGCAGTGGCGAGCGCGGAGACGGCGTTGCCGAAACCGGCCGTCGTGTGGAGCATCACCAGCACCGGCGTTTCCGTGGCCAGGGCGAGCCCGGTTGCCATCCCCACCACGGAACCCTCGTGGAGGCCGAGGACGAACCTGAACTCCGAAGGCAGGCCGGACAAGGCGGGCACCTCGGTGGAGCCGGGATTGGAGAAGATGGTGCTCATGCCCAGCTCGAGACAGCGCTCGAAGGTGGCATCGCGCACGAGCCTGGGTGTGCCCCCGCCGGCGCTCACGCTTCGTCGGCGACCAGGCCCACGGCCCGCCGCCCGGCATGCTCCACGCGCTCGAGCACCTGTGCCTGTAGCTCCACGAACGCCTTTGAGCTGCGCGTCTCCAGCTGAGTCCGCGGGCGCTGCAGGTCGACCTTGATCTCGGCCAGGACCTCCGAGGGGCGGGCGGAGAGCACGAGCACGCGGTCGCTGAGGTAGACCGCTTCGCCAACATCGTGGGTGACCATAAGGATGGCAAAGTTGGACTGGGCCCAGATGTCGAGCACCATGTCCTCGAGATGGTTGCGCGTCAGGGCATCGACCGATGCGAATGGTTCGTCCATCATCAAGAGGCGCGGCTCGGAGACCATCGCTCGAGCCAATGCGGTGCGCTGTTGCATGCCGCCGGAGAGTTCCCACGGATAGCGGGAGGAGAGCCCCTTGAGGCCGACGCTTGCGAGTGCCTCCTCGGCACGCTCCTGGCGCTCCTTCTTGCCCATCGACCGTGCTCCCATGGCCACGTTCTTTCCGACGGTGAGCCATGGGAAGAGGCTCTTGTTGTACTCCTGGAAGACGATGGACAGGCCGTCGGGGACCCCATTGACCGGCTTGCCTGCGAAGCAGGCCGACCCGCCGCTCGGCTCGCGCAGACCGCTGGCCGCCCGCAGGAGGGTGGTCTTACCGCTGCCGGAAGGGCCGACGATGCTGACGATCTCGCGCTCGGCGAGTGAAAGGGATACGTCGCGCGTTATCTCGTTCAACCCGCCGTCCGCGCTGCGCAGGCTGACCGCGATGTGGTCGAGCTTCAGAACCGGCTCAGGCATTTGCCGCACCTCCGCTTGTGGCGCGCTGCCAGGAGAGGAGCCAGTGCTCGAGGAGCAGGAAGAGGGTGTCGAAACCCCAGCCCAGCGCCCCGAGGATGACCACGCCCCCGTAGCTGCCGTCGATGTTGAAAGACTGCTGCGCATTGGATATGAAGTATCCGATGCCCGAGCCACCCCC
>JAJZNF010000147.1 GCA_021847985.1 Actinomycetes bacterium | reverse complement strand
AGCTGAGCGGGGTCCACGAGATCGAGATCTGGGGGGATGGTGAGCAGACCCGCAGTTTCCTCTACATTGACGACGCCATTGGCGGCTTGCAGGCTCTAACCACCAGCGAGGTCACCGAACCGACAAACATCGGCAGCGACCGCCTTATCAGTATCAACGCCCTGGTGGATCTCGTCGAGCAGATTGCAGGGATCCGCTGCAGGCGTTCATATGTGCCGACTGCCCCATTGGGGGTGCGCGGCCGCAACAGCGACAATACCTTCGTGACGGCAGCTGTCGGCTGGAGTCCTTCCGTGAGCTTGGAAGCTGGTCTGGCGCGCACGTACCAGTGG
This sequence comes from Actinomycetes bacterium, assembly GCA_021847985.1. GTDB lineage: Bacteria > Actinomycetota > Acidimicrobiia > Acidimicrobiales > Acidimicrobiaceae > Acidithrix. Next base: position 2,916 of record JAJZNF010000147.1, on the reverse strand, counting down.
ATATACGACCAGTTGAGCCAAGGGCGCCGTATGGCGGAAGCACAGTGACCGACGTCGAGGCGCCCGGAAGTCCGGAGCGGCCCGGGGCACCTGACGTCGCCGTGCTAGTCGTCTCGTGCGACAAGTATTCCGACCTTTGGGAGCCATTCTTCACGTTTCTGACCCGGTATTGGCCGGACTGCCCATACCCGGTGTTCCTTCTCGCCAATTTCGGCGACTGGTCACGAGACGGCGTATCCACCGTTCGGATAGGACAAGACGTCTCCTGGAGCGACTCTCTCCGCCTCGCGGTGCAGAGTCTTGGCGTGCCATATGTGCTTACGATCCAGGAGGATTTCCTGCTCGAGGCGCCCGTTTCGACCCAGGCCTTGGCCCGAGCTGTTTGCGAGCTGCACAAGCGGGGGGGCGCATACCTCCGCCTAGTACCCACAGCAGCGCCTTGGTGGCGACGGGCGGGCCGACCCAGACCGATTGTGGTGAGCATCCGTGCCCATACTCCATACCGGATCTCCAACCAGGCGTCAGTGTGGAGCAGCGCGGCCTTGCTTGGACTTCTCCGGCCGGGCGAGTCACCATGGCAGATGGAAGTGGAAGGATCGGAGCGGAGTTCGGAAGACATGGGCGCATACTTTTCCTCCACCACCCCGCTCTTGAGATACCATCCTCACGGGGCCGTGATCAGGGGGAAGTGGTCACGACGCGCGGCTCAACGATGTAGGGAGGCTGGAGTTTGGCGGCCGAGGCGTCCTGTACAGTCCGTCGTGGAGACCTGGCGGCAAGCGGCTGTGGACACGGTGTTTACCATCGTGATGGCTCTCGCACCCAACTTGCTATGGAGGGTCACACTCGCACACTACCGGGGCGGCATTCCCTGCACCGGACAGTCGACAGGGGCTTCGACCCATCGTACAGCGGACCGCTCCGCTGGCACAGGGGGCTAAGGGATGGGCTTTCAGGACCGTCTCGAGCTACTGGCGGGGTTGGGACCAGTGAGACACTTCTACCACCAAGTCGACTACTGGGCATGGCGGGTTGGGGGCGCCGGCCGCACACCTTTCCGCGCCAAAGCCGAGCTTCTGGCGGGAGAGGTGACGGATACGCGTCGGACTTTTGTCGAGACCGGGACCTATCGAGGGGACATGCTCGCCCGGCTCAGAGGCGACTTTGATCGCCTCTACTCGATCGAGCGCGACTCAGTTCTGTATCGAGCTGCAGTTCATCGCTTTCTCAACGCGCCTCATGTGACAGTCTACCAAGGTGACTCGGCACGTGCGCTCGGTAGAGTGCTGGCCGAGGTGACTGGGCCATGTGTGGTTTGGCTCGACGCTCATCCAATTTCAGGCGAGCCAGGGGAGGTTCCCCTGCTCTCTGAGCTTCGAACCCTCCTTGAGCATCGTGGTGGGGGCCATCGGGTCGCTATCGACGACATACGATTGTTCTCCGGAGAGGCCGGCTGGCCAAGCCTAGCCGAGATTGTGGGGCTACTTCACCGCAGCGGCCGCGTCGCGCACCTGTCGATGCGCGACGACATGATGACCTTCACTGTCACAGAGGGCAACTCACCGACAGCCGGGGACGAGTGAACTCAGATGGTAGCCCCAGGACTGCCCGCCGCTGTGCCGCCTCCATCCCTGTACAGCACTCGGACCCGTGGACCAGCACGGTACGGTATCATCGGGCCTGCATTTGGCGGAACACAGCTCCAGACTGCGCCCATCGCGGAGTGCACCCTGCATTGGTAGCTCCCAGAGAACAACGCAGAGACCGCTCCGAGACCGTCCTCCTCCACAGACGCAAACAGCGCTTACCCACTACGAGGCTGCTTACGGCGCGGCGGTGGCGCGGGCCAACGCACACTCGTCCTCTGGGCGAAGCACTTATGGCTCCTGCGTCCCGGTACGTGCTAGCACGGCGCTCTCGCCCACGAGGGACTGCGTCGGGAGGCGACATTCTCCAACGGACGCAGCCGGCAATTGGACCCTCTGCGCGGAACCGAGCGTCGTTTCCTAAGAGGAGCTGGGCCTGAGCGTGCATCGGTGGGCCATACCGAGGCAGCGCAGCCGCCAGATCCTACTCACACACGGCGACACTTTGGTGCTCGTTTCCACGACCTTGTCCGTGGCCTTGGTTCCGTTGGTCTTCTGGACGGGGCTTACTGGTACCTCGATGAATCTCGGCGGCGATAACGGACTTCTCTATTTCGCGTATCCCCTTCAGTGGCTTTCCCACACATCCGTAGCAGCACTCTCGCAGAATCTGGCCGGCTATAACCCGATACCCTACTACATACCGCTTTGCATTCTACTTTTCCTAGTTCACGAGACGGGGCTCAACGCCGAAGGGTTTTTCCTGGGCGCCATACTAGGCACCTCCTTCCTGGGAACCGTCTTGGTTTCGAGAATCCTCATGGGGCTGGCATTCCCCGAGGCGCGCCCCCGTAGCTATAGGGCGGCGTCTCTTCTTGCGGGGGTTGTTGTGGTGTCGGCTCCGATCCTGGCACAAACGCAATGGAGCGCGATTTTGCCCGGCCTGTGGTGGCAGACCCTCTTGCCCTGGCTTCTGTTCTTTTACCTCAAGCATCAAGCGACTGGAAGTCTGCGCTTTGCAGTCGGTGGAGCCTTTGTGTCGTCGGTCTTCGCTTCTGCGATCACGGACGCACCCGAGACGATTGGGGCCGGACTCGCAGTCCTACTACTGATCGGGGCCCTACACCTCTCAGGGGTGGCCGGTGTTCGACTGGCACGCGCTCTTGCCTTCACGGCCGCCATTGCGGGCACGAGCGCGTTTTGGTCCGTCGCGTTTGCCGCCTCGTTCATCCTGCCCCAACTGCAGGTCCAGTCGGCGCTATCGACTGGGGGAAAGGAAGCCGCTACCGACCTCATTCGGGCTCTTACCCCATTCCAGTCACCGTTGGCC
>JAJZNF010000116.1 GCA_021847985.1 Actinomycetes bacterium | reverse complement strand
CCGACCTGGTCAAGGTGACCTCCCACTTCCCCCGTGTCCCGGAGGAGTACTACGACCGTATGGCCGAGGCCGCGCGCGACTCCGGCATCGTGGCCGAGGTCTCCACGGCGGGTTGGCGAAAGCCGGTGGGGGAGCCGTATCCGGCGCCTTATCTGCTAAAGAAGTTCAACCAGTACGGGGTGGAGGTGACCACCGCCTCGGACGCCCACCGCCTCGGCGAGGTCTCCATGCGCGTCTCCGAGCTGCGCGGCTATCTAAGAGAGTCGGGCTACAGCTCGCTGGCCACCTTCCGCGACCGCGTAAAGAGCTCAATCATCATCGCCGGGGAAGGCTGAACGATGCGCCCTGCCAGCGCATCCGGCAGGGCTGAGGAGGGGCGCGGCATGACCACCCTTCCTGTGTTGGCGCGCCGCGCGGGAGTCGGCGCCCTGGATGCCGACCATCTCGTCCGCCTCACCACCAGCTGGGGGATGCTCGCCGACCTCTGCTTCAGCGACCTGCTCCTCTACGTGCCGGTAACCGCCGAGCCGCCCGGACCCGATGGGGTGGAGCCGGAGCTCAAGTACATGATCGTCGCCCAGGTGCGTCCCGCAACTTCGCGAACCCTGTACTCGCGCGACCTGGTCGGGACCGTGGTGCCGGCCTCCTCGACGCCCGGGATCACCCAGTGCATGACCACCGGCCACATCGCTTTTCGGGAAAGCCGCCTGATGCACGCCGACGAGCACCGGGTCAGCTTCTGCATCCCCGTCCGCCATCACGACAAGGTGGTGGCGGTCATGGTCCGCGAGTACGAGCTGAACTCCAAGCGCGTGCGCGGCGAGCTCGAGCGCGAGTACGTCTCGCTGTTTGAGCGCTTCGCCAACATGATCACGCGCGGGGAGTTCCCCTTTTACGTGGACGAGCCGGCAGAGGCCCCCCGCGTCGGCGACGGTGTGATGGTGCTCGATCAGGAGGGCAACATCATCTTCATGAGTCCCAATGCCGCCTCGGCGTTGCACCGCCTCGGCCATTTCGCCGCGAGGGTGGGGGACCCCTTCAGCGAGCTGGGCATCGAGATGACGGCCGCCGACCGCGCTCGGGTCACACGGCTTCCGGTGGTGGAGGAGGTGGAGACCAGACCCGATTCCATCATCATCTTCCACGCCATTCCATTGCTCGCCGAAGGCGAGTACACCGGTGCCTTGATACTGATGCGCGACATCACCGAGCTGAGGCGCCGGGACCGGCTGCTGCTCTCCAAGGACGCCACCATCCGCGAGGTGCACCACCGCGTCAAGAACAACCTGCAGACGATCTCCTCCCTGCTGAGGCTGCAGGCCCGCCGCATCGACTCCGACGCGGGGAAAGGGGCCCTGATGGAGGCGGAGAGGCGCATCCGCTCCATGGCGCTGGTGCACGAGATCCTCTCTCGCGATGTCGGTGACCAGGTCGACTTCCATGAGGTGGTGGCGGCGATCGTGCAGCTTGCCCATGAATCGGTGCCGCCCGGCCTCGTCCTCGACATCAAGGTGGTGGGCGCGGCCGGCGAACTCGGCGCGGCCCGGGCCACCCCGCTGGCTCTGGCGCTGGCCGAGCTGATCCAGAACTCGATCGAGCACGCCTTTGGCGGCAGGGACGAGGGGCAGGAGGCACGCTCGGGCAATATCACAATCGCCTTCGACCGGGGCGAGGAGCGCCTCGACATCGCGGTGACCGATACCGGCGTAGGCTTTCCAGAGGGCTTCGATCCCGAAGGGTCCTCTTCGCTGGGCCTCGCCATCGTGCGCAGCCTTGTCACCACCCAACTAGGCGGGAGCATTCGCTTCGAGAGCCAGGGAGGCGCGAAGGTCCTGATCGAGGTGCCCGTGGAGCCGAGCTTCGAGTGATGCTACGAGAGAGATTACGATGAACCAGCTGAACCGACCTGTTGTGCTAGGGCACCGGGGGGCCTCCTACGGCCGCCTCGACAACTCCAGGGCCGCCTTCGAGGCGGTGCGCCCGGCGGGTGGGGACGGAGCCGAGCTCGACGTTCGCGCGACCCAGGACGGGATTCTGGCCGTGGTGCATGATCCGGTGGTGAAGGGCTACGGGGCCATCGCGGAGCATTCTTTCGCCCATCTCTCACAGGCCACCGGAGGCGAGCTCCTGCGCATAGAGGAAGCGCTGGAGATCCTGGACGGGCAGATCGTCGACATCGAGATCAAGAGCGATCCGAAGGAGGTGGGCTGGGTCCCCTCCGAGCTGACCTCGCGTCTTCTGGGCAGGTTCCTACAGTCGTATTCCGGGGCCTGCGAGATCTTTGTGACAAGTTTCTCAGAGACGGCGCTGGAGGCCTTCGGCAAGGTCGCCTCCGACTACCCGCTCGGCCTGCTCACCACCATCGGGGCGGACGTGCCCGAGCGGAGCAAGGCGGCTAATGCCCTGGGAGCTGCCTATATCCTGCCTCATCACTCCTCGCTGGACGCCGAGGCGATCGAAGGCGCCCACGACGTGGGGCTGAAGGTGTTCACCTGGACCGTGGACGTCGCCTCCCGCATATCCGAGCTGGCCACCTTCGGTGTGGACGGAGTTATCACGAACAGGATAGATTTGGCACTTGCCGCACTGGGTGCGAATATCGATTGATATCCCCGAGCGCGATGCCGGCAATGGTGCGGCGACGCTAGAGAGCAATAGCAAGGGAACACCTGGACATGAAGATCGCTGTTTGTGTAAAGCAGATTCCGGACCCCGCCTCTCCCCAGAAGCTCGACGCCTCCTTCAACCTTGCCCGTGATGGCAAGCTGATCATGGACGAGTCGGACTCCTATGGTGTCGAGATGGCGCTTCAGCTGGTCGATGCCGCGGGATCGGGCGAGGTCGTCATCTTCTCGATGGCGCCGCGCAACGAGATGGCGGGCATTCGCAATGCGCTGGCGATGGGTGCCCATCGTGGAGTGCTGGTGAGCGACGACGCCCTGGCGGGCTCCGACGCCCTCTCCACCGCCAAGGTCCTGGCCAAGGCAATCGGCCGCGAGCCCTTCGACCTGGTGATCGCGGGAACCGAATCGAGCGACGGCTACACCGGCACCCTCCCGGTGCAGGTGGCGGAGCTGCTCGGCATAGCTGCCGTAACTTTCGCCAAAAAGGTGCAGGTGGAGGGAGGCTCTCTCAAGGTGGAGCGCCAGACCGAGGCCGGGTACGACGAGGTCGTCTCGCCGCTGCCGGCGGTGGTCACCGTCACCTCGGGTGTTGTCGAGCCCCGCTACCCATCCTTCAAGGGGATCATGGCGGC
>JAJZNF010000223.1 GCA_021847985.1 Actinomycetes bacterium | reverse complement strand
CCATTGGGTCCGAGGAAGCCGAAGACCTCGCCGTAGCCGATCTCGAAGGAGACATCCGAATAGGCGAGGCGATCGCCGAAGCGCTTGGTCAGGTGCTCGACCGCAAGTGCCGGCCCGTCGGCTCTCCTGCCGCCCCGAGCCTGTGAGCCGCCTTCACCTTGCCTACCGACCACCTCGGTCCCTTCGTCGAACGGGCACATCCAGCTGCGCACAGGCGCAGAAGGCGACTACCAAGTGCTATCACCCTCGGTGCACCCCGTCAACGTGGCCGAGGCGCGCAAGGTTGCGCAGTGGAACCGGGCCCCGGGCGAATCAGTCATGGCTCGCCGCCGCCCGCATGGGCGCCTGGCTGCGAGCCCGGCATGTTCAGGTTGAAGAGGACCCCGACCATGCGTATCGCGAAGCACAGGAGGGCGGCGGCCGCGGCAATTGCCCCGCTATAGAAATGGAAGCTCAGCGACACCGCCGTCAGGGTGGCGCCCAGAGCTGCGGGAACGGCGTAAAGCCCGCTCGAAAGTACGGTCGGCACTCTCCTGATGACCACGTCACGAAGGGTTCCCCCGCCAACACCCGTGATGGTCCCCAGTATGACCGACTGGAACGCGCCCAGATGCGCCGCATAGGCGGTGGTGGTCCCCGTGACGCAGAACAACGCCAGGCCGGCTGCGTCGAAGACCGTGATCGAGCGCTGCACCCGGATCCAGATATGGCGGGCCAGGAAAGCAGCAAGGCCGGCGCCGGCGCCAACCGCCATATAGCGCCAGTCCCTGAACGCCGCCGGCGGGAACGAGCCGATGAGGACGTCACGAATGATGCCGCCTCCGAGCGCGGTCAAGACTGCCAGCACGACGATTCCGACGACGTCGAGGCTCTCGGCCTCCATGGCAGTAAGCGCTCCGTTCAGCCCGAAGACGAAGGTGCCCGCCAGATCCAGCACCAACTGCAGCGTCGAGCCGGTGGTCAAGCCCGGCCTCCGTGTGACTCTTCATCTGCGGAAATCCCGAGCCAGGCCAGCGTCGCAACCACCAGGGCCTGTACCCCGGTGTCCAACGTTGGCTGGATCACCGGTGCGAAGAGCGCCGAATGGTTCACCGGAACCTCCTGGGACAGGCGGCCGGCCTCTTCGGCCCTCCGGTACAGCTCGGGATCCGTCCCACCAATTCCCCAATAGCAGTAGGGAGACCCCAGAGCGTTTGGAATGTCGCTGAAGTCCTCGCTGGCCGACTGTGCCGGCAGAACCAGAGCCCTCTCCCCGAAGAACGCTCCGAACGCCTCGGCAACCCTTGCGGTCGCATCCGCGTCGTTATCCGTGAGCGGGAATTGGTCGAAGAGCTCATAGGTCGCGGCCTTGGGAGACCCCGATGCCTGGCACTCGCCTTCCACGATCCGATGGATCGCCTCCAGGACGGCGCTTCGCGTCTCGGCGCTGTAGGTGCGGATGTTGAGCTCGATCACGGCATGGTCGGATATGACGTTGCTCTTGGTTCCCGCCTGCAGCTTCCCCACGGTCAGCACCACCGGCTCTCCAGGGCGCGTCTCTCGCGCCACCACCGTCTGCAGGCGCACGACGATCATGGCCGCGAGGACGACCGGGTCCACGGACGCCTGGGGCATCGAACCGTGCGCTCCGCGCCCGTAGACGGTGATGCGCATGCTGTCCGCAGCCGAAAGGGTCGGACCTGCATGTGTCCCCACCACACCGGCCGGCGCGGTCAGGACGTGCTGGGCGAGCGCGACATCGACGCTCGGCACCAGCTCGGCCAAGCCACTCTCGATCATGCCTCGTGCACCGTCTCCCGTCTCTTCGGCCGGCTGGAAGACGAAGACGACGTCCCCGGCCCAAGCCTCGCGATGCGAGGCGAGCAGGTGCGCCGCGCCCAGCAGGCATGCGACGTGAACGTCATGCCCGCAGGCGTGCATGACCGGCACCTCTTTACCGGCCGAATCGGTCGCCACCTGCTTACTGGCATAACTCAGGCCGGTGGCTTCGGCTACCGGCAGGGCGTCCATGTCCGCCCTTAGAAGCACCGTGGGCCCTTCCCCGTTCCGGAGCAGGCCCACAACCCCGGTGCTGCCGACCCCTTAGTGCACGGCGACGCCGTAGACCTCCAAGCGCCTGGCGACTTTGCCCGCCGTCCGAACCTCCTGATGGGAAAGCTCGGGATTCTCGTGGAGGTCCCGGTAGAAATCCTCGACCCACCCCCGTACGCCCTCCAAGCCGGAGAGGACCGAGGTGACCGAAGAGGATGCTTGAGGAGGAGTGGTCATGGCCAGATTGTAGCCAGCGGCGGCATTCCCGTTCCGTAACGCGCGCCTTCTCATGCCCGAGGCAAAGCGGCACGGGCCGGCTCGGGAGGCTCGCTGTTGCGCACAGGTGTCACTCCTCCTGCCGTACAACGCGCCGGTGCGGGCATCTCCAAATGAAAAGATTCACCACCGATGAACCGTCGAGGCCATCGTGCCCAAGTTGCGGCTCGCCCGGGACGGCGGGCGCGATTTTCGGAACGAATCAAGACCGATCGTGCTGCGGCCGATATTTCTCCTGTAACGCCGGGGGACGAAGGTGGATTTCGGCTCAATGGATGCAAGCTCCCGTGGTGCCAACAGCCCGACTTCGGTGATGCAGCGCATTGCCGATGAAGCAGTGGATCTGGTTGCCGGGGCGGAGGGTGCCGCGCTCGAGTTCTTAAACGACGATTACCTTTTTTACGTCTGTGGCTCCGGCTGTCTTTCCTCAGCGGTAGGAACCAGGGTCGATCGCCGGGCCGGGTTGGCGGGAAGAGCGCTCGACTCCCTTTCCACCCTGCACTGCGAGGACGTGTACAACGATCCGCGTGCCGACCTCGATGCGAGCAGCGCCCTCGGCCTCAGGTCGATGGTCTGCCTTCCCCTGTATGACCACGGAATGGCCCTGGGCGTCCTGGAGGTCGGATCTTCAGCGCCCGGCGCGTTCACCAAGGATGATGTCGCACTTCTGAGCGGCGTGGCCGACTTCGTCTCGGCCACCGTAGCCCTTGCGGCCGCCGCCTCGCCCTCGGACGACCGGGCCACCGGGCCGAATCCGGGAGCCCAACCCACGGCGGCCCTTCGGGCAAGCCAGACGGCCCGCTTCATTGCCAACGTGACCTGGCCGGGACTGGCAAACGAACTCGAAGCCGGCCGGCGCATCCGCGCCATCATCGACAACGAAGAGTACTCGCCCCTCTTCCAGCCCGTTGTGCAGCTGGAGAGCAGGGAGCTGATTGGCGCGGAAGCCCTCACCCGCTTT
>JAJZNF010000304.1 GCA_021847985.1 Actinomycetes bacterium | reverse complement strand
GCGGGGTGCCCGGTCTGTTCGAACACCGGCTATCGGGGACGCATCGCGATCCATGAGGTCATGAACATCTCGGACGAGATGGAGCGCTTGATCGCCTCGGCCGGCAAGAGTCACGAAATTCGGCAACTGGCGCTCGAGGAGGGCATGATGCCCATGCGCTTGGCCGGTTTCAGGCAGGTGGCGTCTGGTGTCACCTCTGTAGACGAAATACTTCGCGTCATTGCATAGGAGCGGCGGGTGGAAACTGAGGCGTTGATAGGGGCTCTTGTCAGCACGGGCAAGGGGGAGGACGGGCAACTTCGTGGAGCAATCGGCCACCTCTCCAACCCGGTGGCGATCGCCAGGGCGCTCTTCGCGGAGCTGGGCATGTCAGAGGAGGAAGCCACCAGGGAGATGGCCTCAGCGGCGGGCTTGCCTTATGCAACCAGCGCCGAGGTACTCTCCTCCACGATGGTTGAGACCCTGGCCAAGCCCGAGATCTTCGATAACCACGGAGTCGTCCCCTACGACATCAAGGAGGGGCGCCTGCGGGCGGCGGCTGTCGATCCTTACGTTCCCGGCCTGGCCCAGCGCTTGGAGCAGGCTCTGGGATCCGGAGTCGACCTCGCGCAGATCTCGCTGGACGGGATGAATTCAGCCGCCATTGCGCTCTTCGGCTCCCAGCCCGCGCAGGCCTTCTTCGAGCGACAGTCCGCGAATGCGAAAGCCGAGACGAATTCCCAGGCCCCCGGAGGGGACGAACTCGTTTCCATCGCGCGACTCGACTCGTCGCTACCAACGATGGCTGAGCTGCTTGCGATCGTGAACCAAAGGGGAGCCTCGGACCTGCACCTGACAGCGGGGTCGAAGCCGACCATTCGCATCGACGGCGAGTTGGTGAAGGTCGACCACGCCCCGGTGCTCGACCCGGTAAACATTCGCGAGCTCGTCTATTCGATCCTCACCGATGCCCAGCGCGACCGCTTCGAGTCCTCACGCGAGCTGGACGCCTCCTACGGCATCGCGGGCCTCGGCCGATTCAGGGTGAACGTCTTCCGCCAGCGCGGCAGCGTGGGTGCCGTAATGCGCGCCATTCCGGCCAAGATCCAGTCGCTGGATTCCCTCGGCTTGCCCAAGGTGGTCGAGTCCTTCGCCTCCATACCGCGCGGCCTTGTGCTGGTCACCGGGCCTACAGGGTCGGGCAAGTCCACCACGCTTGCCTCGATGATCGATGTGATCAACTCCAGCCGCGATTGCCACATCATGACCGTGGAGGACCCGATCGAATTTCTGCACGGTCACAAGCGGGCGCTGGTGAATCAACGTGAGGTGGGGGAGGACACGATGGGGTTCTCCGACGCACTCCGCCACGTACTGCGCCAGGATCCCGACGTCATCCTGGTCGGTGAGCTTCGCGACATGGAGACCATCTCGATGGCCCTGACCGCTGCGGAGACCGGTCACGCCGTCTACGCCTCCTTGCACACCCAGGACGCCCCCCAGTCGATAGACCGAATCATCGACGTCTTCCCGGCGCATCAGCAGTCGCAGGTTCGCGTGCAGCTCGCCTTGACCATCCAGGGCGTGATGACCCAGCAACTGCTGCCCAAGGCGACGGGCAAGGGGCGGGTCGTGGCCACCGAGGTGCTGGTCGCCACCCCGGCGGTGCGCAACCTGATCCGCGAGGCGAAGGTTCACCAGATCTACTCGGCCATGCAGGCGGGCGGGGCGTTCGGCATGCAGACGATGGAAGCCGCCTTGGCCGGACTGGTAAGATCGCGCCAGATCACGCCGGAAGTGGCCGGCAAGGCTTCCAGTAATCCGGAGGAGCTGAGAAGGCTTATTTCGAGCACTGCCGGGGCCGCGTCTCCGGCAATACGCAGGGGAGCCTGAGGGCGGGTCGCGCCTGAAGGGACCGGCAAGGGGTTGCTTTGAACACTTACGAGTATCAGGCCAGGGATCGCAAGACGGGGCGTCCGCTCAACGGCGTAATCGAGGCGGAGACCGAGGTTTCCGTGGTCGAGCGCCTACGCGAGATGGGCTATATGCCCATCTCGGTGAAGGCGAAGCGCACCGGTGGGCTCAATATGAACATCCGGATTCCCGGGATAACCGACCGGGTGAGCGCGGATGCCTTGGCGACCTTCTCACGCCAGTTCGCCACCATGATTTCGGCCGGCCTCCCGCTGGTCAGGGCACTGTCGATTTTGTCCGGGCAGACCGAGAACGCCACCCTCTCCAAGGCGCTGGTGCGGGTTCGCCAGGATATCGAGCGCGGTAGTTCTCTTTCGCGGGCCCTGGCCGAACATCCCAAGGTCTTCGACCGGCTTTACGTTTCCATGGTGAGAGCGGGCGAGATCGGAGGTGTGCTCGACAAGGTGCTTCTCGATCTGGCCACGACACTCGAGAAGTCGGCCTCGATAAGGCGCAAGATTCGCTCGGCCATGACGTATCCGGTGGCGGTGCTGATCCTGGTCCTGCTGATCCTGACGGCAATGCTGCTCTTCATCGTGCCGCAGTTCAAGTCGATCTTCGCCTCGCTGGGCGGCACGCTCCCGCTGCCGACCCGTATTCTGATCGCGGTCTCGAACATCATGGTGCACGCCTTCATCTTTGTAGTTATAGGCATCGTCATCGTGGTGTATCTGGTCCGCCGCTATCTGCAGACGCCCACGGGGCGCCGGCTCCGGGATAACGCGGCTCTCCATGTGCCGGTCTTCGGCAAGATCGTCCACAAGAGCGCCATCGTGCGCTTCTCGAGCACGCTCTCGTCGCTGATGCGCTCCGGCGTCCCGCTGCTCGAGGCGCTGGACATCACCAAGGGCACCACCAACAACGTCGTCTTTGCGGAGGCCATCGCCCAGATGCAGGAGGGCGTCCGTCAGGGCATCTCGCTCGGCACCACGATGGCGAACCACTCCGTCTTCCCGTCAATGGTCACCCAGATGGTGGCGGTCGGCGAGGAGACCGGCGAGGTGGACAACATGCTCGACAAGGTTGCGGCCTTCTTCAGCGAGCAGGTCGAGGCGATGGTCGGGGCTCTTGCCTCGCTGCTCGAGCCCGTGCTGATCGTGATCTTGGGAAGCGTCGTCGGCTCGATGGTAATCTCGCTCTACCTGCCGATGTTCGACGTCATCAAGCTCATTCACTAGCAGGACTCCGCGTCTGCGCCGGCCTCGGACTCACGCCGGGCGCGCATGCTCGAGCCGGCACTTACGGTCGCGACGTTTGAGCGCTGCGGTGCGCGGTGTAACCGAACCGTTTCCTTGGGCCCAATGCCTCAAGGCTTGCGGCGCGTGGGAACCCAC
>JAJZNF010000171.1 GCA_021847985.1 Actinomycetes bacterium | reverse complement strand
CGGCATCGGCTTTTCGCACCTCTTCCCCGCCCTGCACGTCCAACCCGCGGCCTTCGCGCTGGTCGCCATGGGTGCCACCTTCGGCGCGGCAGCACGCGCCCTGCTGACGGGAGGCGTGTTTGCCCTCGAAGTCACCGGCGCCAATCACCTGGTTGTGCCTATGCTGCTCTGCGCCGGAGTCGCCGAGCTCGTTGCAGGCTGGATGCTGCCGGAGCGGATCATGACCGACAAGCTCGTCCGGCGCGGATACAGGGTGGAGTTCGACACCCAGGTCGACCCCTTCCGCACCACGGTGGCGGCGCAAGTGATGAAGCCCCTCACCCAGGTTCCTGAGGGCGACGAACTCCCGATCGTGAGTGTGACCTCCTTTCTCCACGACGCGCTGGACTACTTTCTCACCACCGGCGCCGAGCAGGTTGTGGTCGTCGACGGAGAAACGCCGGTAGGCATCCTCTCGCGCTCTGCGCTCAAGGATGCGCTGGCCCGCCGCCAGTCCGAGAACGAACTCCAGCCACCTACTCTGCATCCATGGAGGGCGATCGACCGATTGCGCCGGCGCCTCAGGGCGCCTGAGCCGGCAAATGGCGTTGGCGGAAACTTCCCAGGAGGTGAGGTAGCCGAGTGAACGGCGCAACTGGCGACCGCAAATCCCGCTTCAGCGATCAGGACTACCGCGATATCCTCGCCTTCAGGGACCAGCTTCGCCGGTTTCTGGCCTGGAGTGAGATACAGTGCCGTGCCGCCGGGCTAACGCCCTCTCAACACCAGTTACTCCTGGCTGTGCGTGGCCACCCGGCCCCCGAGCCGCCAACCATCGGGGAGATAGCGGAACATCTGCAACTGCGCCACCATTCGGCGGTCGGACTCATAGACCGCGCCGAAACTGCAGGCCTGATCCGGCGCGTGCACACGTCGAGAGACCGGCGCGTGGTGCGGATCCTTCTCGAACCCGCCGGTGAGGACGCGCTGGAGAAGTTAACCGCTCTGCATGTCACCGAACTCGCGGTGCTGGCCGAGGCCTCAGCGGCATTGCGCGCGCCGGCACAACGGGCGCCAGCGGCCACGGAAGGATCGGGGGAAGTGAGTGGAGCCCGAGAGGGGATTTGAACCCCTGACCTGCTCATTACGAGTGAGCTGCTCTGCCGACTGAGCTACCCGGGCCCGGCTGCGTTAATCCTAATGGGACCGGTGGTCCTGCCCTCTGGTGCGGCAGGCTTTCAACCGAGCCGCTGATCGGTGGGCACTGGCACATCCCGAGCTGGGAGCCCTGCCGCCCGAGCGTGCCGCGATCACTACGCAAGGTGAGCGGAGAGGGCCGGAGGGGTTTCCGGCGATCTTCAGGGTTGCCCGCCCAGCAACGCGCCGAGCACGGTCACCTCGCTGACCCCGGCAGCGAGGCGCCGCATCGCTGCCCCCACGCGCTCCTGCAACCGCGAATGGGCCTGATACGCGGCACTGGGGTCGCCGGCCCCGGCAAGGGCGGGGTGCATCTCTCCCAGCATGATCGAGAATCCGAGTTCGAACTCGCTTCGCCGCAGCCATCTCAGCTCCCGCGCCAGGTCCGCCTCGGCATCCTTTATCGCGCCACGGTTCGCTGCTCCCTTGGCAACGCGCTCGCGCAATTCGGCCAGGCCGGCCTCACCGGCCCGCTTGCGTTCGGCAATCACGTCGTCCACAAAGCCGGTCAGCTCGCCTACGATGCGAATGAGTTCGAACCCGCTCCTCGGGCGCTCTCGTGCCGCCGAGCGCCAGAGCGAGAGCCGCCGGGCGAGTAACCCTCCTGCCAAGAGCTCCTGGGCCTTGGCCAGGCTTCCTCCACATAACCGGGCCGCGGTCTCCGCCTCGCCGGGATCGGCACCTCGGGAGACGAGGAAGGCCTCGATCTCGTCCACGTCCACCGGCGGGAAGTCCACCCTGACGCACCTGGAGGCGATGGTCGCCATCTCCTTGCCCACCGTGGACGCCACCAGGACGTAGACCGTCGAGGAAGGAGGCTCCTCGATCGCCTTGAGCAGAACCGGGGCCACCCTCCCGATGTTCTCGAACTCCTCCAGGACGACCACGCGAAATCGCGACCCCGAAGGTGAAAGGGACGCGTACCTGATGGCCCGGCGGGCATCGTCGACCGACATGCTCCCATCGCGGTTGGCGAAAAGGTTCACGTCCGGGTGCGTGCCGGCGAGAGCGGATCGGCAGTCGCCACACTCGCCGCATCCACCGTCGGGGCATACAAGTGCGGCCGCAAAGGCGGTGGCCCACTCCTCCTTGCCGCTTCCCGGTGGCCCGAGGAAGAGATAGGCGTGGCGCGGGGAGGCGAGATGAGCCCCCAGGACCGGGGCCATTCCGGCCTGGAATCCAAGGCGCGCCAGCACCGGGGGCCGCATGGCCGCCTCCGTGCTCATCGCTGCGCCCCCAGCCGGCGATCGATGGCCTCCAGGATGCGCCGGGTCACATCGGAGCGGCTTCCGTGGCTGTCCACGACTTCCCACCCGTGCCTCTCTGCCAGGACGAGGTACCCCTCCTCCACGCGCGCTTGAAAGCCGGCTCCCATGCGCTCGAAGCGGTCGGAACCGTCAAGGCCCCGATGGGCTCCCGCTGCGCCGTTCGCGAGGAGGATGGTGAGATCGGGCCTAATGTCGCCGGCCGCAAACTTGTTCAGGGCCTCGAGCTCGGGCAGCGGCAAGCCCCGCCCATATCCCTGATAGGCGTAGAAGGAGCCGTCGAAGCGGTCGGAGAGCACCCACTCGCCCCGCGCCAGGGCAGGCCCGATCACTTGGGCACAGTGCTGAGCCCTGGCAGCGAGCAGAAGCAGCGCCTCAGCCGCCGGGTCGATGTCGCGGTCGCCGGCCAGGAGAGCCCTAATCCGCTCGCCGAGCTCGGTCCCGCCCGGCTCGCGGGTCGGCCTGACCGCCACTCCCGCCGCCGACAGCGCCTCGGCCACCGCAGCCACCTGGGTTGTCTTGCCAACCCCGTCGCCGCCTTCGATCACCAAGAAGCGGCCGCGCGGCGGTTCAGTCGGCATTGCTCTTTCGAGCCGCCGACGTCTTGCGCGTCGCCTGGGCCTTGGTGCCCTTTGCGGAGGTCCTTCCGGCTCCGGTGGAGGCCGTCCTGCGGCGCGGCGTCTTGGCAGCGCCCTCCGGCGCGCTTGCGCGCTTCTCGGCCAGGAGCTCGATGGCGCGTTCCAGCGTTAGGCCTTCGTCCACCTCGAACTGCTTCACCGAGCAGTTGACCTCTCCATCGCTCAGGTAGGGGCCAAAACGGCCGGAGCGGAGCACCACCTTGCGGCCGTCCGGATCAGCTCCTATCTCCATGGAGCTGGAGCTGCGCCGGCCCCGTCCGGCCTGGGGCGCCGCCAGCAACTGGAGAGCCTCCGGCAGGGTTATCGAGAAGATGCGCTCCTCGGAGTCCAGGTTCCGCGAGGTCGCACCGCGCTTTATGTAAGGTCCGAACTTTCCGTTGGCGGCCAATACCTCCTGCCCGCTTTCCGGATCCACACCCACCGTCCTCGGGAGGGAAAGCAGCTCGACCGCTTGCTCCAAGGTTATGGTCTGCGGAGTCATGCTCGAGAAGAGGGACGCGGTCTTCGGCTTGGCCCCCTTGGGAAGCGCATCGGCATCGCCAAGCTGCACGAACGGGCCGAAGCGGCCGACCTTTACATGGACCGGCTCGGCAAGCTCCGGATGAACGCCCAGGAAGCGCTCGGACTGGACCGACTCCAGAAGTTCCTGAGCCTTTTCCATGTTCAGCTCGTCCGGGGCGATTCCATCGGGTATCGGAGCTGTCCGCTCGCCCATCTGGATAAAGGGGCCGTAGCGGCCCACCCTGATGACGCACTCGCTTCCATCTGGGCCGGTGCCGAGAGGAATAGTGTTGATCGCCCTCGGGTCGATCTCCTCCAACTGCCCCTCAACCAGGCTCTTCAAGCCCGGCGCATGATTGCCGAAGTAGAACTGCTCCAGGTACGGGATCGCCGGCTCCTCGCCATTGGCGATCTTGTCCAGCCTGTCCTCGAGCTCCGCCGTGAAGTTGTAGTCGACGAGCGAGCCGAAATACTGCTCCAGAAGGGTCACGACGGCAAAGGCCACGAAGGAAGGCACCAGCGCGGTTCCCCGTTTGAATACGTATCCACGATCCTGGATGGTCGAGATAATGCTGGCATAGGTGCTTGGCCTGCCGACCCCCAGCTCTTCCAGCGCCTTGACCAGGGACGCCTCGGTAAAGCGCGGGGGCGGGGTCGTGGAGTGGCTCGCGGTGCGAACCTCGGAGACGGGCACGCGCTCGCCCTCGGCGAAGGCGGGAAGAATAGCCTCCCTCTCATCACCGGCGTCGTCACCGTCGTCGATGTCCTCGACGTAGACACGAAGAAATCCGGGGTGGGCGATGGTGGTGCCGGAGGCCGCGAGGGAGGCGGTCGTCGGGTTCAGCACCTCGCCCTCGGGGCTCCCGACCGGGCCACTCAAGCCGAGCGGGGCCGAAAAGCGGACGGTCACCGAGGTTCCGGTGGCATCCGTCATCTGGGAGGCGATGGTCCGCTTCCAGATCAGGTCGTACAGCTTGGCTTCGTCGGAACCGACCGCCCGGGCAATCTCGGCAGGGGTGGCCCAGCGATCGCCGGAAGGGCGGATCGCCTCGTGCGCCTCCTGGGCGTTCTTGACCGAGTTGCGATAGTTGCGCGCCCCTTTGGGCATGAACTCCGCTCCGAAGGTGTGGGAGATGATCGACCGAGCCTGGGCGACGGCCGCCTCGGCAAGGTAGGTCGAGTCCGTCCTCATGTAGGTGATGTGGCCGGCCTCGTAAAGGCGCTGTGCCGCGGCCATGGTCCGCTTGGAGGAGAAGCGGAGCTTGCGCCCGGCCTCCTGCTGCAGGGTGGACGTCCTGAAAGGAGGGGCGGGAGAGCGCCGATAAGGCTTCTGCTCCACGGCGTCGACATGGAGCGATCCCGGCCGCAGGGCGTCGGCAACCGCGTCCGCGGAGCGCTCGTCGAGCACGACCACCTTGGCGTTCTTCAGCCTTGCCCGATCCAGATGGCCATCGGAGGCGAAGTCGCGGCCGACCGCGACGCGCACCGAGTCCAGTGCCGTCAGCGTCGCCTCGAAAGTAGATCCCTGCTTGGTTCCCACCGCCCGAACCGAACAGTAGGAGGCGCTGGAGAAGCTCATACGTTCGCGTTCGCGCTGAACCAGAATCCGCGTCGCAACGCTCTGGACACGGCCGGCGGAAAGCGCGGGCTTGACCTTCTTCCACAGCACCGGGGAAACCTCGTACCCGTATAACCGGTCGAGGATGCGGCGTGCCTCCTGGGCACTGACCAGATCGGTGTCTATGGAGCGGGTGTGCTCGATGGCCTCATTGATGGCGGATTCGGTAATCTCGTGGAAGACCATCCTCCGCACCGGCACCTTGGGCGCCAGCACCTGCACGAGGTGCCATGCGATCGATTCGCCTTCACGGTCCTCGTCTGTAGCGAGATAGAGCTCGCTGGCTTCGCGGACAAGGTCCTTGAGGCGCTTGACCTGAGCACGCTTCTTGTCACTGACCACGTAAAGGGGCTTGAAGCCGTTGTCCACGTCGACACCGAGACGGGCCCACTTCTCCTTCTCAGAGCGGCAGGTATTTCAGATGCGCTGGTGGGCAGGTCACGAATGTGGCCGATGGAGGACTCGACCAAGTACCCGGATCCGAGAAACTTGGATATCGTCTTCGCCTTTGCCGGTGACTCGACTATGACAAGTGGTTTCGCCATCTGCTGCCCAAACTATTCCGCCCCCGCTTTCGGGCACGGTCCTCTTCTGCCCTAACAAACATACGGGCAAGCGGCGTCCGCCTGGCGCGCCGAGCTCAAAATTGCACCTCAAGTGCCGCGCTCAACTCGGTCGGCCCGGCGCTAGTCCTCATCCTCTATAGGTGCGAACTCGTAGGTCGGGTTCATTATGGCGATGTGGCCCTCAATCTCGCCCACCGTGCCCTCGGCCGTCATACGCCGCCCCGGCTCTATGCCCGGCACCTGGCGCTTGCCCGCGAAGACGAGCAGGATGCCGCCGGTGCCGTCCTCCAAGCGCACCGCCAGTGATGGCACGGAATCCATTGGCTGGACCCTCACGGACCGCACGCGCCCGGCCACCTTGGCTGGGCGGCGATACACAACACTCCCAATCGGCACCGCTCCTTCGAGGAGCCGCGTTCCGAAGGCCTGGGCCTCATGGGCCTTGGCGGCGGGCTCATTTTCGGGGGAAGCCTTGGGGCGGGCCCGGAAGGTGACCATGTCAGTCCCTCCGATCGCCACCTCGAACGGAATGATGGTCGCATTGACGTGGGGCAACTGTGACAGGACCTTCGCCATCGCATCGGCGGTGCGATCGTGGAGAATTCGCTGCATGAAGCCGGGATATACGCGCCTGGGCAGGAGAACGGTCACCTCCGAGTCGCCGGGCAGCGCCGCCTCGGCAACCACGTCCAATGCCGCCCTGCGAATCCGGCGGTCGGCGCACTCGACAACCTCCAGGTCGAGATGGTGCACCCCCAGCCTCGTCCACTCCTGCTCGAGCACCCGCGCCTGTTTGACGTCGATCTCGATGTGAACAGCGCGGATCTCGTCCGGGGTGAGGGTGCGCGCATATTGAATGGCGCGTGCGGTCGCCAGGTCGAGATTCTCGACGAACAGGATCACCTTGTGTTTGCGCAGTACCGGAGCCTCACAGGCCGTGACAACGCCCTGCTCGAGCTCGGCCTCCTCGGCGACGTAACGTCGATTGAGACGGATGAATAGGAAGACGAGCGGTATGCCGGCCGCGAGCACAGCCCACGCGCCCTCCTTGAACTTGGTGACCAGGAAGACGACGACGACAATTGCCGACAGGATTGTGGCAAGAAGGTTGATGGCGAAGCCGCGACGGTACCCGGGCTCGCGGAACCGCAGATGGTGCTTGAGCATTCCTCCGCTGGCCATGGTGAAGCCGGTGAAGACTCCGATGGCGTACAACGCCACCAGTGCGGAGACCCTGGCCTGCGTGGCGATCAGGATCAGCTCCGATACAACCGTAAGGAGAATGATGCCGTTGGAAAGCGCCAGGCGATGGCCGCGCCGCGCCAGCTGCCGCGGAAGGAAGGAGTCCTCGGCAGCAAAGGAGACGAGGAACGGGAAGCCGTTGAAGCTGGTATTGGCGGCGAATATCAGGATGAAATAGGTGGAAATCTGCAGCAAGTAGTAGAAGACCTTGCCAACCAGGCTCTCCCCGTAAACGGTTTGGCCGATCATGGAGATCACGGTCGGGGTGCCGCTTAAACGTGGGATCGGATGGATGTGGGAGGCGAGGAAGGAGAGGCCGAAGAAGAGAAGCCCCAGGATCGTTGCCATGGCGACCAGCACGATGCGGGCGTTCTTCCACTGCG
Organism: Actinomycetes bacterium; assembly: GCA_021847985.1. Lineage (GTDB taxonomy): Bacteria > Actinomycetota > Acidimicrobiia > Acidimicrobiales > Acidimicrobiaceae > Acidithrix. Next base: position 13,063 of record JAJZNF010000171.1, on the reverse strand, counting down.
GAGCTCGGAAGATCGAGATGCCGGTCGAGACCGCCTCGATGCCGGTGAGCGCAGTGCCGCCGTTGGCGAAGGCCTGGAGGAAGATGAAGAGCGAAGCACCCAGCAACAGGCCCGATCCGGCATGGCCAAGGTTCAGGGCGCCTTGGACGTGCGACGGCAGATAGTGGAGCTGGTGCGTCAAGGCCCTATAAATGCCCAGGCCGAGCATGATCGCCATGTTGACCATGAAGAAATACGCCGGCAGGGCGAAGATGCGACCGGCCTCGCGCACGCCACGCAGGTTGCCGTAGGCGAGCAGCAGCACGAAGACGATCGATAGATAGAGGTTGTAAGGCGCCAGAGAAGGGACCGCCGAGGTGACCGCGTCGACACCGGCCGCGACCGAGATGGCCACCGTCACTGTGTAGTCGATCATGATCGCCACCGCCGCGATCTGGGCGATCTTAGGGCCAAAGTTGTCCCGCGCGACCACGTAGGCGCCACCGGCCTTGGGATAGGCCTTTACAACCTGGAAGTAGGAGGCAGACACCGCGGCCAGGACGACCAGGATCAGGACACTGACGGGAAGCACCAGCGAGAAGGCCGCCAAACCCACCACGGGCACCAGTACGGTCAGGATCTGCTCCGTAGCGTACGCACTGGACGAAATGACGTCCGAGGAGAGCACGGCGAGAGCGGTCGGCTTCCCCAGCCGCTCGCCCTTCATCTGCTCATTGACAAGAGGCTTGCCAAGGAGAAAATTCTTCAGACGGTAGCTGCGCGTCTCCGGCAGGTCATATGACCCGAGGCGCGCCATTGCCTCCGGACGCCCTCCCTGGCCCTTGGCGCCGCTAAACCTTGCCGCGCCGTCAACCGTGGTGACCGCCTCTTCCTGATTTAAGGCTGCTGCGCTCTCGGCAGCGCTGTCGTTCAAGGTAAACGGCCTCCGCTATCAGCTGCAAAACCTACACTATATCGACGGTGCCGGTGGGCTTTCCCATCAGGAGGCCGCAAGTCCGGCTAAGCTTCGACGGCCGCTGCCGGGCGAAGAAGAAATCCAGGTGGTTTGCCGTGCATATAATCGTGGTCGGATGCGGAAGGGTTGGCTCGGAGCTGGCCACGCGCCTTTCGATCGAAGGGCATTCGGTTGTGATAATCGACAAGAATGCCTCCGCTTTTCGTAGACTCGGCGAGAAGTTCTCGGGGAGAACCATCCCTGGACTGGGTTTCGATCGCCAACACCTGGAGCTGGCCGACATCGGTTCGGCGGGCGCGCTGGCCGCGGTGACCAGCGGTGACAACTCCAATATCCTGACCGCTCGAATCGCCCGCGAGGTCTACGGCGTGCCCAAGGTCGTGGCGCGAATCTACGACCCGCGCCGCGCCGAGATCTACCGCCGTCTGGGAATCCAGACGGTGGCCACGGTCACTTGGACGACCGACCAGGCCATGCGCCGAATCTTTGACACCGCGAGCCAGCCGGACTGGACCGACCCCAACGGCAACGTGGTCCTGGTCGAGAAGACGGTCCCCCAGCACTTGCTCGGCAAGCGCCTCGGCCGCCTGGAACAGATTGCGGGGGTGAAGCCGGTGCTTCTGACACGTGGCACGGCGACACGCCTGTTCCAGCCCGATATCGTCGCCCAGGAAGGCGACGTAATGCACTTCATGGTGGAGCGAAAGGCCATGGGATCTCTGGACAGCGCGCTCGAAGGCAAGGAGATGCAGCCGTGAAGGTCGTGATCGCGGGAGCCGGAAGTGTCGGATCCTTCATTGCCGAGGATCTGCAGGCTGCCGGCCACGACGTGCTGGTGATCGAGCAGAACGAGCAAGAGGTGAAGAAGCTCGCGGAGCAGATCCCCTGCCGCTTCCTGGTCGCCGACGCCTGTGAGGTGTCCTCGCTGCAGCAGGCGGGCCTGGCGGAGGCCGATGTCGTCGTGGCCGCCACGGGTGACGACGAGGACAACCTGGTTGTTTCACTGCTGGCCAAGCAGGAGTTCATGGTCCCCCGCGTAGTGGCCAGAGTCAACAACCCGAAGAACCATTGGCTCTTCAACAAGACCTGGGGCGTCGACGTCTCCGTATCGACTCCTCACCTGCTCTCCTCCTTGGTGGAAGAGGCGGTCTCGGTTGGTTCGCTGGTAAGGCTGCTCTCGTTCGAGAAGAGCGGCGCACGCCTGGTGGAGGTGACCCTGGCGGAGGACTCGCCCGCGAACAACCTGGAAATCGCGCAGCTCGGGCTGCCAAAAACAGCCTCGATCGTCGCCATCATCCGCCAGGACATCGTGATCGTCCCGCGCGGCAACACCCTTCTGCACGACGGCGACGAGGTGGTCGCGCTGGTTACCGAGGACTCCGAAGCGGAGATAAAGGCGATCCTGGTAGGGGAAAAGCAGCTCCCGAGGCAATAGCTCTGGCGGTCCGACGAAGTTGCGGCTGCGGCAAAGGCGGACCCGTTACGTCAGCGCCGCCGGATCAGCTGCATGTGCCGCGGCGGTGCTACGCGAGCGAGGTGGAGAAGGCCGACGCACTTTCGGCCCACGAGACGAGCGGCACCCCAAAAGCAGAGGCAAGCTCCGCCCAGCGCTCAGCCTGGAATTCCGCCTCCTCGCGCAGCACCGCCGCGGCCATCGCGGGGGATTGCTCGAGTAGTGACGAGATCATGAACTTCCGAGAACCTATTCGAGGCGCCAGCCCGGCTTCGTAGGCGCGTTCGAAGATGACACGCTTGGTCAGGAACGTCCCACAGAGATACGGGGAGGCCGCGGTGACCGCCAGATCCGTGGCATCCGCCACCGCCTTGGAACGTCCCTCGAGGACCGATGGCGTCATGTCCCAGCCCGGCAGGCCCAGCCATGCGGCAACCTCCGCCAGTGTCCCCACCATGGCTCCCGCCCAAGCGGACAGGCGCGGCTCCATGCGCGTGGTTGCGGTGGCGTAAGCGGGAGCCCAGGGAAGCACGTGCTCGAAGAGGAGGGCGGCCAGCACCTTCTCGATTGCCGCCGACTCGGCACCGCCCGGACGTACCTTTAGGAGCTGACCGATCAAGTCGGCCACCATCACCAGCTGATTGGCGAGCGACGTGGCTTCGCGGATCGGCTCGATCCCGGCAGCGGTGAGAAAGCCGTCCAGCCGCTCAGCGGGCTCACCACCGAGCTGAGCGCCCGGGCTGAGATAGATGCAGGCGTCCGGAAGCAGCTCGAGCGCAAAGACTTCGGTGTGATCGGCTGGGCTGAACCCTTCCAGCCCGAAGAGCGCCCGGAGCTCGGAGTGCAGTCCCGCGTTGGCGACCACCTCCGAACAGGCGCGCAGTATCTCGGCGCGGGCGCGCTCGTCCGCACCGGCGACACTCATGGCCGCGCCACTTCCTCATGGTCCCTCGCAGGCAGGGCGAACGCCTGCGCAGAGGGCTTGAGTGGCCGCATCAGCCAGCGAGGGCGCCTGGCGCCGTTGGGGGACACCCCGTAGGCGCTGCGGGTGATCTCCAGCCAGCGTTTGTAGGCCTCACGGGAGCGATCGGTGTCGACGTAGACCTCACCGTGCATGTCATCGGCCGCCGCCTTGCGTATGCGCACTGCCTGGTGCCAGCAGTGCATCCCGGAGATGGGGTCCGGGTGCACGGGGAAGGTGAGGTTCTGGTGAACACCGACATCCCCCCACCAGATGCGCTGGGTGTCGGGATCCTCGCTGGCATAGGGCTTCACGGGCTCCTTGGGCTCGAGATGCCAACGCGTGTCCTCGTTGTTGAGGGCTACGGTGCGCATGAGTTGGCGCTGGCCATGGCCATGCAGCTTCCAGCGCCCCATATGGTGCGAGCAGGCAACCACGCCGGGGCGGATACCTTCGGTGATCCAGGGCTTCACGACGAAGTAGCCGATTTCGGTTTCCACCCTTACCATCGAATTGGCATCGATCCCGAGGCTCTCGGCGTCCTGAGGATGAATCCAAAGCGGATTGGTGTGGGCGATTTCGTCCAGCCACTTCGAGTTGGCGCTACGAGTGTGGATCTGCACCGGCAGCCGGAACGTGCTGATCAGAACCATCTGATCGGGTTCCATGTTCTCAGGGTGCACGTGGCTCTTGATGTAGCCGGGGATGGCCTGCTCGGGCCAGCCCCAGGCCGCCAAGGTGGACGAGTAGAACTCCAGCTTTCCGCTAGGAGTGGGGAAGCCTTTCAGGAGCTCGCCGTCGACGTTCACCCCCACAGGGCGCCGGCCCTCACTGTCAGGATCGGGATCACCGGTGGGCACGATGTTCTTGGTGGCCGGCTTGGGAGTCGGCGAGTAGACCCGCTTGGTGAGCGGGTCGATGTGGGCTTCCGCGACCTCCTCGGGATCCAGCGGCTTCTCGTAGACCTTGCCCACGTTGCGGCTGATCTCGAAAGCCCCCCGCTTGCGCATGTACTCGAGTGGTGTCATCCCCTCGGCGGCCGCCGCTTCCGGCAAGCCCGGCACGGAGTTCTCGAAGATGTAGGCGTAGTACTCGTCGACGCTCATGCGCCGGGTGGGGTCGACGGGCGATTCGTAAAACTTGCGGATTCCCATCGAGCCATCCGGGTCGATGCGCCAGGAGAGCTCCATCCAGAACTCGTTCTCCTCCCACACCTCACCGGGATTGACCTCGCGGGTGTCGGACACGTCCCGACCCTCCGCAAGCGCCTTGGCGCGCAGGACGGGCTGCCGGAAGGAGATCCACTGGCCGTCGTACTGCTCGTAGGACATGAGGTCGTGCCGCTCCGAAGAGTGGCCCATGGGTAGCACGTAGTCGGCGAAGTACGCCGTCTCGTTCCAGGTCGGCGTCAGCGCTACGTAGCAGCCGACCATGGACTGGTCGCGGAGCACTTCCACCCAGCTCATGCCATCCGGATTGGTCCAGACCGGGTTGTACACGCGGGTGAAGTAGACCTCGAGCCTGCCCCGCCCGTCCTTGAGAAGATGCGGCAGCAGGAAGGAGAGCTCGTTCATGGCCAATGGGTACTCGATCGGCCAGGAGAGCTCGTTCCACTTGGTCGGATGCGGTGGCATGTGCATGGGCCGCGGCACCCACTTGTTCCAGGCGTTGGGGAAGGTTCCGCCCGGGGTGGCGATCGCCCCTAGCAGCGCATTGAGAAGCAGAAGCGTGCGGGATACCTGCCAGCCACCCAGATTGCCCGCGCTGGCGGAGCGCCAGGTGTGGGAGGCCAGAGCCGTGCCGGCGCCCGCCACTATCTCGGCCACCTCGGCCAGGACGGATGCGTCCACACCGGACTGGGAGGCCGCGTATTCGAAGGTGAAGTCGGCGTAGAGGTTGCGCAGCACCTCCTCGAATTCCTCGAAGCTGGAGTCCGGGGCGCCCTGGGCCTCGCGCATGTACTGCTCCCAGTTCCACCAGCGCCTCACGAATTCGCGGTTGTAGCGCCCGGTCGCGATTATGTGGTTGGCGATGGCGAGGTTGATGGCCGCCTCGCTGCCCGGCTGGGGAGAGAGCCAGTAATCGGCGTGAGTCGCGGTGTTGGAGAGCCGGGTGTCCATGACGATGAGCTTGGCGCCATTTGCCCTTGCCTCGGTGATCCGCTGGGCATGCGGGTTGAAGTAATGGCCCGTCTCCAAGTGGGCGGAGATGAGCACGATCACCTTGGCGTTGGCGTAGTCAGCGCTGGGACGGTCGATGCCGGCCCAGTAGTGCCAGCCAGCTCGCCCTCCGGAAGAGCAGACGTTCGTGTGGGAGTTGTGGCCGTCGACGCCCCAGGAGGCCAGGACGCGCTCGGTGAAGCCGTCCTCGCCAGGGCGCCCGATGTGGCACATCACCTCGTCGGTGCGCTCCTCTTGGATCGCCTTGCGAATGCGGGCGGCAAGGTCGTCGAGGACCTCGTCCCAGCCGACTCTGACCCACTTCCCGCTTCCACGCTCTCCTTCGCGCTTCAGTGGGTAAAGGATGCGATCGGGATCCTGGATCTGGTTCAGCGTTGCCGGACCCTTTGCACAGTTGCGTCCCCGCGAGCCCGGGTGGAGCGGGTTGCCCTCGAACTTGCGGACCGCACCGGTCTCGTTGTCGACGTAGGCCAGAAGGCCACAGGCGGACTCGCAGTTGAAGCAGGTCGTGGGGATAAGCGAGTAGCTCCGCTTGCGCCTCTCGGGCCATGCCCGCGAGTCGAGTTCCTCCCAGTCACTCCAGCGCTCGATTGGCGGGAACGCCATCAGTGCCCCCCTGGACGGGCCCTGATAGAAGGTCTCCCCGCGTGACTCCGCCTCGGCCCGAAGCCTCAGCAGCCTGCGGCCCAGTCCCTCTTCGGTTTTCTTGAACATGCCGTCCTCCTGGCCGTGAATTCGCTCAGGCGAGCGGAACTAGTTGAGCGGAGCGCACGTAGCTGTGCTCGTAAGCGATCATGCCCACGTAGCAGAGCGCGACTCCGATCTCCGGTTGGATGAGGGCGGCAAGCCCCGCCAGCACGCCCAGGTTGCCTAGCCAGAACCATCCCGACATCGCTCCCCGTGTCATCTCCCAGTGCGCGAGCTTGGCGTTGGCGCTGGGATGGCCGGTGAAGACTTCGGCCGAGACCAGGAGCGAGTGAAGCAGAACGAATCCTACGAAAACGGGAACGGCCGCGTTGGAGGCGTCCAGGACAAGGCTGTGCCTGGCAATCACCGCGAAGCCTGCTCCGAGCATCGCCGCCTGGACGAGCAGCTGGGGAAGCAGGAGCGGGCTCTGCCAGAGGTCACGCCCTCTGGATTCGGAGAAGAGGAAGGCCGTGTAGCCGGCGGTTGCCGCTCCGAGCAGGACCGAGGCGATCCCCACCATTCTCACCGCGCTTTCGTTGCCCAGGTACCCGAAGAGAAGGGCCAGCGCGAGTGCGGCGCCATAGCCGGTGAGCACGAAGCCGCCCTTGACGAGCCAGCTCTTTGGCTGAGGGCGTATCAGGATCAGGATGAAGCGCTCCGGATGCTTGAGGTCCGCCACCAGCAGTATGCCCGTGATGACCAGCGCCAGCAGCGAAATGGCCGGGGCGACGTAACGGACCAGGGTTCCGGATAGAGGCTGGCCCGCGAGCAGCGCCATCACCAGCACCACCGGATAAACGCCGGCGGCAATGCCCTTTGTCCACGTGTAGAGGCTTACCTTCCAGCCCCAAGGGACCGAGTGCGCCATGTCGTAGGAGACCTGCGCAGTGGCCGAGGAGTTGACGTGCGCACCTTCCGGGGCGCCGGAGTTGGTGATCTTGTGGTTCTCTATCTTCTCGGACCACATGAACGTCGAACCGGCAGGCCTCCTGGCCGCCAACGGGTCGAGTGTCGCCTTGTGCGCACCCTTGTAGAAAACCCCGGGCGCGGTGGCCTTGTCCGGCTTGCGCACCGAGACGGCCTCGCGGTTGATGACGCGGGAGACCTTGGAGGTGGGGTCGTTGAGGTCGCCGATGAAGATCGCCTCGGTCGGGCAGACGACCACGCAGGCCGGCTCGAGCCCGACATCAAGACGATGGGCACAGAAGTTGCATTTCTCGGCCGAGTGATCCTCGGGATTGATGAATATAGCGTCGTAAGGACAGGCCGCCATGCACGCCTTGCAGCCCACGCAAATCTTCTTGTCGAAGTCCACGATCCCGTCCGGGCGCTGGTACATCGCCCCGGTTGGGCACGCGGCGACGCAGGGGGGGTTCTCGCACTGGTTGCACCTCGTGACCTGAAAGGCGCGGCGAACGTTTGGGAAAATCCCCACGTCCACGGACTTGACGTAGGTGCGAGTGACCCCTAGCGCCACCTCGCTCTCGCTCGTGCACGCCGTGGTGCAGGCGTGGCAACCTATGCAGCGGCTCTGGTCCAGGACCTTCACCCAGCGTTCGCCTTCGCGGCGCCGAAGCGCGACGGGATGCCCCCCGTCAGGGCGGGTCGCCGACGGCGTGCCAGGACGCGCCTGCTGCTGGCTCATATAAACCCCCCATATGAGAATGCGTTTTTATATGTTCTCTTTATTTGATGAACACGTCCAATAACAATTTCCAATATTCCACATAACGCACCTAAAAATCCTTGAGACTTCCACCGCGAACTGGACAAGCGCGCCGGGCTGCCGGGCTTGCTAGAGTCAGCCGGGATGGGCTCGAAGAGCGCGCATGAGAGGGGCGGCCGACGCGAGCCGGCCGCCGGCGCCGTTTCCGACGGCGCCGACGAGCGCTTCGCGGCCCTGCTGGAGGCACTCGCCCTGGAGGCGGGAGGCGAGCCGGAGATCGCGCGTATGCAGATAGGCGGCGCCTCTCCTAACTGGGACCCGGACACCTCGCCGGAGCAGGCGGGCTCCGCGCTCTTGTACGGGCCACCAAACTCCGGCCAGGCCGAGGCGCTGGTTGAGCGGGCGCTGGAGCTTCGCTCTGGCGGCATGCGCCTCATGGTCGTCACTTCCGGGCTTCCGGCCAGCCGCAGCCTCGCTACAACCGTTGCCATGGTGCATCCCGGCCTCGCGGTGGCCGAGCTTGCCAGGCTACGGTCTCGCAAGGCGGGGCCGGTGATGAGTGCCCGGTCGGACCTTGTGATCGCGACGCCCGAGACCCTTCACCGAGAGGTGTTGCCCGACCGCTACCGTTTCGGGGCCCTGCTGGAATCCCTGGCCGAAGTCTGGGTGTGGGACTTGACCTCGATGCGGGGCCTGCTCGGCTCGCACCTGCACCACATCCTCGCCCGGCTCGAGCACGCGCTGCAGGCCGACTACGGCCGCTCGCCGGCGCTCGCCGCCACCGCCAGCGAGCTCGGCGAGCCGGAGCGCTTCTTCGAGGCGCTCTTGCGCAGGCCGGCTCGCCGAGTACGTCTGACCAGGCCTGAGCCCACCGGCGTGACGGTGGCGATGATCGATCCGGCGAGAATGCCGGAGTCCAAGGCGCCGTCTACGATCGCCTCGGCAGTGGCGGCAGCCGCGGCGGGACTCGGGGAGAGGGTTCTGGTCCTCACACAGTCGAGGCTGCAGGCCGAGCTGATCGCCGGCTACACGCTCGAACGTGCGCCCGAGGAACTGGCCGGGCGCGTAATCACCTATCGCGGCGGGTACCTCGAGGAGACCCGGACCGAGCTCGAAGAGCTGATAGAGCACCAAGATGCCGAGGTGGTGGTGTCCACCTCGGCGCTCCCCGAAGGCGTGGGCAACTTCGACGTGCTGGTGGAGGTGGGCTTCCCGGGCGTGCTGAGCAGATTCCGGCGTGACCTCGCGCGACTGCGCGGCGCGCGCGGCCTGGGCATCTTCATTGCCGAGAGCGACCTGCTCGACTCCTGGATGACGGCGCACGCTCAGGAATTGGACACGCGCCCGAACGAGCAGGCCGCGATCAACCCCTGGAATCGAGAGGTACTCCTTTACCAGCTCACCTGTGCCGCCTCGGAAACCGCAGTCGACCCTCGCATCTGGGCCGAGGGCGACGCCGCGTTAGCGGCGCGCCTCGGAGACGCCTTCGCCGACCTGGAGGAGAAGCGGCTGGTGGCGGCCACCACCGGCGGCTACGTCTTCACCGGCGCCACTCAGCCCCAGCGCAATCGCAGCCTGCGAGGCAAGCAGCACCGCCGGTATCTACTCGTCACCGCCGGCGGTGAGGTGCTCGAGGAGATGGACGAAGAGCGGATTGCCACCAGCGCTTACCTCGGCGCCGTCTACCGCCATCGCGGTGACCGATACCTGGTGACCGCCATCGACGAGCACACCGGGACCGTCATGGTGGAGCAGCTGGAGGAACCGGTGCACACCAAGGTGATCACCGAATCGCACTACCGGTTCTACGACGCCAGGAGCCTGGGCGCGCCGAGCGGCGGAGTCCAGGCCGGAACCTCGAGGCTGGCCGTGCTCGAGATTCACGTGGGTCATGAGGTCGTGGGCGACGACGGAGTGCTTCGCGGCGTCGTCGAGTCGCGACTTCCCCCGCGCAGACTCGATACCGACGCGCTCTTCATGGTCTTCGGTGGCGAGCTGGAGGCCACCATGGACACCGGCAGGCTGCCGGGCGCGCTGCATGCCCTGGAGCACACCGCCATAGGAGTACTCGGGCTGGTGGCGATCTGCGACCGCTGGGACGTGGGCGGAGTATCCAGCCCGGCGGTGGAGGAGATGATGCCGGGCATGGGTATCGCCGTCAACGAGCCGCGGGGCCTGGTGGCGATCTACGACGGGGCTCAAGGTGGGAGCGGGATAGCCGACCTCGCCTACAGCCGCCTCCCCGACCTTGCCCGCGCCACCTTGTCGGTGCTGGAGAGGTGTCCCTGCGAGCGAGGCTGCCCCTCCTGCATCGTCAGCCCCAAGTGCGGCAACAACAACGAGCCTCTCTCCAAGGCCGGCGCCGTGGAACTCGCCAGGGCGCTGGTGGCGAGCCTCGGCCAAGCCTTCCCTCGGCGCCCCTAACTAGGATGGAAGCGTGAACGCCGCCTTCTTCGACCTCGACAAGACGGTCATCGCGAAAGCATCGATGCTTGCCTTCGGACGCACCTTCTACAAAGAGGGGCTGCTGTCGAAACGCAGCATCCTGCGCTCCGCCTACGCGCAACTTATCTTCAAGTACACGGGTGCGAACGAAAAACAGCTGAACAAGCTGCGCGAAACGGTCCTATCCCTGACCAAGGGATGGGAGCGTTCGCTGGTCTCCGCCATCGTCACCGAGACGATGACCGAGATCGTCGAGCCGCTCATCTTCAAGGAGGCGCTGGACCGCATCGCCGAGCACAAGGCCAAGGGTGATCTCGTCTATATCGTCTCTGCCTCGCCGGAGGAGATAGTCGCGCCGCTCGGCGAGCGCCTCGGCGTCGACGGGGTGATCGCCACGGTCTCGAAGGTGGACGCCAGCGGCCGCTACACGGGAGAGATGGAGTTCTACGCCTACGGCCCGTACAAGGCGGAGGCGATGGCCTCGGTGGCCGAGCGCTACGGCTTCTCGCTCGAAGATGCCTACGCCTACTCCGACTCCTACACGGACCTGCCGATGCTGGAAGCGGTTGGCCATCCGGTCGTGGTGAACCCGGACCGTGTCCTGGCAAAGATCGCCAAGGAGCGCAATTGGCCGGTGGAGGTCTTCTCCAAACCGGTTCGCGTGCGCGAGGGGGAGATCCGGCCGTCGGCTCCCATTGGCTTGATCGTACTCAGCGCGGGAATCGTCTCCATCTCTGCGGCCAGCCTCTACCTGCTCATCAAAGTGCGCCGCCTCTCAGAGCAGCTGCGCGCCGCCCTGATGCTGCCAATCCAGGATTAGCCGTGGCAGAAGCGCGTTAAACGCCGAAGGCGCTCCCCCGCGGACAAGTCCGCCGAGAAGCGCCCTTTGGAACGGCTGGTTCCGGGATCAGGCAGACGCCTTTAGCTTTTTGGCAGCCAAAGCGCCGAGCGCCACCAGAACCAAGAGAAAGAAGACCTTCTTCATTGCAACCTCACTGTACTGAGAGAAAGGCTGCCCGGTAGGCAGCCGAATGACCGGTGCGCCCAGGCAGCTAAGAGCCTAGGGGATGCCTTCGCCTTTGGCGCATTGTGATGATGTTGTTCGCGTTATCCCAGCTCACGTGCCTTGTCCGGAACAGGCCAATCCTGTCAACAGGTGCGCGGAGGCAACCGGCTCGGATAGCTTGAATGCGGAACGCGACATGAAACTCCAAAGGAAAGCGCAATGGCCAATCCCCCTTTTGCCACCCGATTCGACCAGGAGACCGCGGTTTCCCGCGCCGGAGATGACGTCTTCACCGGCATCATCGTCCCTGGCTGGTCCACCGGCCGCGGCCCCAACGGCGGCTACATAGCCGCGTGCATCCTGCGAGCGCTCACCGAGCGCGTCGCGGACCCCATCAGACGCGTCCGCTCCCTGACGGTCCACTACCTGGCTCCTCCATCGACACGGCCGTTCCGGGTCATCACCACCGTGGAAAAGACCGGCCGATCGGCCACCTTTATCAGCGGACAGATGATCCAGGACGACAGGCTGGTGGCCAAAGCCATGGCCGCCTTCATCACCCCGCAACCGGGGCCGGACTTCCAGGATGTGGAGGCCCCCAAAGTGGCGCCGCCCGAAGAGTGCCCGCCACTGGGCGCGGAGGTGGACCATCTGGTCGAAATGCGGAACCAGTTCAAGACCAGGTTCGCCACCGGCTACCCGCCCTTCTCGGAGAGCCCGACGGCGGAGACAGGAGGATGGATCAGGCTAGTGGAGGACAGGCCCACGGACTCTTTCGCGCTGGTGGTTTACACGGACGGCTGGCTGCCGGCGGTCTACTCCAAGCTGCCGGGGAAGTATGCGACGCCCACGGTCGATCTGAGCGTGCACTTCAGGGCCACCGACGACCCGCTCCCCATCGCCGACGACGCCTACTGCCTGGTCCGTTTCCGAACCCGAATGGCAAGTGGCGGCTTCATCGAGGAGGACGGCGAGGTGTTCACCGCCGACGGGAGGCTGGTGGCGCAATCCCGTCAGCTGGCGATACTGGCGCCCCTGGGTTAGCGGCCTAGAGTGCCAGCAAGTCGCGGGCGCCTGTGTCCGAAGAAGGATGGCGCAGCTTTGACATGGCGCGCGCCTCGATCTGGCGGATGCGCTCGCGCGTAAGGTTGAAGTGCTCGCCAACCTCTTCGAGGGTGCGGGGCTCACCACGGTCCAGGCCGAAGCGAAGCTTGAGGATTTCGCGCTCGCGGTCGTCGAGCGGGGCGAGCAGGCGCGCGATCTCCACCGGGAGTAGCGAGGTGGCCGCCATCTCGAAGGGCGACTCCGCTGCTCGGTCCTCGACCACGTCACCGAGTTCCGCATCTCCATCCTCGCGAAGCGGCTCGGAGAGGGAAAGCGGCTCGGAGCGGAACTTGAGGGCCTCCAGAAGCTTGGACTCCTCGATCTCGACCTCTTGGGCGAGCTGGGCCAAGGACGGCGGGCGGCCAAGGGTGATCTCGAGGCGCGCCTGGGCCTTCTGGACCCGGGAAAGGGTGTCACCCGCGTGCACCGGAAGTCGGATAGTGCGCCCTGTGTTGGCTATCCCTCGCGTAATGGCCTGACGAATCCACCAGGTTGCGTAAGTCGAGAACTTGAAGCCCTTGCGCCAGTCGAACTTCTCGACCGCGTGCATGAGACCGAGATTGCCCTCTTGGATCAGGTCCAGAAGAGGCAGCCCGGAGGCCTGGT
>JAJZNF010000188.1 GCA_021847985.1 Actinomycetes bacterium | reverse complement strand
GATGTCCACCTCAACGGCGGGACTTATAATCTCGGCCATCGCAATCCCGAGGTCGTCGCCGCCATCAAGGCGGCCATGACCCATTTCGACATCGGCAACCACCACTTCCCTGCACTCGCCCGCACCGCTTTGGCAGAGCAGCTCGTTGCCACCGCGACACCTGGCATGTCAAAGGTGATTTATGGCAGTGGCGGGGGCGAGGCGATCGACATCGCGCTCAAGACTGCGCGGAACGCGACCAAGCGGAGTGGAATAGTCTCGATCGTCAAGGCTTACCACGGCCACACGGGCCTTGCGCTGCAGACCGGGGATGACCGCTTCTCGCGGATCTTCTTGTCCGAGCGTTCCGATGACTTCATCCAAGTGCCCTTCAACGACATTGCTGCCATGGAGCAAGCTCTCGCCGGCGGAGGAGTGGCCGCAGTCATCATGGAGACCATTCCCGCCACATACGGCTTCCCGCTTCCAGAACCGGGCTACCTGGAGGCAGTCAAGTCCCTCTGCGATCGCCATGGCACGCTCTACATCGCCGATGAAGTCCAGACCGGCCTGATGCGCACCGGTGAGCTGTGGGGTATAACCAAGCACGGCATCGACCCGGACATCATCGTCACCGGCAAGGGCCTATCCGGCGGAATGTACCCGATCTCTGCGGTCATCGTGAACGAACGCTCTTCGGGATGGCTCGGGCAGGATGGGTTCGCACATATGTCCACCTTCGGTGGCGCCGAGGTCGGCTGCATAGCAGCCATGGTCACGCTGGACATCTGCTCACGGCCCTCCACCCGCCTGGCCGTACACCACGCCGCGGACGTGATCGGGCACGGACTGCGCCGTATCCAGGCCTCATACCCTGACTGGCTGACCGGCATCCGCCAGAATGGCCTTGTGATCGGGTTGGAGTTCAACCACCCCGAGGGCGCCAAGTATGTGATGAAGCATCTCTATGCCAACGGCGTCTGGGCGATCTTCTCCACTCTCGACCCCCGGGTCTTGCAATACAAGCCGGGCCTCTTGGTTTCGCCGGCGCTGGTGGAAGAGTTGCTCGACCGCACCGCCCTTGCCATAGGCCGCTCGCGAGACGAGGCGGCCCGGTCCAAGGGAGTGAGATCATGAACCTCATAGATGACAGGGCAAAGGAGATCTCCCGCGCCAATTCGATGCTGGAAGTAGCCTCCTGGGCTTCTTACCGCTATGCGACCTACAACCATTCCGCGGTCACCCGAATCGTGGAAGCGGCGGCGAAAAGAGGCGAGGCACTCGCCCGCGAGCTGGCCGAGGCGGCAGTGGAGGAGACCGGTTTCGGGGTGGTCGAGCATAAGGTGATCAAGAACCTGGGCTGCTCGCGAGAGCTCCTCGACCGTTACACGGGCTTCGACTTCGCCACACCCGTAGTCGACCCTCACTCCAAGACCGTGTCCATCCCCAAGCCTGCTGGCGTGGTTCTCGGAATAACCCCGTCGACCAACCCAGTGGCCACCGTCTATGCCAAGGCGCTCATGGCTCTCATGGCGCGATGCTCCATCATCATCAGCCCACATCCCTTCGCGAAGAAGGTCTGCGCCCGCGCCGCGCACGAACTCAATGCCGCTGCCATCGAGGCCGGCGCGCCCGACGGCGTGATACAGGTGGTGGAAGAACCCTCAATACCTCTAATTGAGCATCTCATGAAAAGCGACAAGGTCGACCTGATCGTCGCTACCGGCGGTAGCGAGGTGGTCCGCTCTGCCTACAGCTCCTCCAATCCCGCCTACGGCGTGGGTCCTGGAAACGTTCCGGTCGTGGTGGACGCAAGTGCCAACTTGAAGGATGCGGCTCGCAGGATCGTTGACTCCAAGTCCTTCGACAACTCCATCCTTTGCACAAACGAGAGCGTGCTGATCGTCGAGCGCCGTGTAGCTGAGAAGCTGAAGGCCGAGCTGGCCAGGGCGGGAGCACATCTCTGTAGCGAGACCGAAAGCGAGGCGCTAAGAGACCTCCTCTTCCCGCGTGGTCAATTCGATACCCGGTTCGTGGGCAAGGACGCGAGGAGCATCGCCAAGGCGGCCTCGATCCGGGTACCGCCCTCGGTGCGCATCCTGGCCGCTGAATTCGGCGCGGTCTTTCCCGAGGAGCCGTTGTGTCACGAGAAGCTTTGTCCGGTCCTGGGGCTGGTTGTGGCGGACGACTTCGACGATGCAATCGCGAAGGCCAAGGCGGTGCTCAGGGTGACGGGAGCGGGCCACTCCGCAGCGCTCCACTCTAGCGACGGGGACAATATCGCCACCTTTGGTGCTGCTTTACCCGTTCTGCGCGTCTCCCTGAACGTCGGCAACAGCCTGGGCTCCTCCGGCTTCGAGACGAACCTTCCTCCAACCATGACCATCGGAACGGGGTTCCCGGGGCGCTCTTCGCTCGGTGAGAACCTACGGCCGGACCACCTGGTGCATTACACGACCATCGCGTTGAACCGCGACCCGGCTGAGGTGCTTCCTGACCGCAGCCACCTTGATCGCAACGACATGCCCAACGGACCCGTCCCGGCCTATCCGCTCGAAGGGGTGGCACGCCCTTCAGGGATGGATATGAGGCCCTCCGTGGCCGTCCCCCGTCCCGGTGCTAGCGATCCTGGAGAAGTCACGCTTCGGGCCCAGATACGTCAGCTTGTCCTGGAGGAGCTGACGGAAATGATGAAGGGATAGCCAGTTGGCGGAGCTACGATCATTCATCTTCATAGACCAGCTGCAGCCCCAGACCATGTGTTACCTTGCCACCTGGATAAAGGGCTCGCTGCCCCGCTTGGGGGACTCTGCGCAGATCATCGAGATCGCACCCGGGCTCGATATCGAGCCTCTAACCGACGTGGCGCTCAAGCATGCGGCAGTCAAGGCTGGCATCCTGGTGGTCGAGCGCCAGTTCGGCTATCTTGAGATCCACGGCCCCAACGACGAGGTGCGGGCGGCCTCCGATGCCGTCCTGAGCTACCTCGGGGCTGACCCAGGTGACCGGATGGCGCCGGCGATCCTTGCCTCGGAGACAATCACCCACATCGACGGCCAGCATGCCTTCTTGGTCAACCGAAACCGACTCGGCTCGATGGTGCTTGCCGGGGAGTCGCTCTACGTGCTTGAGATGGCGCCGGCCAGCTACGCGATTCTCGCTACCAACCAGGCGGAGAAAGCGGCGGACATCAAAGTCGTCGACTTCCGCATGATCGGCGCCACCGGGAGGGTGTACCTATCGGGCGCGGAGTCTGAGATTCGGCAGGCGGCGGCTGCTGCTACGGCGGCGCTGCAGGAGGTCTCCTAGGTGGCCGGCCCAGCCGAAGAGGCGGCGCTCCGGGCGGTT
>JAJZNF010000015.1 GCA_021847985.1 Actinomycetes bacterium | reverse complement strand
CGCCTTCGCTACCGACTACTTCGCCACCATGGGTGTCGGCGTCCGCCCGCTAATGGTGCTGAGCCATAGTGACGCGCTGGACGAGCGCAATGCCGCGGTGGTGGAGAAGGCGAGGTTCATCTATCTGGGCGGTGGGTCCCCCCTGCATCTTCGCAGCGTGCTCAAGGACACGCCGACGTGGAATTCGCTGGTGCGGGCCTTTGACTCGGGTGCAACGGTGGCCGGCTCGTCGGCGGGGGGCATGGTGCTCACCGATCCGATGGTCGACCCGCGTGGCGGTGCCTACACCCTGGGGCTTGGCCTGGTCCGCAACCTCGCCTTCGTGCCGCATTACTCGAGCTGGTCGCATGACAGGCTCAAGCGCACGCTCATGCTGGCGGGGCCGAACATGAGCACGGTGGGTGTCGACGAGAGGACCGCTCTCATCCACTGGCCGGACGGCAGCTGGGAGGCCATGGGCGCAGGGAAGGTCGAGGTCTTCCACATGGGCAAGGCGGTCGAGCTTTCCAGTCTCAACGAGCTGGCTACATTCGCCTGAGGAAGCGAAGCTTTTCCAGCCCGGCCAAGACGCCACGCCTGCGCGGGGACCTTGGCCGGAGCGGAGAGCCTTATTCGGCTTCGGTGATCTCCACCTTTTCAATGACGACGGTCTCGGTCGGACGCCCTCCCGAAGTGCCGACCGCGTCCATTGCCATCACGGAGTCCATGCCCGAGACCACTTGCCCGAAGAGCGAGTAGAGCGGGGGAAGGCCGACGCCGGAGGCGCCGGTGATGATGAAGAATTGGCTGCCGTTGGTGTTCGGGCCCGCATTGGCCATGGCCAGCGAGCCGAGCTGGTACTGGCCGGCCTTGGGCAGCTCGTCCTCGAAGCGGTAGCCCGGGCCGCCGGCGCCCGTGCCCGTCGGGTCGCCACCCTGGACGACGAAGCCGGGGATGATGCGATGGAAGACGACGCCCTCGTAGTAGTGGTAGCGGGCCAGGAAGACGAAGTTGTTCACCGTCTTGGGTGCGCGGACCGCGTCGAGGGCGACGACGAACTCCCCCTTGGAGGTGGTGAAGCGGGCACTGTAGCGCTTCTCCGGGTCGATGCAAATCTGCGGCGCCGTGGTGAATTGTTGGATCTTGGGGCTGGATCCATCCGGATTGGGGCAGTCCATGCTGTTCTTTCCTTTGTTTTTGCCAAAGCCGAGCACTGGCACTCCACCTTGCTACTCTAAGCCGCTCGGCTCGGGGCGAGCGGCTTTGCCTGCTGGTCTTGACCTAGGAGCCCTGGATGGTAACCGAAATCATCTTGTGCACCTTGGTCGGGGTCCCCGAGGAAGATCCGTCCGCAGCGATCGCCTGCACCACGTTCATGCCGGATGTCACCTGGCCGAAGATGGAATAGCTCGGAGGCAGTTGCGTGCCCGACTGCCCGACCACGATGAAGAACTGGCTCCCGCCGGTGTGAGGCGCCCCGGTGTTGGCCATGGCCACTGTACCGATCTTGTAGGCGCCCGCCTTGGGAAGTTCGTCGGGGATGGTGTAGCCCGGACCGCCGGTTCCGGTTCCGGTCGGGTCGCCACCCTGGACGACGAAGCCGGGGATGACCCGGTGGAAGATGATTCCGTTGAAGTACTGGTACCGCGCGAGATAGATGAAGTTATTGACGGTCTTGGGTGCCAGGTTGGGCTCGAGGGTGATTACGAAGGTGCCCACGTCGGTCTTGACCGTGGCGGTGTAGTGGCCGCTCGGGTTGATGCACATCGGCGGCGCGGCCGGGAAGGTGGTCACTCGCTTGCTGGCGCCGGATGCCGGCGGACAGGGGAGCGCTGCCGTCGACTTGACGGTGGTCGAGGTGCGGGCGGCTGTGGTGGTCGTGGTCTTGGCGCTCGAGCTCTTGGTCGGCCGCGAGGCGTAGTAGATGCCGGCCACTGCCAAGACGGCAACGATGGCGATGATTATTGCGAGGCGCAGCCTGCGCTTGCGCTTCTTGGCGGCTTCCTCGGCGGCACGCTTCAAAGCCTGGTTCGTTCTGATTCTCTGTCTCTTAGCGCTTGGCACGGATAAAGAAGCTAGTCGCCTCCCTCGAGCCCCGGCCGCCGGGTGCGCCGGGCCAGGCCGGTGAGCCCGGGCCGGTAGTTTGTAGTTGTGGCATTGATTGTTCAGAAGTTCGGCGGCACCTCGGTGGGCGACGTCGACCGAATCAAGGCGGTTGCCGATCACGTTGCCCGCACGGTGCGCTCCGGCAACCAAGTGGTCGTGGTGGTCTCGGCAATGGGGAAGACCACTGACGACCTGATCCGTCTTTCCAAGGAAGTCTCCGAGACCCGCCCTGGGCGCGAACTCGACATGCTGCTCACATCTGGAGAGCGCATATCGATGGCGCTGCTGTGCATGGCCCTTGCCGATCTGGGGGTTTCGGCCCTCTCCTTCACCGGCTCGCAGGCCGGAATCATCACCGACACGGACCACACCAAGGCCAAGATCGTCGAGATGCGTCCCAACCGCCTGCTGGAGTCGCTTGCGGAGGGGAAGGTGCCGGTGGTCGCGGGTTTCCAGGGAGTCTCCCTGGAAAAGGACGTGACCACGTTGGGCCGTGGAGGGTCCGATACCACCGCTGTGGCTCTCGCATCGGCGCTCAAGGCCGACTACTGCGAGATCTACACCGACGTCTCCGGGGTGTTCACGGCCGATCCGCGCGTGGTACCCAACTCACACAAGATATCCAAGATCTCCTTCGAGGAGATGCTCGAGCTGGCTGCCTCCGGAGGCCGTGTGCTCGCGCTCCGCTCGGTGGAGTTCGCACGCAATTTCGCAGTTCCCGTCCATGTGCGCTCCAGCTTCACCTGGGAGCCGGGGACCTGGGTCCAGGAGGAGGATGAGACCATGGAGCAGGCGGTCGTCTCCGCAATCAGCCATGACACGAGCGAGGTCAAGGTTACGATCACCGGCGTGCCCGACAGGCCGGGAGTCGCAGCCAGGGTCTTCCGAGAAGTGGCGAACCACGGGATCAACGTCGACATGATCGTCCAGAACACCTCCACCCACGGGCTGACCGACATCTCCTTTACGGTCCCCAAGGACGACATGAAAGCGGCCCTGGAGGTCATGAAGACGGTCGGCCACGAGATCGGTGCCCAGGACGCCTATGCCGACTCGGACATCGGGCGCGTTTCGCTCATAGGGGCGGGCATGAAGAGCCACCCCGGAGTGACCGCGACGATGTTCGAGACTCTGGCCAAGGAAGGGATCAACATCGAGATGATCTCAACCTCGGCGATCCGGATTTCCTGCGTCGTGCGCCAGGAGGATGTCGAGAAGGCCGTCAAGGCTCTTCACGAGGCTTTCGAG
>JAJZNF010000274.1 GCA_021847985.1 Actinomycetes bacterium | reverse complement strand
GGAGCTGGGCAGCCGTGCCCGCTTCGGCGGTTCCTCGATGATCAAGCCCTACGAGGTCTGAGACGGTTATTGAGGCCGGGCGACAGGTGCTGGTAGGCTTGTGCGCGTGACCGATCTCTACGCCGAGGCGGCTCCACGCCGAGTGCGGCGCGGGTATCTCGCGCTAGGCGTGGGCGCGATCGTGCTGGCCGTGGCGCTTATCCTCCCGTCCCTCTTTGCCTACCGGTCCGAGCGATCCCAACTTGCCTCGACTCAGGCCAAGCTGGTCAGCGCCAACAAGGTTCACGCCACCCTGACGGCGGAGATCAAGCAGCTTAAGGACTTGCGCGAGGTTGCATATCTGGCCAAGAAGGAGCTGGACATGGTCTACCCCGGCTCCACGGGCTACGTCAGCCAATCCAAGGGGTGAGCCGAAGGGGTCACCCGCCTTGGACCTCGGCTGCAGTTCATTCGTGACGCGGACCTGCAGCTGGGCTAGTCTTTCCGCGTCAAACGAGCCAATTGAGGAGAGACCATGAGCATTCTCGGCAACCGCGTGCTGCGCAGAGAGGACCCCAAGCTCCTCACCTCCGGCGGCACCTACGTGGGCGACATGAGCCTTGCGGGGATGGCGCACGCCGGCTACCTGACCTCCATCTTCGCCCACGCCCGCGTCACCTCGATTGACGCGGAGGCCGCCCGGGAGATGCCCGGGGTCATCGCCGTCTTTACTGCCTCCGACATCGACTTGACTCCGGCGCGCACCTTCAACCCGGGGATGGGCCGCCCGTGGCTGGCAGGCGACACCGTGCGTTTCGTCGGCGAACCCTTGGCGCTGGTGGTGGCGGAGAGCCCGGCGCTCGTCGAGGACGCGCTCGAGTTGATCGAGGTGGACTACGATCCCTTGCCGGCGGTGGTGGACCCCGCAGAGGCTCTCCAGGACCTGACCCTGCTCTTCCCCGCGGCGGGCACCAACGTCGCCTCCCGCTTCGACAGCCCGCTCGAGGACGACTTCTTCGCGGCCTGCGAGGTGGTGGTGACCGGGGAGGCCTACAATCAGCGCCTTGCCCCGGGATCCTTGGAGGTCCGCTCCGTCCTTGCCGGCTGGGAGGGTGACGAGCTGCTCGTCCACGTCTCGTCGCAGGTGCCTCACACCCATCGTGACGTCATCGCCAAAACGCTGGGGCTCGACCCGGCAAAGGTGCGGGTGATCGTTCCCGACGTGGGCGGAGGCTTTGGGGCCAAGGCGACCGTGTATCCGGAGGAGGTGCTGGTCGCCTACGCCGCGCGCGCTCTCGGGCGCCCGGTCAAGTGGGTGGAGAGCCGCTCGGCGAGCATGATCGGGCTCGGTCACGGCCGGTCCCAGCTCCAGCGCTTCACCATCGGCTCCGACGCCGACGGCAAAGTCCTCGCCTATCGCCTGGAGGTGGTGCAGGACTCGGGCGCGTATCCGGTGATCGGCTCGTTCCTCCCCTTCCTGACCAAGATGATGGCCACCGGGGTCTACGCCATTCCGGCGTGTGAGTTCACCTCGGTTTCGGTGGTCACCAACGCGACGCCGGTGGTCTCCTATCGGGGCGCGGGGCGTCCGGAAGCCACCGCGGCCATCGAGAGGGCCATGGATGCGCTAGCCGACGAACTGGGCCTGGACCCGGCGGAGCTGAGGAGGCGGAACTTCATCCCGGCGGGCGATTTTCCCTACACCACGGCCATGGGAAGCTCCTACGACTCGGGTGACTACGCCCGGGACCTGGAGGAGCTGCTGGCCGCCGCCGGCTACGAGGGCCTGCTCGCGGAGCAGCGAGACCGCCGCGCCGAAGGGTCGGCGCGGCAACTCGGCATCGGTCTCTCCACCTACGTGGAGGTTACGAACGGGGTGATGAGCCCCGAGTTCGCCCGGGTCGAGGTGCGTCCGGACGGTGGCGCTCGTGTCTTCACCGGCGTTGCCCCGCAGGGCCAGGGTCACGACACCTCGTGGTCGATGCTGGTCTCCGATGCGCTGGGGATGGGCATGGACCGGGTGGAGGTCGTCCACGGGGATACGGCGCGAGTGCCGCGCGGTATCGGCACCTACGGCTCCCGCTCCTTGCAGGTTGGAGGCTCGGCCATCCATCTGGCGAGCCTGGAGGTGGCCAGGATGGCCGCAGCCGTGGCGGCCGACCACTTGGAGGCGGACCCGGCCGACATCGTCTTTGACGCCGCAGTGGACGGCGCGCACGTGGCCGGGGCCCCCGAGCCTTTTGTGACCTGGGCCCAGATCGCCGGGCTGGCGGCTTCCAGGCGAATAGACCTTGGCGCCGAGACGGACTTCAATCCCGAAGGGCCGACCTATCCATTCGGTGCCCACCTGGCGGTGGTGGAGGTGGACACCGAGACCGGCGAGGTGCGCCTGGTCCGCCTGGTGGCTGTAGACGACGCGGGAACCATCCTCAACCCGCTGCTTGCCGATGGCCAGATCCACGGAGGACTCGCGCAGGGCGTCGCCCAGGCACTTTATGAGCAGGTTCGCTTCGACGAGATGGGCAATCCGCTCACTTCCAACTTCGCCGACTACCACCTGGTGTCCGCTGACGTCATGCCCTCATTCGAGGTTCACCGCACCTCCACTCCCACGCCGCGCAACCCGCTGGGCGCCAAGGGCATCGGCGAGTCGGGGACGATAGGGTCGGTCCCGGCGGTGTGGAACGCCGTGGTGGACGCGCTTTCGCATCTGGGGGTGCGCCACGTGCCGATGCCTGCCACCCCGGAGACGGTTTGGAATGCTATTCAGGCCGGACGTGAAAAATAAGTTCCCTAAATTCGGATCTAAAGGATGAAAATGTGGCTGCCGATGGTTGGAACAAGTGCAACTTCCCCCATCGGCAGCCCGCCTCTCCTCTAGGGAGGCGGGCCGTCCGTTTTCCGGGCAAGACAACTTCGTGGCCGGGCGGTAGAATCCGACCTGCAATATGATCACCGCCGATCCAAGCAAGCCCCCGGCGCGGGCGCGCTGGAACACCCCTCTTAACCTGGGGCTGCTCGCTGCCGCCTTGGTGCTGGCCCTCGGAGCCACCCTGCTCGGCTCCCAGGTGATCTCCTTCCGTCACCAGACGGTGGCGCTTCACAAGGCAGCCGCGAAGGCGAAGCCGCTCACCAAGGAGGCAGCTTCGGACCAGCTGCCCCCCAGTGGCACGGCGGTGGTCACCTTGTCAGGAAGTGGTGCGCGCACATCCAAGGTGCACCCGTTGGACTTCAGCTGGACCGGTGCGTGGAGCGCCAACTGCCGCGACGTGTCCGGCAATCAGGTGCTGCGCATAAGCCTGCATTCGTATCCGTCCGGCAGCCTGGTGGCCGACTACGCGTTCACCGTGAGCGGATATCAATCGGGGTCGCTGCC
>JAJZNF010000140.1 GCA_021847985.1 Actinomycetes bacterium | reverse complement strand
CGCGGGGCCGAGGACGTCGGTCACGAACCGGTCCTCCATGGCTCGTCGGCATGCAAAGTTACCACTCATTCGCCCGGGTAACACGAGGGAAAACCGGGCCGAGACGACAGGAAGGGTCTCCGCGGAGCCATCCGCGGGGCCGGTCGGCACGACGGCCATCCAAGGCGCCGGCGCCCGTCCGCGCCGTCTTGACCGTTGCCGGGCCAGGCTTCAGAATCTTGGGAGCCAGGCGAGAGGGGCGGCCGATGCCGGCACGTGCGGCCGACGGAATCTTCGTCGCGATCATCGTGGCACTTGGATCCATCGCGTTCCAGACGATGCGTGGAAAGAACCTCGAATACGAGTGCCAGGAGTGTGGAGTCCACTTCAGTCCATCTCCGGTCCAGGTGGCGCTCACGCCTCACCGCATGGGAGCCATGCTGCTAACCTGCCCGGAGTGCGGCGCCGGGACTTGGGCAACGCCGGTTCCCGGGAATGACGCCAACCGGAGCACACGACAAGGCATCCGCGCAGCGGGCACGAACCCACCAGGCTCACGACCGGTCGGCTCTCGCATCCGCAGCGCGCCTCAGCCATACGGCGGCTAATCCGGTCACGACGGTCGTTGCAAGGGCCGTGAGCAGGACCGCTGCCAGGTCGTGGGTGGGCAGGCTCAGTGCGTAAAAGGTGCGCAGGGCGGCGAAGGGAAAGAGGAGAACGAATCCCGCGGCCATCGCGGCGATGAGAACCCCCTTCCACCAATTGAAGGGTGATGCGCCGGCCGCAAGGACCGCGAGGCCCGCGGCGAGCAGTACCAGGACCACTGCCGTACGACTTACGGCCTCGGTGTCCCCGTTGGAATACGTGATCAGATAGGCGGTGGCCGCGCCGGCGGCTTCGATTGCGCCTACCGGGACCGCAAAGCGAAGCACCCTGGTTACTAGGCCGGGCATGTAGCGCCGGGCGTTCGGCGCCAGGGCGAGGAAGAAGGAGGGGGTGCCGATGGTCAGTGCGTCGATCACGGTGAGGTGGCGAGGCAAGAGAGGGTAGGCGAGCAAGGCCGCCCCCGCAAACAGGGCGAGCAGCGCCGCCCATGCCGTCTTGGCCAGGAAGAGGTTGGCCACTCTCTCGATGTTGCCGGCCACCCTCCTTCCCTCTGCCACCACACCCGGCAAGGTCGAGAAGTCGCCGTCGAGCAGAACCAACTGCGCGACCGCCTTGGTCGCCGCGGTCCCGGATCCCATCGCCACACCGATGTCGGCAAGCTTGAGAGCCAAGGCGTCGTTGACCCCGTCGCCGGTCATCGCCACCACGTGGCCACGCGAGCGGAGAGCACGCACCATGGCCTGCTTCTGATGTGGCGTAACCCGGCCGAAAACCGATTCCCGTTCGAGAAGTTCCGCCAGCTCTGGCTCGGAGTCAGGAAGCGTCCGAGCGTCCACTGCTTTGGAGCCCGGCGGAATGGCCCCTGCGCGCACGGCAAGTGCGCCAACAGTGGCGGGGCTGTCCCCGGAAATGACCTTGATGGCAACCCCCTGGCGCCCGAAGTACTCGATGGCAGCGCCCGCCTCGGGCCGGAGGCGCTCCCCGAAGACGAGTAGCGCCACCACCTCACCGGACGCAGTCTCCCCGGCACGGGGCGGCTCGCCGGTCTTGAGGAGCGCGAGTACTCGGCGCCCCGAGGACGCGACCTCCTCGGCGGCTGCCAGAGCCTCGGGATCGGATTTGGCGATGATCTCGGGCGCGCCGAGCACCCAGGTGCCGTGCCCGGCAAAGGTGACCGAGCTCCACTTGGTCGCCGAGCTGAACGGCACCGAGCCGACGCGCTCCCAGCCCGGATCGGCGGGGAAGGCGGCCGCAAGCGCGGCAAGCGTGGCGTTCGGGGACTCCTGGGCGGCAAGGGCCGAAACGGCCTCGTCCAATCCATCCTCGTCGCCCAGGGCGACCAGCTCCTCGAAGGCGATGTTCCCGTCCGTCAAGGTTCCCGTCTTGTCGAAACAGACGACGTCGACCCGGGCCAGGCCCTCGACTGCCGCCAACTCCTGCACCAGCACCCTGCGCCGCGCGAGCTTGACGGCCCCGACTCCAAAGGCGATCGAGGTGAGCAGCACCAGCCCCTGGGGTACCATCCCGACCAGAGCGGCGACTATTCCGGCCACAGCCGACTTGAACGGGCCCCCGGTCCGAAAAGCTCCCACCAGAAGCAGCGCCGCCGCGGGGAACAATGCCCAGGTCACGTAGCGGAGTATCTTGTTGATCCCGTTCATTAGCTCCGATGGAGTGGTGGCGAAGGCCCGGGCTTCACGGGAGAGGGTGCGGGCGTAGGCCTGCTGCCCCACTGCGGTCACCTGGTACCTGCCGGTGCCCGCAGCGACGAAGCTGCCCGAGAGCACAGGCTCGGATTCGGATCGTGGAACGGGTTCGGACTCTCCGGTGAGGAGCGACTCGTCTAATTCCAGCCCCTCGGCCGACCTGACGATTCCGTCGGCGACGATCTGCTCCCCGGGCGCCATCAGCACAAGGTCATCCAATACGACTTGCTCGAGTTGGATCTCGGCCACGGTACCATCGCGGAGCACCCGCACCCGGGGGGCCGAAAGAAGAGCTAGCCGGTCGAGAGTGCGCTTGGTCCTCTCCTCCTGGAAGATCCCGATTGCGGAATTGAAAACCATGACCAAGCCGAACAGCGCGTCCTGGATCACCCCCGTCAAGAGAATCGCCACCAGTAGGGTTCCCAGAATCAGGTTGAACCTGGTCAGGATGTTGGAGCGCATGATCTCGACGGTCGATTTGGACGTCGTCTCGGGCGCCGAGTTATCAAGGCCGGCGGCGACCCGCCCGGCCACCTCCGCCGTCGTCAGCCCCTGCGGCGATACGGGCGGGCGCTGCGGCACCAATGGTCCATTTGAGGCGCCGGGCGCCTGCGGTGCGCCCCCATCTTGTGCGTCACTCAACGGGACCCCCGATCGAATGGCATGCGCCGCGGATTCGAAACGCGTCCTCCGGCCCGAGGCTAGCGCCGCCAACTGGCACAATGCTGCAAGGCGGGCATTACGGGAGCTCTCGAAAAACTAGGTCCCCGTAATGACGGCGCCAAGGGCCTTCCGGCCAGCATCTCCCGTTCAGGCGTATCCGGAGCCACCTGGAAAGCCCCCGGCGGCAGCGGCCGCATTCGGCACCACCTCGGGACGGTGATTCGGATGGCCCTTCGACGTCGCGCGTCCAAAGGCGACGCCCACCCTTGCCGGGGTCGCGTTGGCGGCCAGGACCACGATGACAAGCGGCCCCGATGCCTCCATTCTGCCCGCGACCGTGTGGACTCGGGCTGGTGGCGAACTTCCGGTCTGGAGCAAATGCAAAAATTAATATTACTGGAGTCGATCCATTTAT
>JAJZNF010000104.1 GCA_021847985.1 Actinomycetes bacterium | reverse complement strand
TTGTTGATAGGCGTTTCGGTCGCCATCGTCTATGCGGCCGTGATGCGCCTCCTCGGGCACCATCTGGTGGGGCCGCTCCACTCGGGCGGGGCCGACATCAGCGCCGTCGGGATCGCCGGCGTGCTGGTCAACGTGGTCTCACTTGTCGTCTTCGCCAAGCAGGACAAGCGTTCAGCGTTGGTGCGGGCGAACCTGATCCACTTCTTCTCCGATGGGATCGGCTGGGTGCTCGCCCTGGCGGCCGGGCTTCTGATCCTGCGCTACGGTTTCGTGGCCGCCGACCCGCTGGCAAGCATCGCGGTCTCGGCCCTGGTCATAACGGCGTCGGTCAAGGTGCTACTCGACGTGACCAACGTTTTGATGGACGCGGTGCCGGGCCAGGTGGACGCCGGCGCCATCCGCCGTTTGATGCTCGAAACGCCGGGTGTCCAAGACGTTCATCATCTGCACGTCTGGAACCTGAGTTCGACCTCGGTGGCGCTCTCGGCGCATCTGGTGATGCGGGAGGGGATAAGCCTGCACGACGCCCAGGAGCGTTCAGTGCTCCTCAAGGAGCGCCTGGCCGAGGAGTTCGGGATCAGCCACGCGACTCTGGAGATGGAGTGCCACGTCTGCGAGGCCCCGGATCACGCCGAAGGGGCGTAGCCCGGCGGGCTAAGCGCCGGCAGCCCTGGGAGCCAGCATGCCGTGCAGCACCAGGTCGGCCACTGCGCTCACGTCGGCCTGGCCGAGATTCGCGCCCATGATGATCCTGCGCATGAAGAGCGAGCCGAACACGGCTTCGGAGACTCGCTCCGGGTCGATGTCGCTGCGGAGGTCGCGCTCGGGGCGGTGGGCCTCGAGAAGCTGGACCAGCGCACCGCGGCGATGCACGTCCCACGTGGAGGCCACCAGCGCGGCAACGGCCGGATTGGACTGGGCCTCGCCAACCAGATGGGCGATGGCGTTTCCGGCGGGGGAGGAGAGCAGTTCGACCAGGTTGGCGATGAAGGTCCCCAGGTCCTTTTCCAGGTCACCTGAGTCCATATTGCGGCCAAGGTTCACCGATTCACGGGCGACGGCCTCTTCGATCAGGTCTTTCTTGGAACGCCAGTGGCGGTAGATGGTGGACTTTCCAACGCCTGCGGTGCGTGCCACGGATTCGATGGTGAGGTCCCGGTAGCCCTCGCTCGCGCAAATGGAAAGTGTGGCGTCGAGGATGCGGCGGTGCGCGTCGACGCTGCGAGGACGACCCCGCTTGCGGCGCGCCTCCGGGGCAACCGTCGTTTCAGCCAATCTCAACGCCATCATGGTCCAACCTCTGTCTCGATCGACGCGGCTCCGCCCAAGCAGCTCCGCGATCCCGGCCTGTATTACGCTCCGTTTGCGCCTCGTGTCGGCCTTGAAGCAGAGATTAGCGAATGAGTTCGAAAAGCCAAGTGGCCAAAGAAAACCTTTACCGTCTCATAATTTTTCTGGGACTAAAGGCCCTATAGCGTGGCCGAATACGAACTTCAGCGGCTGAAGACGAGCCGGGAGAGGCGAAGCCGGGCGGCCACGACCGCCACAGAGGCTACTGAAAGCAGCCCGCCGGCAACGGCTATCGACGAAGTTGCGGCCCGTGCCGAGATGGCGGCGCCAAGGGCCGCCCACAGCGCAAAGAAGACGAGGTCGGGGCCGTACTTTGCTCGGAGCGTAAGGCGAAGGCGCTCCAGCTCCATATCCAGCACCTCGGAGGCCGTCTCCCGCTCCAGGCGCGCATGGCAGCTTCCACCTTCGCTCGAGCAGGCCTCGCTGCCGCAACTCTGCTCGGCACTGCAGCTCTCGCCCCCGCCGGACCAGCGTGCCACCTCGCGGCGGTAGGAGACGACCGAGGCGAGCGCCACCGCGGCGCCGACCACGACGGACGCCAGGATCGCCGCCAGGCCGGCCCGGGGGGCGATACTGGCGAAGGCCAGGAGAAGCAGTGACCAGACCCATGCGCCGGCGGCGGCCAGACCCATGCGCCTGCGGCTGTCGTATGCGCGCTTGCGGGTCGCAAAGGAGGGCCGGATGCTGATGGGGGTGGCGCCGGGAGTTTGGGGCATCGCAGGTTAAACCTAACAGGAAGCCGCCGGGGGCGGCCACCTCACTCCTCGACCAAACGGGAGACCATCTCCTCGCGGAGCTGTCGCTTGAGCACTTTGCCCGCCGCATTGCGGGGCAGCGGAGAGCTATGGAAAAAGACGTACTTGGGCACCTTGAAGGCGGCAAGCTTGGCCGCAACGGCCGTGCGGATCGCGTCCTCGGTCACCTCGCAGCCGGCGTGCAGCTGCACTACGGCAGCCACCTCCTCTCCCATCTCCAGGTCGGGAATGCCGATGACCGCCACGTCGGCCACGCAGGGGTTGTCGTAGATCGCCGCCTCGACCTCCGCCGAATAGACGTTCTCGCCTCCGCGGATGAGCACGTCCTTGGCCCGGTCGACGATGTAGACGAAGCCGTCTCCGTCCACGTAGGCGAGGTCACCGGTGCGGAACCAGCCATCCTGGATCGCCGCTGCCGTGGCTTCGGGTCTGTTCCAGTAACCGGCTACCACATTGGCTCCCCGTACCCAGAGCTCGCCGGTCTCGTACGCCTCGGTCACCTCGCCGCCTGCGCCGAGCACCCTCACCTCCACGACGGGAAGCGGCCTTCCCACCGATTCGGGCCGGCGGGCGTAGTCGTCTCCCGAGATGCTGGTGGCAACCGAGGAGGTCTCGGTCAGTCCGTAGCTGTTGGAAGGGATGGCAGCGGGGAAGCGGGCGCGGAGCCGCCGCAGCAGCTCGGGCGGGGCGGGCGCTCCTCCACAGCTCACGGTGCGAAGGCTGGAGGTGTCCCGGCGCTGAAGGGCCGGCGAGTTGAGAGCCTGCCAGACCATGGTCGGCACGCCGATGAAGTTGTTGATCCGCTCACGTTCGATGAGTTCGAGCGCCCGCTCCGGGTTCCAGCGCCTCATCATCACCAGCTTTGCGCCGGCCATGGTGTTGGGGACGAGCAGCCCATGGCTACCGGTCGCGTGGAAGAGAGGAACCGAAACGAGCACCGAGTTCTGGACCGAGGGCTCTCGCTTGGCGGCGTAAGCCCTTTGGTTGCGCGCGCTCAGGAAGAAGAGCGACATCAGGCTGGTGCAGATGTTGCGGTGCGTTCCGAGAGCCCCTTTGGGTCGGCCGGTGGTGCCCGAGGTGTAGAAGATGGTGGCGGGATCCTCGGGAAGGATTTCGGCCTCGCCCACCCGGGGGGAGGCCGCCTCGAGAAGCGCGGCAAGCGGAGCGGCGTCAATCCCCTGGGCGGCGAGCCGGCCGCGCGCGCCGGCCAGGCTGGAGCCCTCGCAGCGGACTCCGAATAGGTGGGCAAGCCCGGGCGGCGCCACGGCC
>JAJZNF010000231.1 GCA_021847985.1 Actinomycetes bacterium | reverse complement strand
TACTTACCGGAATTGAGACCTGGCCGGAAAAAGCCTAGGATAGCTCACATTCGAGCATAACAACGCGCAACTTCGGCAATGCAGTGCCCGGACTCGGGCCCCGGCGCCGCCTTCTATTTGGCATCGCCCCAACTCGAAACGATGTAGGAGTTCACCGCAAGCGGCACTCTGAGCTTCGCGGCCGACTCCATCGCCCGCACCACCACGTCCCGAACCTCGGCAGCATGCTCGTCCTTCGCCTCGACCAGCACCTCGTCGTGTACTTGCAGCACCAGAACGGCCTGGTCGCGCAGCAGTGTCCGGTCCAGGTTGACCAGGGCGATCTTGAAAATGTCGGCGGCCAGCCCCTGGATTCCCGAGTTCATCGCCTGGCGCTCGGCGGCCTGGCGCACCCGATAGTTGTCGTCTCTCAGCTCGGGAATCCTCCGCCGGCGCCCGAACTCGGTCTCGGTGTAGCCCAGTCGCTTCGCCTTGGCCACGACCTCATCCATATAGCTGCGCACGCTGGGAAATGCCGCGAAAAAGCTCTTCAGGATCTCCTCCGCCTCGGGAACCTCCACGTTTAGGCGCGCAGCCAGGCCATAGGCCTCCATCCCATACGCCAGCCCGTAGGCAACCATCTTGGCTTTGGCGCGCTGCTGAGAGGTGACCTCGGACGGCGGAACGCCGAAGACTCTCGACGCGGTGGCGGTGTGGATGTCCACTCCGGTCGTAAAGGCTTCGATCAGCCCGGGGTCTCCGCTGAGGTGCGCGATTACCCGCAGCTCGACCTGGGAGTAGTCCGCCACCACCAGCTTGGAGCCGGGCGGGGCGACAAAGGCGTAGCGAAAACGCTTGCCGATCTCGGTGCGGATGGGGATGTTGTGGAGATTTGGGTGATCCGAGGAGAGGCGGCCGGTGCGCGCGACCATCTGGTTGAACGTGGCATGGATGCGGCCATCGGGCGCCACCTCGGAGATGAGGCTGTCTCCGTAGGTGCTGCGCAGCTTCTCCACTTCGCGATAGCGCATCACCTCCTCCACAATCGGATGAACCCCGCGCAGCTTCTCGAGGCTCTGGGAATCGGTGGAATAGCCGGTCTTGGTCTTCTTGGGAGGGGTGAGGCCGAGCTCCTCGAACAGGACCTCGCCCAGCTGTTTGGTGGAGTTCACGTTGAAGGACCTGCCCGCCATCTGGCAGATCGATTCGGCCAGGCGCGCCGCCTCCTGCGAGAACTCCCTGGCCAGCGAACGCAGTTGATCGACGTTCACCGCGATGCCCACCGCCTCCATGCGCGCCAGCGCCAGGAGAAGCGGCAGCTCGAGCTCGTCGAAGAGCCAGGTCATGCCCGAGTCGTCGATCTCTTGGCGCAGTGGCGCCTCCACCAGCGCGCAGGTTGCCGCCTCGCGCAGGAGCGCCGGAAGCTGTTCGGTCTCGAAGAGGCCCCCGGTTTCCTCGGCGACTTCGGGTCCACCCTCGAGCCGCGGAAGCTCCCCGGCCCAGCGCTCCTTGGCACCCTCCAGGTCGTAGCCTCCGAGCGATGCGTCGAGCAGGTACATGCCCAGCCCCAGATCTGCGGCGAGTGCGGGCGGCTCGATGCCCAAGCTGACCAGGCGGCGGAAGACCTCCTTGCAGCCAAAGCCGACCGCCCTTGCACCTGCCAGTACGGCGATCACCGCGCCGAGGCGCTCGACCTCTTGGGATCCGTCCACGTCTTCGCCGTAGCAGGCCACCTCCGCAACCCCGCCACCGGGCTGCACGGCAAGGGCCAGAGCCGAAACGGCACTGCGCCCCGCCTGCCCGCTCCACCCGACGGCAAGCGCGACCTTCGCGCCGGACTCCAACCGTTCGGCAAAGGCTCCCAGCGAATCGACCTGGTGCACCGCCACCGCGGCGTCCTGCCGAGGTGTTCCGGCCTGGGATCCCTTGTGCCCGATGTAGTCATAAGCCTTCAACGCCCGGCCGGCCAGCCGCTTCGACTCGATCAGTTCGAAGAAGCCCTTGGCGGCCTCGTCGTCGAGGGGACCGAGGCGAAGATCCTCCAGGCGCGCGTCTATATCCAGATCCCGCTTCAGCGGGGTGAGTGCCATGTTGAGCTGCAGCCTCTCAAGGTTCTCCGATATGGTCGAGGCCACCTTGGGCGACAAGGCGTCCAGGTGCTCGAGCAGGGTGCCGACACTCTGATAGGTCTCGGCCAGGCGGGCCGCGGTCTTGTCTCCGATGCCGGGCAAGCCGGGGAGGTTGTCCGAGGGGTCTCCTCTCAGGGCGGCCAGGAACGAATACACCTCGGGGGGCGCTCCCACCTTTTCGATGACACCCGCCTCATCGAGCAGGAGATAGTCGCTCACCCCGCGACGGTTGTAGAGGACCCGGATGTGGGGGTCCCGCACCAGCTGGAAGCTGTCGCGGTCTCCGGTCACGACGATGGTGTCGACGCTTTGGGACGCGGCCCTTTCGGCCAGGGTCGCCAGCACGTCGTCGGCTTCATAGCCGGGCTTGGAGACCACGGCGATGCCGAGCGAGCGGACAGCCCGCTCCAGCATCTCCAGCTGGGACTTCAGCCCGGGATGCGTCTCGGGTCGGTGCGCCTTGTAGTCCGGGTTCAGATCGTCCCGGAACGTTCGGCCGGGAAGGTCGAGCGCGACGGCCATGTGGGTGGGCTTCTGCTCCTCGATTAGCCCCACCAGCATGCTCATGAAGCCGTACAAGGCGTTGGTGTGCTGGCCGCTGGAGGTGACCATCGAATCGACGGGTATGGCGAAAAACGCCCTGAAGGCCAACGAGTAGCCGTCGACGAGGATCAGCTTGTCCATGCGATCCAACCTACCCCCGCGGCGCCGCGAGGCGAGGCGGATGGCGCCTACTCCGGGCGCAGCTCCCCGGAGATGACCGCCTCGGCCATGGCCGACATCTTCGTACGCGAATCCATGGCCCTGCGCTGTATGAAGGAGAAGGCCTCGGGCTCGGTCAGCCCGTAGGTCTCCATGAGAACCCCCTTGGCCCGGTCGAGCAGCTTTCGCGTCTCCAGCTGAGCCTTGAGGCGCTCGGCGCTGTCCTCCAGATTGCGAACCTCGTCCTCCAGGGCCTGCATCTCGCCGAAACGGGCGATCGCCAGCTCGATGGCGGGCACCAGGTCGCTGGGCTGGAATGGCTTCACCAAATAAGCGAGTGCCCCGGCGTCCCTGGCCTGCTCGATCAGGGCGCGTTGGGAAAAGGCGGTGAGGATGATGACTGGGCATAGGCGCTCCCGCGACACCTCCGCGGCCACCTCCAGCCCATCGAGGCCGGGCATCTTCACGTCCAGGATCGCGAGCTCGGGCTGCAGCGAGCGGATCATCTCCAGAGCCTGATCGCCTCGATGAGCGGCTCCGGCCACTTCGTAGCCGAGCTCGCGCAGCGCCTCCTCCAGATCCATCCTGATGATGGCCTCGTCCTCAGCAATCACTACCCGCGTCACTCATCCTCCAGATCCTCAGGGAGCCACCATCGGGACTCCCAAAGTAACCTTTGAGCTTACCAAGTGCATACAACCGAGCCGATTAGGGGGTTAGGGTGACCGATCTGGTCTTTGGCCTGCCACTCTGGCTGGCGGACACCAACTGCTGGATCGTCCGCTCCGCCTCCTCGTCGGGCGAGTGCGTGCTCATCGACGTACCTCCGGAGCCGGAGAAGGTGGCGGCCTTCCTGAAAGAACGCTCGCTGCGGGTGGTAGCGGTCATAGCCACCCATGGCCACATCGACCACATTGGGGGAATTCCCGCCCTGGTCGAGCGAGAGGAGAATCTGGATTTCGCCGGCCGGCAGCGGCTCCCTGTCCACCTGCATCCGGCGGATCGCCACATGATGCGCGACCCCATCGGGACTTCCGGCATGCTCGGCCAGGCTCTCGCGGCGTCAGGACTGAGCACCCGCGAACCCGAGCTGGTTCACGACCTCGCCGACGGCCAGGAGGTCAGGGGCGCGGGCCTGCGCTTGCGTGCGATCCACACCCCGGGTCATACCCAAGGCTCGACCTGCTTCCTGGGCGAGGTAGGTGATCTGGGGCCGCTCTTGTTCAGTGGGGACCACCTCTTTGCGGGCTCCATCGGAAGGACGGACCTGCCCGGAGGATCGATGGAGGCGCTGATGAACTCCATGAGGGAGAAGATACTCCCGCTCGCCGACGCCACCGTGGTCCTGCCAGGCCACGGCGAGACCACCACCATCGGCCAGGAGCGCGCCACCAACCCGTTCCTGCGCGGCGTACTGCCCTGAGCGGTTCAGGCGGCTTTGACCCTACCGGTCACCAGCGGTGCCGACGTCGGCGCGACCGTGCCGCCCGTGGGTTCAGCGGTTACGGCGAGCGCCTGGTAAAAGGAGATCGCGGGAATGGTGAACTTCGCGCCCAGCGGATCCCCGCCGGCCAGGCCGAGCGAGACCGGTGCGCTGCCCGGGTCGCCTCGTAGGAGCCCCCAGACCTGGTAGGTCCGCCCCCGGGCAAGGCGGGGCAGGTTGGTCGCGGCCACCACCGCCTGGGAGGCCTGGAGCTCGAGCCGGAGATAGCTCCCCGAAGATCCGGTCAGCCGGATGTACACGACCTTCCCGCCCGAGGCTGCCACCGTTGCCGGCGCGGTGGACCTGCCAAGCCAGAAGGAGACCGAACCGAATCCGAGCACCAGGACGACAAGCGCCGCCACCAGCTCAGGGATCCTGCGGCGAGGGCGAAGCCGATGCACCTCTTCGCCGGTGGCGTGCGGCGTGGCCGTCGCGGTCCCGCCTGTTTCGGCCAGGACCGCCTTAAGCACCGAAGGAGGTGGCTCCACAGGTTCCAGGAGCGCCTCGGTGACGACTTGGGAGAGCTCACGCAGCTCTGCACGGCACAGCGGACACTCGTCCAAATGCTCCTCCAGTGCCCGGAGCTCCTCCCCCTCCAACGCGCCGACCGCATAGACGGGCACCAATTCGCTCAAGCGGGCATGACCGTCGAGGGTGTTCATCTCACCTCACCCACCTGCGAGCCGATGCTTTGACGTATCCGGCTCAATCCCGATCTTATGCGGCTCTTCACGGTGCCCTCGGGCTGGCCGAGCAGCAACGCCACCTCGCGGTAGCTGTGCCCCCCGAAATAGGCGAGCTCGATGGCCTGGCGCTCCTCCTGGCTCAGGGTCGCAAGCGCGTCACGCACCTCCAGCGAGGCGGCCACCCGGTCGTGCTCGGCCACCGGGCTGCGATCGGCGGGTTCGGCGCTCGTGGCCGCCTCCTCGCGCCTACGCCTGGCCACCTCCGAGCGCAGGCGGTCGATGGCCTTGCGGCTCGCCATCATGGACAGGTAGCCGCGCATGGACGCGCGGGAGGGGTCGTAGCGATCCGGCTGCCTCCACACGCCGAGGAAAACGTCCTGGGTCACCTCCTCGGCAAGTGCTCCCGGGCCGAGAACGCGCAGTGCCACTGCGTGCACGTGGGCGGCGTGGCGACGGTACAACTCGACCAGCGCCTCCTGGCTGCCCGAGGCGACCAGTCCGACCAGCTCCTCGTCGCAGGCGGCGGCTCGATCGACTCCGGCGGACTTCGCCATCTCTGTGCCACTCATTGCCGCATGCAACATACGCAGAGTGTCTCATAATCCCCGCTTCGCATTAATTCCCTGTCGAGCCGGTCCACTCGGCCACAAGACACCTAGTGCGATGTAATTTGCACGAATTTCGCTTCGGCACAATCCACCCCGCCGATCTGCACCGAACCAAGCATGTACAGCCGCAAAGAGCGCCACCCGGTGGAGTGAAGCGCCATCACCTGACAAGGAGACCGCATGGGCTTGGACCGACGAGCGTTCGAGGAGCTCATCACGGAGTCGCAGGACACGCACCTCGACTCGATGAGGGAGATGAGGGAGGCCGGAAGGGAGCTGGTGGAGCTACACCACCAAGCCGGCGTCGAGGCGGACGCCACGCCCGGACTTGGCGGCAAGGTCTTGCCGCCCGGCGCCTTCTTTCTTGGCACACTGGTTGCGCTGGGCGTAGGCACGGCCATCCTGGCGGCATCCACCGCTGCGGGCGCCTCCCAATCGGCTGACGTGAAGATTCTCACGCGTGCGGCCGCTATCGAGGTCCTGGCGGTGAACGCCTACGGGACCGCCTTGGGCCTTCCTTTCATCGGTGGGTCCACAGCCAACCCGGTGGTGGCCAATTTCGCCCGCACCACGATGGCACAGCATCAGCAGCACCTTGCCACATTCAACAGCCTGATCTCCCAGCTGGGAGGGAGCCCGCAGACCAAGCCGGATCCCGCGCTGCTTGCAGTCGTCGAAAGGGCCAAGGCCGGATTGACCACACCGCTTGCCGTCGTGGAGCTCGCCCTGGAGCTGGAGCAGGCGGCAGCCCAGGCCTACGTTGCCGATATCACCGCGCTCGATCCGGCCAACAAGAACGCCATCCGCGCCACGGCGTCGATCATGGGCGTGGAGGCGCAGCATGCGGCCATCCTCCGCGCCGTCGCGGCTCTATTGCAGGCGGACGCGCCCCAGCTGATAGCCCTCTCGCCCACGGTCGTCGACTCCTTGCCGGCGGCAGCGGGTTCGGTGGGGTTCCCAACGGCGTTCATCGGTGGCTCCGCCTCCGGCTCCGGCGTCGTCTCGCTACAAGGATAAGGAAAGGCAGGAGACTCGAATGGAAATCTACAACTGGGAGCTGCAGGGCCAGGTCGACGACCTCGAAAACCTGCACAACGACGAATCGATGCCGGGCCTGCGGGAGCGCTCCGGCGAGCTGGCGGAGCGCCTCCGCGAAGAGGCGGGAGGCCTTCTCGCTCGCCGAACGACCAGGCGAGGATTCCTGCTCGGGGCGGGCTTGGCCGCCGGCGCGGCCGCACTTGCGGCCTGTGGGTCGGCCGGCTCCGCGGCCCAGGCCCCGACCACTACCGCACCACCGTCGCGCCTGACGGGAGATCTCCTGATCGCGGCGCTCTCGGCGTCGCTGGAGAACCTGGGCATCTACGCCTACGCCGCAGGGATCTCCGCTGCCAAAGCAGGGAAGCTGGGCACCGTTCCCCCGGCGGTCGTCAACTTTGCCCAGGTAGCCATGGCTCAGCACAAGGAGCATGCCGGAGCTTGGAACGGAATCCTCAATGCGGCGGGCGTGCGGGCGGTGACCAAGACGGATCCCGCGCTGACTCCGACGGTGCAGCAGGCCTTCTCCAAGGTCACCAACGTGGAAGGCCTCGCCGACCTGGCCCTTGAGATCGAAAACATAGCGGCGGCCACCTACCAGGATTCAACTGCGGTGCTGACCGGCAAGAGGGCAATAGGCGTTGCCGCCTCCATCCAGCCGGTGGAGCTTCAGCACGCGGCGATCCTCAACTTCGTGCTGGGCAGGTACCCGGTGCCGAGCGCCTTCTCGAGCCTTGCGGGTGCCCAGCCCCCGGCCTCCTACTACCGGTAGGGCCCGCCCCCCGGCGACCCCACCCCCGCCGCCGGGGGGCTCTCCTTCAGACCAGCATCTCGGACACCCCGGCGGCGTGCTCCTCCGCCGGGACGAACGGGCCCGAAATCCCTTCGTCGCCTACGAGCATGAGCTCTCCGTCACCGCGGCGTACGACCGAGGGCGGGATCTGGGACCCGAAGAAGTCGCTATCGGGGCCGAGGTCCGATATCTCCGGTGGTTCCAGGGCTTTGACGAGAAGCGCGTTCAAGCGGCGCAGGACGGGGGTGTCGTACATCCCGCCGATGTAGAAGCCGATCTTGGCCGCCTCCGCAATCCGCACCGCCTCCAACAGCCCGGCGATTCCTCCCAGGCGCGAGACCTTGAGCACGGCCACGGAGAACGGCACCAGCGCGATTGCGTCCCGCAGTGCTCCCGGCCCGGAGATGCTCTCGTCGAGGGCGATCCGCGCCGACCCGCTGCGCAGCCCGACATTGTGCAACTGCGCCAGGTCGTGAAGCGAGCCGGGAGCAAAGGGCTGCTCCACATAACTGAAGCCGACGCCGAGCAGAGCCGCGAGCTGATCCCGGTCCGCAAGGGTGCCGTTGGCGTCCGCACTCATCTCGATATCCGCTGCCGCTACCAGCCGCTTCAGAGCATCGGGTTCGAAAGGCGCGTCGACCTTCACCTTCAGGCGGCGGTAGCCAAGCCGGCTCAATCTCGCCGCCTCGAGACTCCGCTCGGTCTCATCCTCCAACAAGGCGAGCGAGGTGCCCTGGGCGGGGATAGGCTCCTCCTCATCCAGCGCGGCGAAGCGACCGGCCATGCCCAGGTGGCCGAGCTGCCTGGCGTATTCGGCCAGTGTCCCGGCAGCGCCGATCCCTCTCTGGCGCGAGTAAAGGTCAAGCAGCGAGATCTCGATTGCCGCCTTGGCCGCCGAGTTTCCCCGGTAGCGCGCCAGCGAGGCGACCACCTCTTCGACGGCCAGCTCGACCGCGGAACCATCCCGCCGGCCCTTGGCCAGCATCGCCGAGGCGAAAAGCTCTATCGCCGCATGCGTCTGAGCCACGAACTGCTCGTCATAGGTGGGGGCGGCAAACACCGGCGCCTCCGCGAAACCAAGGTGGCCGCCTCCGCGCGTGATCACCAGGCAGGCGGTCTTGGCGAAGGCGGGGTCGACCGCGGAGCCGCGTGGCCGGGAAAATGGAATCCTCACGTCGATCACCTTTACCGACTCGATATGCACGAGCATGGGGACCCTCACCTTCAGCACGGGCGGCAAGCCGACAGCCGATACCGCAATTCTCGCCAAGAATCAAGGCTCTGACTAGGGATTTCCAAATCGCCATACGGAATACGTGCAATTGTTCCCCCGCGTTTACCTGTCGTTAAGGTCCGCTCGATACCTTCTGTCATGAAGTGAGCGACGAAAGCGTTTCCCAGGCCGCCAAGCCCAACGAGGAATACATGCAGGATTTGGCCCCGCGCCCGGTCGAGAGCAACTCGGCCAACTCTTCCGACCCGTCCCGGACCGTGATAAAGGTATCCGACCTGACGGTGGGATTCGGAAAGACGACCATTATTTCAGGAGTCAACCTGATGCTGACGCGGGGTTCGATAGTGGCCCTGATCGGCCCCACCGGGTCTGGGAAGACGACCTTCCTGAGAAGCCTGAACCGGATGAACGACAAGGTTCACGGATACTTTGCTGGCGGAAGCGTCCTCCTGGGTGAACAGGAGGTCCTTACCGACCGCGTCGACCTGCTCGAACTGCGCCGCCGAGTCGGCATGCTCTTCCAGCGCCCCAATCCCTTCCCTATGTCCATTCGCGACAACGTGCTCGCGGGCGTAAAGGCTCACGGACTGGCCAAGAAGTCCGAGCACGACCAAATCGTCAGGGAGACCCTGGAGCGCGTCGGGCTCTGGAACGCCGTCTCAGGTCGCCTGCACGACTCGCCCTTCCGCCTCTCCGGAGGCCAACAGCAACTTTTGTGCCTTGCCAGAAGCCTGGCGGTACAGCCAGAGGTCCTGCTGCTCGACGAACCCACGTCGGCACTGGATCCGATCTCCGTCGAGTCGGTCGAGAAACTCTTGGCCGAACTCGTTTCGGAGATCACCTTCATCGTGGTGACCCACTCCCTCGCTCAGGCGAAGCGGATATCGGACCACACGATGTTCTTCTTTGACGGGCACCTCAAGGAGTCGGGCCCCACCGCCCAAATCTTTGAGGACCCCAGGCAACCCGAGACCCAGTATTACGTCTCGGGCCGCATGGGCTAGCCCTACAGGGAGATCCACGATGAATCATCAACCCATAGGAAAGGAAAAAAACGGCATGGCGCCGAAAAGACCACTATTTGCAGCCGGGCTCATTGGAGTGGCCGGGTTGGCCGCTTCGGCATGCGGAAGCTCTTCGTCCTCAAGTTCCACCAACTCGACGACCGCAACCACTGCTGCTCCAGCGACCACCCAGGCCAACGCAGCCCCTAACTACGCCGCAACCGAAACCCCTCCGACCGCGAACGTAGCTCTCCAGGAGACGGGGTCGACACTACTCTACCCCCTGTTCAACCTCTGGGCACCTGACTACCACACCCAGTACTCGAACATCTCCATCACCACGGCCGGCACAGGCTCCGGCACCGGCATCGCCGACGCCGCGAGCGGCACGGTGGACATCGGTGCCTCTGACGCCTACCTCTCGCCGACGGTTACCAGCAAGACCCCAACCTTGATCAACATCCCGCTCGCCATCTCCGCCCAGGAGATCGTCGTTCACATTCCCGGCGTGACCCAGCAGCTGAACCTCACCGGACTGGTTATCTCCGACATCTACCAGGGCAAGATCAAGTTCTGGGATGACCCCGCCATCAAGGCGCTGAACGCGGGCGTGAACCTGCCGCACCTGGCCATCGCCCCACTGCACCGTTCGGACAGCTCTGGTGACACCTTCCTGTTCACCCAGTACCTCTCCAAGTCGGACCCCAACGGCTGGGGCAGCGCCAACGGGCCGCAGTTTGGCACCACCGTCGCCTTCCCCGCGGTCTCCACGGCTCTCGCCGAGAATGGCAATGGCGGAATGGTCACCGGCTGCGGGCAGACAGCGGGCTGCATCGCCTACGTCGGGGTCAGCTACGCCTCCCAGGCCGCCAAGGCCGGGCTGACGCTGGCGGCGATCTCCAACCAGGCCGGCAAGTTCGTGGTTCCTACGGCGGCAGGCATCCAGGCCGAGGCCAAGAACTTCATCAGCCAGGTTCCCGCCAACGAGGCCATCTCGCTCATCTATGGCCCCGGCGCGACCTCGTACCCGATCATCAACTTCGAGTACGCGATCGTCAACACCACGCAGTCGGATCCGAACAAGGCCCAGGCCATCAAGGCTTTCCTGACTTGGGCGATCGATCCTGCGCACGGGAACGCCGACTCGTACCTGAGCCAGGTGAACTTCCAGCCCCTGCCGACCTCCGTCGCCTCGCTCTCGCTGGCGCAGATCGCCAAGATCGGCAGCTGACAAAAGACAAGTAATGGCATGGGGAAGGGCCGCCTCCTGGAGGTGGCCCTTCCCTCTAGTGAAAGGCAAAGCCGCTTTGGCCAGCGATCTGGCGCGCAGGACAGAGGAACCGCAGGCCCCTCGGGTGTTCCGCCCCACTACCAAGTCTCCACTCGGCCCGGTGAAGATCGCAAGCACCGTCTCTGCGGTGGCGCCGCTGCTGGCTCTCCTGGCCATACTGGGGATCCTGGTTCACCAGGCCCTACCCGCCATCAAGTACAACGGGCTCGGCTTCTTCGTCCACAACGTCTGGCATCCCGGCAACTTCTACCTGCAGCCCGTCACCACCAACGGCGTTCTGCATCCCGCCCAGGCCGAGTACGGCGCCTGGGCGATCATCGCCGGGACAGTCCTTTCCTCTCTCATCGCCCTCGTAATAGCGTTACCCGCCTCGCTCGGCGCGGCGCTCGTCATCTCCAAGCTTCTGGGGCCACGTGTGCGCAACGCACTCGGCGTCTTCCTGGAGCTCCTCGCCGGCATTCCAAGCGTCGTCTTCGGCCTCTGGGGCACACTCACCATCGGCCCTCTTCTCAGCCGGGACATCTACCCCATCGTCGCCAAACACATGCCTGACGTGATCGTTCTGCGCTGGTTCCGTGGGTCGACCGGAGCGGGCGAAGGGCTGCTGACGTCAGGCATCATCCTCGCCGCCATGATCATTCCCATCATCGCCTCCACCAGCCGCGACCTTTTCGCCCAGGTGCCGACTCTCACCGAAGAAGGCGCCGAGGCGCTTGGCATGACCCGGATGGAGGTAACCACCAAGGTCACCGTGCCCTGGGTGTCCGCCGGCATAATCGGCGCGACCGTCCTCGGCCTGGCCCGGGCGCTCGGCGAGACCATGGCCGTCGCCATGGTCTCCGGAAGCGTGCTCGGCACACTGCCCACGAACATCTATTCCACCTTCAACACCATCGCCGCCACCATCGTCACCACCCTCGACTCCGCACTGATCGACGGCACCGGCCTGGCGGTCCGCACGCTGGCCGAAGCGGCCCTGGCACTCATGCTGGTGACATTGCTGGCCAATGTGGGCGCGCGCCTGTTGGTCCGCAAAGTCTCGACCACGGCACTTCCGGTCGGAAGGGGCGTCTGATGGCTCGGGATCCGGAGGCTCTAACCAGGATCGGGGTGCGCACCCGGCGACGCAAGGCGGCCAGTGGCGCAGCGATATCACTGGGCGTCATCGCGCTGGCTCTCGTGATAGTCCCCTCGGTTTGGATCATCGCCCAGGTGGCCTCCAAGGCGCTGCCCCACATGTCCTGGAGCGTGATCACCACTCCCGGAGTGGGCCTCGGTGGCGGCTTGGAGAACGAGATCGTCGGGACACTCCTCATCACCTTCGGAGTCGCGCTCCTGGCCGGATTCATAGGGGTGATGTCGGGGATATACCTCTCCCAGTTCGCGCACGGACGCGCCGCCTCCGTGCTGCGCGGCGCCTCCGAGGTGCTGGCCGGCATACCTTCGATCGTGGTCGGTTACGTGGGATACGTCAGCCTGGTGGTCGCCTTCCACTGGGGCTTCTCGCTCGGTGCGGGCCTGATCACGCTTTCGGTGATGGTGGTGCCCTACATCGCCAAGACAACGGAGGTCTCCTTGAGGCAGGTTCCGACCTCCTACGTGGAGGGAGCTGAAGCGCTCGGCCTGAATCCAGGGCAGATACTTCGGACCATCTCCCTCCGTACCGCGCTGCCGGGCATCGTCACCGGTCTCATCGTCGCCCTCGCCATCTCAGTCGGCGAGACCGCACCCCTGCTCTATACGGCGGGATATTCGCAGAGCCTGCCCCATGTGGCACTCACCCACTCGCCTCTGGGCTATCTCACCTATGCGGTATGGACCTTCTATAACGAGCCTTCTGCGAAGGCGGTGCAGCTCTCCTTCGACGCGGCGTTCCTCCTGATCGTGCTGGTGCTGGCGCTGATAACAGCCTCGAGAATCATCGTCGCCAGAGCGTCTCGCCATCGCGAGGTGGCCTGAGTAACGCTGCGAAGGCCGCACACGCACGCCCGACTTGGAGGGTATGCGCACATAGCGGCAAGGCGGGCCGGAGAGCCGCGCCCGACGGGACGAGCACCCGGACGGCAAGTTATTCCTTGATGTCGCTGAAG
Organism: Actinomycetes bacterium; assembly: GCA_021847985.1. Taxonomy (GTDB): domain Bacteria; phylum Actinomycetota; class Acidimicrobiia; order Acidimicrobiales; family Acidimicrobiaceae; genus Acidithrix. The sequence continues at coordinate 7,845 of JAJZNF010000231.1, read as the reverse complement.
CCCGGGCCATCCGGGATCACGCCAGGGAGAAATACGATATGAGCCCAGGTACGACTCCCTTGACCATCTGGCGCCCGTCGAGTTCGAAGCCCTAGCCCTAGCCCTTGGCCGAGGAGCGCGGGGCGCTCAGAGGAGCTGCCCGGCAGAGGAGAGTACGAGTGGCGCCACACCTGAAGGCCGCATGGCGGCTGCAGGAGGGCGTCGTCGGCATTTGGACGGCACGCGCCGCGTTTGCGCCGCCGGCGCACCTCTTTCCGACCTTTTACCGGGAGTCGGTTCTCCGGTTCCCGTTCGCCATGGGTTCGCCATTGGCCCCAAAGCACAAATGATTGGGCGCGGACCGGGCAACCGGTGTCGCCTCGGCATGGCAATGCTCATTCGCCAGCAGTTCCGGTGGTCATCGATGATTCCCGCAGTCGTGCTCTCCCAACTTGGCACGGGTGCCCACCCGGCCGTCCTCGGCGTATGGCCACGGCGGTTGTTGTCGTCGCTAGCCCTGGCTCGCGGATCCCGTTGCAGCCGGAGCGGCACCGGTGGGAGGTGTGGCTGCGACGAGGGTGGTGTAGACGACAATGTTCGAAAGGTAGTGGCGGGTTGAACTGTCGAATTGTCCACCGCAGGTGACCAGTTGCAGAGCGGGGTAACCATGGGACGCGTACACCTGTTGGGACGGGAACTGCGACCTGGGATACATGACCACGTTCGTGACCGCGAAACGGGCGATCACACCATCGGCCAACGTGACCTCGACGGTATCACCTACCTGCAATAAGCGCAGCTTGAAGAAGACTGCTGGGCCTTGGTAGGAGTCGACATGTCCCAGGATGACCGCCGAGCCGACCTGGCCGGGAGAGGGACCGAGGCGATACCAGCCCGGCTGGGCGAAGTCGGTCGGCACCTGGACGGTTCCGTTGGGATTCAGTCCGAGGGTCGACAACGACACCGCCAAGTCGATGGCCGGGACACGCAAAAAGACCGGAACCGCCCTGGCAACTACGAGCTCCGCTTGCCGGGCCACGGCTGACAGGCTGTGCCGGGGATGAGCGCTAGGCATGGACGCCTGACGCACCGGGGGTGGCAGAGCCCCATTGGAACCCCGCACGCCAATCGTCAGGCTGGTGGTGGCAACCGCCAGCAGCACGACGGTCGCCACCCACCAGCGCCTCGAAGGCGGCCTCCTATGTGCCGGCGCAGCCGCCCTGGTCATACATCCCTGCCGCCCGACCCGTTATAGCCCCAGCGCCTGCGAATGGCCTGGCCCGCAGCAGCTCCGGCACCGATAAGTGCCATCCCACCCAGGGTCAGCAGCACGATGCTGTCACCGGAGCCCGAGGCTCCGCCCACGCCGGTCTTCGGCGCTCCCGTGGGGATGACCGTGGTAGCGGCGGTCGTCCCTGTGTTGGCGGTCGTCCCCGTTGTGGTCGTGCTCGTAGTCGTCGCGGTGGTGCACGTCGGGACTGTTATGGTGTTGTCATCCAGGCTGACCTGGCCGTTGCGGGCCAAGACCCGCCCGGCCACGGTGGCTCCGGTCTGCACCGACGCCGAGGTCAACGCCATGATGGTTCCGGCGAAGTTGCTGCCTGTTCCCAGGGTGGCCGAACTACCCACCTGCCAGAACACGTTGCACGCCTGGGCTCCACCGATCAGTTTGACCGTGCTGCTCGATGCGGTGATCAGTGTCGATCCGGCTTGGAAGATGAAGACGGCGTTGGGGTCATTTTGGCCGTCGAGCGTGACCGTGCCGGTCAGGCTCATAGCCGAGGCGACCTTGTACACGCCGGGGGCCAGCGTCGTACCGCCCAGGTCGGGATTGGCCACGGTCGTGGCCGGGGTCCGCCCCGCGGCGTCGTTATAAGCGGTGGTCAGATCCGCCTGGGCGCCGGCAGCGACGGCATCTCCCAGGTGAATGGTTCCGTTGTTCACCTGACCAGGTGGGAATCCCGTCACGGCCGTACCCGGGCTCACGCCCACATCCCCGGATATCACCGACGGGCCGGTATTGGTCACCGTAGTGCCGGCCAGCACCGCAAACGGTGCGGCATTACCCAATCCCACCTGCGGTTGGGCCGCGAGCGCCGCCGGCGCTGCCAGCGCCACCGCAAAGACGGCCAGAGTGGCGGCGGCCCCCACGGTGAATAACCGACGGAGCGGACGCCGCTTGCCAACCGAACTGGTCAGAGACCTCACGGACTTTCCTCCTTCTGAACCGGAACTCCGTCCGATCCAGCCTGCGGTCAGACCGCCGCAACTATCACGAGCACAAAACAATTTGTCCTCCATTTCCGACCAGGATCGCGGCCGGAAAGAATGCCCCTCCGGCCGGTGCTTCCACGTGCACTAGACATCGGCGTCCGGGTGCTGGCGCGGTCCGAAATCGCCAAATCGGCCCCACCCTGCCCAGTACGCAATCGACAGGAAGGCACCAATGGCGCCTACGATCACCAAGACGACGCCGGCGGTACGGAAGCCGGAACGCTGCCCCTCCGCGTTAGCTGCAAAGTTCATGGTCGCTGCCCCTTTCGCAGTTCGACCCATTCGCGACGATTCCCATGACATTCTCCTTGGCCGGTACTGCCGGACACTTCGTGAGGGGCTGCTGCGAATGTCGCGCAAACCACCCAAATTCTTCCTCCGGGCATTCTTCACTCTCACAAGTGGTGCTTTTGTGGCCAAAGGGCCACACGAAGGCACTGCTCAGACTCCCTGCAATCGGCCCTGACAGGCAGGGTCCAACCGGGATTTCGCTCAGACGGCACAGGGTCCCTGATTCAGGCAACTAGAAGTAGTGCCGTCGGCCTCCCACGGCGTGGCCGAGTGCTCCAAGGAGCCACAAGGCCAGCCCAATAACGAGGACGACCACTCCGATCGTCCAGACAAGGGCGATACCGGTAAGAAATCCGATGACTAGAAGGACTACGCCGAGAATTATCATGGGGGCCTCCTAAGGCCGTATCTTTATTAGGTCGCAAGCAGCCGAAGCCGACGATCCGTCGCTGGGCGATTCGGGCCCGGCTGCTTTCCGTGTGGAGGTTATGCCCGCTGCGGCCGCAGCCGGGGGTTAGGGCCCTGGCGCGGTCCGAGAAGGGGCGGGCGGTGGATCGACGGTTTCGCGGCTGCCGGAATCCTGTCCCTCAATCAGGTCGTCCCGCTCCTTTCTGAGGGCATCCGCCTGGCTGCGAGACTGGCTCAGGCCATGGCGCGCCGCCTTTCCCCGGCGGGAGGTCCAACGTGCCCCAACCAGGAGCAGGCTCAGCCCCAAAAGGGCGATAGCCCCGACCAGATCGCCATAGAAAAACAAGGTGCCAGTGGACCCGGTCACGTGGTACCCGAATACCGCAAACCCGTGGCTTAGAGCGTGTCCACTCCCCGAGTTGGCCAGTACGCCGGCCACGGCGACAACCACGGCGACGATCAAGATGACGAGTCCGACGATGACGATCATGACTTCCCTCCTGATTCGCGTATTTCAATGCCAACCGAAGGTGCCGCACTTTGGCCCGTGAAGGCTTCGCCCTCGCCGGCTCTTGGGTTGGCCAATTCGATGCGGTCCCATCGGCGGCTGGCCAAGCTAAAGCCGAGCCCCAGGGCCAGGACGACGATGGCGCCGACCCAGAAGACATAGACGGCAAAGCCGATCAGACCCAAGACCAGAGCCACGCCCAACACGGCCACCATCGAGGCGTCGGAGCTTTTGTCCTGGTTCAGTATCCGTGCCAGCCGCTCGTTCAGGCGGGACTGGATGGCAGAACCTGATGATCTACCGGACATGGGGGACGTCCCCCGTTCCGCCTCCTTGCCGTCAAACCGAATGTGGGACGTCGCGGAGGCCTAGGTTCCTATTGTATCACCATTGGACAGTTATGTGACGCGATGAACGCCGGGCCTGCCGCCGCGTGGGTGTTGGCGGCCGCATCCGGGTAGCCGGCAAGACACCTGGCACCTCGAAAGAGGGTTGGCGTGACCCCGGGGCGAAGACTGCTCGATGCCGGCAGGCTCGGCGGCCTCGCCGACCCAGGCGGCGATCGCTTCGAGGCGCAGTTGGCTTGGCCCTCAACGGCAAGCTCGGGGTGCGTTTCCCAGTACGCCGTAGACCCTGCCATCACGAAATGAGCACGGAGCGCTTCGGGCAGAGGCGGGCAATTACCGCAAAGCCTGGCAGACCACGTGGCCACTATCGCGCTGCCCTCGCCCGGACATCGCGCTCGCATGATTTCCACCGGGGCGCAAATCCCGGCGCGTCGACCGGAAATCCTCCCAGGAGACTGCGATTGTGGAGCACCGCGCAGGCCCCAAGAGGGTGTCCGGCGATCGGAATAAGAAGGCGGACCTGGCCTTGGTCGGCCTTGAGTACACCATGTGGCGTCCTGGGAGCCCTGGTAGCCTAGGTCCCGTGGGCGCGGGGCGATCGGACGGCCCGTTCGTTGGCCGGTGGGCGGAAATGCGTGTGCTACGCGGTCTTGCCGCCACGAGCCTGAGCGGGGGTACGGCCTGCGGAGTGGTCCTGGGGACCCCCGGACTGGGGAAGTCACGTCTGCTGGGCGAGGTGGCCAAGGCCCTGGACCAGCGGTGCGTGCTGATACAGGGCTACCAGACCACCCATCAGATAGCCCTGGCAGCGGCCGCGGGCCTGTTACGCGAGCTGGCTCGAGCCCCGCAGGTCGGTGCGAGACTCGACGCACTCATGGTTGGTGGGTCCGCAATGGCAATCGCCCCCGAGTCCGTCCGCCTTTTTGAGATCGCGTTCCGTTGTGTGCTCCACATGTGTCCGCTCGGCATCATCGCCGACGACCTGCAGTGGATGGACTCCGAGACACTCGCTCTTCTGCACTACCTGATCGTGGCCTCCAGCGGCGCCGGAGCACCACTGTTCGTCTTGTGCGCCGGCCGCCCCGCTCCGGAGCCGGCCCTGTTCGCCGCACAGCTCGCCGAGGCACTTCCCTCGGAACGGTTCACGCGGATCGAACTCGGGCCCCTCGAGGAGCAGGACGGAATCGCCCTTCTGGCAGCGCGTGCACCCGGCCTCGGCTCGGACCGGGCCATACAACTGTGGCGCAGGGCATCGGGCTCGCCGTTCTGGATGACCGCCTTGGCAGACGATCTCACATCCGGCGACAATCCGGACCGCTCCCCACAACATCTGATCCGCGACCGGTGCGCAACCCTCGACATGGATCCCGCAGCCTTGTTGGCTCTGCTTCTGGTGGGGGCGCAGCCGCTGAGCATGGACGCAGTCGGCGAGCTGATGGATTGGCGCGAAGATCGGGTGAGGAGCGCTGCTCTCGATCTCGCCGACAGGGCGCTGGCGGTTGAAAACGGAACCATGCTCTCCATCGCCCACGACCTCATACGAGAGACCGCCTTCCGGGAGCTTGGCGAAGACGAGCGCCTCCGAATGCACAGGCACCTGGCACTATGGCTGGAGAATTCTGCGGGCGAGGATGTCCGCCAGCTATCGCGAGCGCTCGAGCACCGTACGGCCGCCGGTCTCGATTCACAAGCCTTGGCCCTGCGCATCGCCCGATCCCCCCAGCGACGGCTGATCGGTGCCAGGGGAGTGGCCATGCTCGCCGAGATTGCCGACTCCGTCGGCGGCACGAGGGCACAAGCCCTTCAGGTGGAGGTCGCGGCTCTGGCTTACGAGATCGGAGACTGGGCCACCGCTTTGGAGCGCTGGTCGGTGCTCGCCGACCGTGTCGTGCCCGGACCGGAGCGCGCCACAGCGGCGCTCTCTGCAGCCGCGGCCGCGCTCAGACTCGGGCGGCCCTTCGAGGTGCATGCCTTCGCGGCCAAGGCTCGCGCACTGGCCGGCCAAGACGCGGTTCCGGCGATAGAAGCCGACTGTATGGACGCGCAGTCACTGCTCTGGCTGGAGGGCCGGGTGGCGGAGGCCGAGCCGCTCGTCGCCGGTGCAATGGCAGCCTCGGAGCGCTTGATAGGACGGCCAGGAGGGGTCGGGGCGCTTAGCGATCGCGAGGCCTCCGCGTACGTCATGGCGCTTCGCGCCGATCTCGATGCGGCCATACGCCGGGCCGATGCGGAGACGGTGCGCCACTGCGCGGAGTTGATCCAGCGAGCGGCGCGAGACCCCGCAGAAGTGCTAGCTGCCGCCTCCGACGGAGTCTTCTCGATGCTGCAGTTCGAAGGACTCCCGCGCTCAGCAGAGCCAAAGGCCAAACGCGCGCTGGAGGAGTCCCGGCGGTTGACGCTGCCGACCCTGGAGGTCGAGGCCACCCACTGGGTCGGCTGGGTCGCCCACCACCTCGGCCGTCTTGACGAGGCGTCGGCCATGATGAACCAGGCCATAACACTGGCCGAGCGGGTTGGAACACCCCGCCGTTTCACCTTGCCGCAGCTACGGGCGGTTCTGCACGGCATTGAAGCCAGCCGCACCGACTGGCAGTCGAACGTGGAGGCGCTCCGGCGCCTGATCGCGACGGAGCGTGACCCCCATTTTCGGCTGGTTATCCGAACCATTCACATGGGACTTGTCGGCCGCTTCTCTACACCTGCCGCAGGCGCGCTGGAGGCTCTGATCGACGCCATGGGCGCGGATGCGGACCTGGCGGGGTGCGGACGTTGCCTTTGGGAATCGGTCCTCCACTCCGCGGAGGCGTCGGCGCGCATCGGTTCGACCGCCACCGCAGAGCAAGCGCTGGAGCGCTGGGACACCTCGCACGCCAATCCGTCTCCGGGCGGTCCGGCGGCGCGCCGCGCCTATGTCGAAGCCCTGATCACCGCTCGACGCGATCCGGAAGCAAGCATCGCCTTGTTCGACCAGGCGGCCCATGCAGCGGAGGAGGTCGGCTACAGGCTGATGCGGCTGTGGATCGAGTTCGACGCCGCCAGCACGCTGGCGTATATCGACCGTCCGAAAGCCGTCCAGGATCTGCAGCGCGTGACCCGCGAGGCGGAGGAAATGGGCGCGGCCAGCGAGGCGAAGCTGGCCATGGCGCGACTCCGCAGCCTCGGAGTCAACACCTGGCGGAGAGGTCCGTCCGGGTCGGGGACGGCGCTAAGTAGCCGCGAGCTCGAGATTGCCGAAGCCGTGGCACGAGGCGCGACCAATCCGGAGATAGCCGAATCCCTTTTCCTCTCGCGCAAGACGGTCGAGCGGCACGTCTCGCACATCCTGGCAAAGCTCGGCGCGCGCAACCGCGCCGAACTGGCGGCGCGGCTGGTCCACAAAGATGAGGGAACTGCCGGATGATCCGGAGAACCAAGACCCTTAATGTTTGCTCCCGATGGGGCTGCCGCGCTTGTGCTTTCGGGCCGATAACACCTAGGTGCCGATCGGCTTGGAAACAATCGGGGCGTTCGCGCGTCTCGGGGTAACAACCGCCCGTCTCGCGACGGACGACCACGCGACAGCCGTCATCGCGAAAGGCTGGGCCATCGACCCTCCGCCCCGGCTCCGCGATCCGGGCGCTCGGCAGCCGTGTAAGCGAGACACGAACCCTGCAGCCGATCGAATAGACGGCGGCTTCGGCCGCCGCTGAAAAAGGAGAAGCATGCAGATGAAACGAATCATGTCGTTGGCGGCCGTAGTTCCCACCGTCGCCCTCGTCGGTGCCGTCTTCGCCACCGCCGGCCCGGCGGACGCGGCTCCCAGAACCACTCCCAACGGCTATGTCGGCGCACTCAATATGATCGGCACCAACGCCCTGCCGGGGATGGCAAACGCCATGAGCGTCAACAACCCTCACGGCAACCTCGGCATGTACTGCGCGGTCTACGTCACCAACGGCCTGACCGCACCGGGATCCTGCCGGTAACCCCGGGCCGGCCGCAAAAACAATACGGCAAAAGGGGCCACCCTCCTCGAGTGCGACCCCCTGGAGGTGCCCC
>JAJZNF010000165.1 GCA_021847985.1 Actinomycetes bacterium | reverse complement strand
GGATCCCGCGCGCCACTTCGAGAGCGGCGGCAAAGTAGACGCCATCGTCGTACTCGGCCACCCGCCCTACGTGGCCCCTCCACAGGGACTGCAGGACGAGCAGGGCGACGGCCAGGCCGGTCACGCCGATAATCACAGTAAACCGGGCTACGCGACTCAATCGGCTATCGGTCTTCGCGAAACGTGGAGAAGTCGCGAGGTCTCGTTTAACGATGCCCGCAGGATAGCCGAAATACCGAAACTCGTTGCCTCGCGCACGTCACAAGCGAATCGCTACGCGGGTACACGCTGGGGACATCGAAGGTTCGGTCCTGTAATAGCTAACAAAGTCGCGACTGACAACTACAGGTCAACCAGACCCTCTCGCTCGTTACGTCTCCGCCGGCCAAGAAAGTGCAGTAAGCAGCCAACAGTCCGTCGCGGTGCCGACAAACCTACGGCCGAACCCACGTGCTAGTGCGACGCTCGATTTCCTCGCGCATAAAGACGCTCGACTCTCGTGCCCGTTCCTCCCAGGCAAAGACGCAGACCGTCATTACGCCGTCGAAGCCGATACGATCCAGGGTCCCGAAGAACTCGTCCCAGTCGACCTCGCCTTGACCTATATCGAGGTGCTGATGAATCCGCGCCGGGGATCCCGGGGGATTGATTATGTAGCGTAGGCCAGAGGAGGCCCGATGATCGAACGAGTCCGCAACATGCACATGGGTGAGTAAATCACCCGCGTACTCCATGATCCCCGTGATATCGCCGCCCATATGAAACGTATGCGGCGCACAGTAAAGAAAACTCACCAGAGGGGAGTTGATTCCCCTGATCATGTCGATCGCCTTGCGGCCCTCCTCGATGAAGTCGTCGGGATGAGGCTCGAGGCGTAGTTCCACCTGCTCGCGCTCGAAAATCGGCAACAACTCCTCGATCGACCGCCAGAACAGCGCCTCCGACTCCGACGACTGCTCCGGCCTGCCGTTGAATTCGGAGTTCATAACGTTGCAATCGAGGTCGACCGCGATCTCGATCGATCGCTTCCAATACCGGACCGCCGCCTGGCGCGCCTCCTCCGTGGGTCCCGACCAACGGAACAGCGGGAGCACAGAAGAGATCCTGACACCCGCCGCCGCCAGTTCGGCCTTGAACTTAGCAACGGTACCGGAATCCACCCGAGGATGCACAAAGAACGGGATGAAGTCCTCCCGTGGCGATAGCTCGACGTACTCGTAACCCATGTCGGCAACCAGGCCGGGGAGCTTCGTCAGCTCCACTCCCCGGAACATATACGGATCAAGTGCGATCTTCATGGCTACTCCTTGCGATTTCGTCTGCCAGGTCCGCCGGGCTCATAACCTGCGGCCCAGGTCGATGGGCCCCACTACCGTTGGCCGGGAATTGGACCGACCCCACAGGAGCCAAAGTAGTTCCGCGTGCGAAGCGCGATCGGGAAGGGAACATCGGTCGGGCAGGGATACAAATCCTGCTCGACAATTGCGTAAAGGTCCTTGTCAAGCTTCCCAAGCGCATCAAGGAGCGGCGGCATTTCGGGCACACCCTTCGGGGGTTCGCACATGGCGCCCATTCTGACGCCTTCTGCGAACGAGAGGCCCTTTTCGTTGATGGTGGCAAGGATGTCCGGGTCGACCTGCTTGAGGTGAACGTAGCCGATGCGCTCCGGATTCCGCTCGACGATGGCAACGTTGTCACCTCCGCAATAGGCGATATGCCCGGTGTCCAGGCAGAGCGAGACGTATCGTGGGTCAGTACCGTCCAGAAAACGGTACACCTCCTCCTCGGTGCCGACGTGACTGTCAGCATGGGGATGGAACACCAAGTCGACGCCGAACTCCTCGTTGAGCAGCCTTCCCATGATGTTCATCTGGTTCAACAGCCGGCCCCATTGCTCGCCATTAAGCGTCGTGGTATCCGTGTAGTTCCCGTCCAGATCCCGGTACAACTGAGGCAGATAGATCACATACTTCGCACCCATCGCCTGAACCAGCGCGGCAACTTTGCGGGCGTCATTCACGTCCGACTCCCAAGTCTCCGCCTTATGGAGAGATCCGAATACCCCTCCACCGCTGACGCGCAAACCCCTTTTGGCGGCCTCTTCGCTCAGGACAGTCGGGTCGGTCGGCAAGTATCCATGGGGACCGAGTTCGAACCACGAGTAGCCGGCCTGAACCAGTTCGTCCAGAAAGCGGGTCCAGGTCACCTGGTTAGGGTCGTCAGGAAACCAGACACCCCAGGAGTCAGGTGCGGTTCCAAGCTTTATCTTGGGGTACTTGATCAAGTTGCTCATCTAGTGGTATCTCCTTGAGTCCGAGGGTCTTTGCATTATTCGGCGGTCGGAAAGTGGTAACCTGCCGTCACCGCATTGGTACTCGTCGGCCAGCGCGATGTCACGACCTTGGCTTTGGTGTAGAACGAGATTCCTTCGGGTCCGTGAATATGCTTCTCGCCGAAGAGCGAGTTCTTCCATCCGCCGAAGCTGTAATAGGCCATAGGCACGGGAATCGGAACGTTCACTCCGATCATGCCCACCTTCACCTCGCGCTGAAAGCGCCGAGCACTCTCCCCGCTGGAGGTGAAGATGGCAGTACCGTTTCCATAGGGGTTCGCGTTGATCAGCTCAATGGCACGATCGATGTTCTGGGCCTCAAGCGCGACGAGGACCGGGCCGAAGATCTCCTCGCGGTAGACATCCATGTCGGCATCGACATTGCTAATGACGGTCGGCCCGAGGAAGAATCCCTTTTCGTGTCCGGGAACCCGAATGTCCCGGCCATCCAGGGCTATATCGGCTCCCTGTCTTGGCGCGCTCTCAATGAGGCACGTTATCCGGTCGAGCGCCTCAGGGGACACAATGGGGCCCATCTCGGAAGCGGGATCACGACCCGGACCCACGCGGACGATCTTAGCCTTGGCAACGAGTTCCTCAACCAGCTCCTTCCCCACACCACCGACAGCAACTGCGGCGCTAATCGCCATGCATCGCTCCCCGGCGGACCCGAAGGCGGCTGCGCTCAGCTGGTCCCGCACATAACCCAAGTCGGCATCTGGCATGATGATGGCGTGGTTCTTGGCGCCTCCCAGGGCTTGTACCCGCTTGTTGTGGGCGGTCGCCTTCTCGTGTACGTACCTGGCTATTGGTGTCGAGCCCACGAACGACACGGCATCAATACCGGAATGTTCGAGTATGGCGTCCACGGCAACCTTGTCACCTTGGACTACATTGAACACGCCCGGAGGAAGCCCTGCCTCGGTCCACATCTCCGCCATCATGATCGATGCGGAGGGATCACGCTCACTTGGTTTGAGAATGAATGTATTGCCCACCGCGATGGCAAGCGGGAACATCCACATCGGGACCATTGCAGGAAAGTTGAAAGGCGTGATACCCGCCACCACTCCGAGCGGCTCTCTGAAGGAGTGGATGTCCACGCCGGTGGAGACCTGCACGGAGATCTCCCCTTTTAGGAGTTGCGGGATGCCGCAAGCAAACTCGACGACCTCGAGGCCCCTCTGCACCTCTCCGAGAGCATCACTGACGACCTTACCGTGCTGGTCGGAGATGACCTCGGCAAGTTCCTCCTTACGCGCGTTCATAATCTCGCGAAAGTTGAAAATGATTTTGGTCCGCCTGGAAAGTGAAGCCTGCGACCAGATCTCGAATGCGTCCCGAGCGACCCGGACGGCTGCGTCGACATCGGCAGGAGTCGCAAGTACAACCTCCGCCGCCACCTCGCCAAGCGCCGGATTCCAGACCTGGGACTTCCTCGAGGAGGTTCCCGCCGTGCGGGCGCCGTCTATGTAGTGGCTGATCAAGTTAGTCATCTTGTCCTTTCTGGCTCTCCGCGAAGTCAGCACCGAGCAACGGGCGCTGTGCCTGCTTGTAGTCCTCGTACTTGGCGCGGGCCTCCAGCGTCGATTCCAGATCGGCAACCTCGGCGACCGGTACGTCCCACCAGGATTCGCTGCTCGGCGCCGGTACTAATGGATCGGTCTCAATGTGGATCACCACGGGAGTTCCGATAACTTCGCGAGCCTTCGTCAGAGCGGTGTTCAACTCCTCAATCCCGTGCACTCTCATGACCGTGGCACCGAGGCTTTCGGCGTTCGCGGCCAGGTCCACAGGCAGCTTCGCTCCTTCGAGTCGGCCGGTCGCCGCGTCCCGATAGCGATACCTGGTACCGAAGCGCTGAGAGCCAAGGCTTTCGGAAAGCTCGCCGATCGAGGCAAAGCCGTGGTTCTGGACAAGGATGATCACCACCTTGATACCTTCGGCCACCGCGGTGACGATCTCAGACGAGAGCATCAGGTAGGAGCCATCACCGACCATCACGTAGATCTCGCGTTCCGGCGCAGCCATCTTTGCACCGATCCCTCCCGCAATCTCATATCCCATGCAGGAGTAGCCGTATTCCACGTGGTAACCCTTGACATCTCGGGTGCGCCACAGCTTGTGCAGGTCTCCCGGCATCGACCCTGCAGCGCAGACGACGACGTCGGACGGCGAACTAAAGGTGTTCACGGCACCTATCACCTCGGACTGGGCTGGTAGCGGCCCGTGCCCGAGCTGGTAGGCGGCCTCCACCACGCGATCCCAGCGGGCCGCGAGCTCCTGATTGCGTCGGATGTACGTCGAGCCGCACCGATAGCCATCCAGCAAACGGCCCAACTCCTCCAATGAAGCGCGGGCGTCGCCGACGACGGGGAGTGCGGCGTGTTTGGCCGTATCGAAAGATGCGACATTCAGGTTGATGAACCGCACCGCCGGATTGAGGAAAGCACGCCGCGAGGCGGTGGTGAAATCGCTCCATCGCGTTCCGACGCCGATTACCAAGTCCGCCTCCGCGGCAACTTCGTTGGCTGCTGCAGTACCCGTCGCGCCAACCGCACCTAGCTGCTGCGGATGGTCATAGGGAAGCGAACCCTTTCCTGCCTGAGTCTCCGAGACCGGAATAGCTGTGGCCTCCACCAATGCTCGAAGCGCGTCCGTCGCCTCGGAATAAATAGCTCCGCCACCTGCAACGATCAGGGGACGATGCGAAGCGCGAATCAAATCCGCGGCCCGTGCAAGCACTTGTGAATCCGCCCGCTGCCGCTGAACGTGCCAAACGCGGTGATCGAAAAACTCTTCAGGCCAGTCGAAAGCCTCTGCCTGCACGTCCTGTGGAATAGCAACGGTCACCGCCCCGGTCTCAACCGGGTCGAAAAGCACGCGCATCGCACCAAGCAAGGCCTCGGCAAGCTGCTCGGGCCGCGAAACCCTATCGAAGAACCGCGAAAGAGGGCGAAAAGCGTCGTTCACCGTCACTTCAGGGCCGTCAAAGCGCTCTAGCTGCTGGAGCACCACCCCGCTGGCCCGCGTGGCGAAGGTATCAGAAGGCAGAAGAAGGACCGGCAAGCGGCTGATGGTCGCAAGCGCGGCAGCGGTAAGCATGTTCGTCGAGCCTGGTCCGATCGAGGCGGTGCACGCGAATGTCGAGAGACGGTTTTTCATTCGTGCGTAGGCAATTGCTGTGTGCACCATTGCCTGCTCATTGCGCGCCTGGTAATACTTGAGACCGCCGTGTGCTCCAAGCTCGGCCTCGAGCAAGGCCTGGCCAAGTCCCGCAACATTGCCGTGCCCGAAGATACCGAAGCATCCCGCAAAGGCGGGCCGCTCGATGCCGTCGCGCTCGGTGTGTTGGGCGGCAAGAAACCGCACTACTGCTTGCCCGACAGTGAGCCTTATGTTCGCCACTATCAGATTCCCCCTGTTCGAGACTTATACGACCCCATCGGGAATGGCAGACGCTGATCGATCTCCAAGTCGGGCCAGGTGTTGCGCACCCAGTCGTGGGCTGGATCGAAACAGGCGAGCCAGCGGCGAGCCCCTCCCCCTGCCATAACGTTCAGGTAGTAGAGGTCATATCCGGGCGCCGCCATAGACGGCCCGTGCCAACCATGGGGAACCAGCACCACGTCCCCACTCCGCACCTCAGCGAGAAGATCTATATCGCGATCATCCGAGGCATACACCCGCTGATAACCCATTCCACCTACTGCTGCGGGCGAGTGAACCTCGAAATAATAGATCTCCTCCGTAGCCGACTCGTCGTTGGAATCGACGTCGTGCTTGTGTGGAGGGTACGAGGACCAGTTCCCCGCCGGGGTAACGACCTCGCACACCATGAGACGTTCTGCATCCATCGTCTGAGGCATGCAGTAGTTGTTCACTTGGCGCGAGCACTGGCCCGCGCCCCTTAGTTCCACCTGAACCTCGTCTCCACCCACGTAACGGAAGGGACGCCCGGAACCGGCCAGGGCCCCGGCGACCGCAAAGCGGCCCCCGCCCTCGGATCTGAGAGTCACCTCAACGCCAGCCGGCACGTAGACAAAATCAGTGGTCGACGCAAAAGGGGAGGCTCGGCCCGCAAGTTCTGCGCTGCCAACCTGGCTTTTGATTGTGCACCCACCCGAAAGCGGGATGACAAGCATCTCTTCGCCACCTGTCGAGAAGTCGAGTGAACCGCCCGCCGGTAGCTCGGCGACACGCAGGCTGGCCCAGGTCCAACCCGCGTCGCCTTGGGTCAGCTCTAGCAACCAGGGCGCACGCGCCATGGTTCCGGCTTGGCGGTACCAGCGGCCGTTCATTACTGCAGTACCTCCTCGAACAATTCGGGATGCACCATGCGAGCAGCCGTGTCCACCGCGCTAACCACATCGTCATCGTTGGGCCAGATGAGCGAACGCCCAACCACCAAGCCGCGCACGCCGGGCAATGCGAGAGCCCTTTGCCAGCGCCTGAAGCTCTCATCCGCGTCGTCGTCCGGCTCACCGCCGAGAAGCACGACCGGCAGGGTGGTCGCCGCCACCACTGACTCCATGTCAGCCACCACCGGAAGCTTTAGCCAGGTGTAGGCACTGGTTGCACCCAAACCCTGGGCAATGGCGATAGATCTGATCACCGCTTCCGGAGTGAGGATGTTCTGGACCTTGCCGTCCTTCCGCCGTGAGACGAATGGCTCGACCATTGCCATCAGGCCGTTGCGTGCTAGGTCGGTCACAGCCCGTCCGCAGGCTTCCAGCGTCTTTACTGTTCCCGGGTCATCCAGATCCACTCGCAGCAGCATCTTGCCGCCATCCAGCCGGGACTCAGCGATGGCTTCCGCGTTATAGGCGGTGAAACGGTCATCAAGCTCGAAGGCCGCACCCTGGAGGCCACCGCGGTTCATCGACCCGATGGCCAGCTTCCCCTCAAGCGCACCTAGAAGTAGCAGATCCTCGAGGATATCCGGCGTGCCAAGCACGCCATCAACTCCGGGCCGGGACAGAGCGGTCACCAACCGGTCTAACACGTCAGTCCGATCGGCCATCGCCATATCCCGAACTCCCACGCGCAGTGCACCACGAGCTGGGTGATCGACCGCCAGGATCATGATCTTCCCTGTGGCGTCAACCAGTTGGCGCCGATTTCGCTTGAGTGCCGCCTCCCGTATGGCCTCCGGCTTTCGAGCGCGGAGCTCGCGGAGCTCGCGCAGATCTTTCACGGTCAGCATCATCGCCTCCTCAACAATTCTTCGACTTCGCCCGTTGTGGGCATGGCAGTTGAACACTCCAGACGGGAGGCAACAATCGCGCCGGCCGCGTTGGCGAAGTCCAGGACCTTCTGCAACGGCCACCCCTGCAAGAGGCCGTGGCAGAACGCTCCGCCAAAGGCGTCGCCTGCACCAAGGCCGTTCACCACATCAACACTTATAGGTGTCGCGACGGCGCGCTCCCCGTTGCGCGCTATCGCCGCGACACCCTTTGGACCCATCTTCACCACGGCAAGATCCACGCCCTTGTCGAGCAGCGCCTGGCCGGCTGTCTCCGGGTCAGCTTTACCAGTGGCAACCTCCGCTTCCTCAAGATTGCCGACGGCTACATCGCACAACGGGAGCACCTCACCGACTGCCCTGTGCGCAGAGTCCTTGCCGGGCCAGAAGGTTGGCCGGTAGTCAAGGTCGAGCACGGTGAACCTGCGCCGGCCCCGTGCTCGGAGTGCCGCGATGTGAGCGCTGGCGCTCGGCTCCTGAGACAGACCCGTTGCCGTGATCCAGAAAATACCGGCGGACTCGATGGCATTCATGTCCAGCTCATCGGCGTTGATCTCGAGATCCGGGGCCTTGGGCGCTCTGTAGAACCAGATCGGGAACGAGTCCGGAGGACGGATCTCACAAAACGTAACGGGGGTTGGAAGCCCGTGCACTGGGAGCACATAGCGGTCGTCAACCCCAAGGGACACGAGGGAATCGTGCGCGAATTCACCGAACGGGTCTTCGCCGGTCCGCGTGATCACTGCACTTCGACGCCCGTGCCGCGCCGCCGCGACAGCCACGTTGGTGGCCGAGCCACCCAGGAACTTACCGAAGGTGGCAACGTCCTTCAACGGCACGCCGATCTCGAGCGGATAGACGTCAACGCCTATACGTCCCATGGTCAACACTTCATATGGTTTCGTCTTGCTCACTAGCAACCTCCCCCAAAGCCTCGCTACTAGCCTCGGCTCACCTTCTCAGTGAGCTCCTCAATCGAGGTCTCGCTCTTGGCCGCCTTTAGAATTGTCCGCCCGCGCGACATGACCACGAACCGGTCGCAGATGCGATAGGCGTCGTATAGGTCGTGCGTGACGAGAATGCTTGAAAGTCCCTGGTCGCGCAAGTGGCGAAGGTAGTCGAACAGTGCCTCGGTAGCACGGACCGCGAGCGCGCTGGTGGGCTCATCGAGGACGAGCAACGACCGCTTGAAGTGAACCGCTCGGGCGATGGCCACCGCCTGCTTCTGGCCACCGGACAAGCTTCCTACGAGCTTGTCGGGGCTGTCGATTCCCTCGATGGCAACGATGGTCTTCAACACCTCTGCCGCGATCTCGCGCATCTGGCGCAAATCCATGAAGCCGAAACGGTTACGGATCTCGCGCCCCATGAAGATGTTGCGAGCGATGGACATCGAGTCGACAAGTGCTGAGTCCTGGAATATGGTCTCCACGCCATAGTTGGCCGAAACCTCACGCGAGTTGAATTGGACCGGCTTTCCATCCCACACCAGCTCTCCCTGGTCGGGCTGCACAACGCCGGAGATCGTCTTCACCAAGGTGGATTTTCCAGCTCCGTTATCCCCCAACAGTCCGATCACTTCAGCCTTGTTCACGGTGAACGACACGTTCGTGAGAACGTCGATCTGCCCGTATCGCTTACAGATCTCTTTGAGTTCGAGCAGCGGCGTTGCTGCATCGCCGACGGTGTTTGCGAATCCGCTTGCGCCGGCGGTCATTTCGGCCTTTGAGCTCACGTTGGTCACCTCGTTGATTTCGATACTGGTCATGGCAGTTCAAACGCGCCGCGTCGATATGACGCGATAGAAGACGGATGCGGCGATGATGAGTGCTCCGACAAATGCGGAGAGATAGAACCCGGGCGCCCCGAGAAGCAAGAGGACGTCCTGGATCCAGTAGAGCAGGAAGGCGCCAATGACGATCCCAAGGACGGTCCCCTTGCCGCCGGTAAGCAGCAGGCCGCCAACCACGCAGGCCGCGATGGCGTTGAGTGCAAGCGAGTCAGCGGACGCGGGAGCGATGTTGCCGACGCTGGCTGCAGCCAGGATGCCACCAACGGCAGCCATGAATCCGGTGATTCCAAAGGCGAGCATCTTGGTCCGCACAACGTTCACGCCTGTAGCATTGGCGGCCGCGGGACCGCCACCCGAGGCGAAGACGTGATTGCCTATGCGGTGGCGCTGCAAGAGTGCGTAGCAGCCGACAGCGAGAACGAGCATCCAAATGGCCGGGGCAGGCACTGGGCCGAAATTACCGTTGAGGAGGGAATTAAGTATGCCTGTCGGGGTATAAGTCTGAGATGACGCGCCATGGTAGAAAAGCGTTGCGGCATTCCAAATACCCAGCGTACCCAGCGTGGTGATAAAGGAGGGGATCTTGAGTTTCAGCGTTATGACACCGTTCAAGAGTCCGATAACTGTGCCCGCGATCAGCCCGACGAGTACTGCCAACCACTGGTTCATGCCATTGGCGGAGAGCTGACCAACCACGATGCTCGAGAAGATGTAGTTTGCACCCACCGAGAGGTCGAATTCTCCTGCGATCATCAGGATTCCCACACCTAGCGCGGGGATACCGAGCAATGGAATATTCTGCAGGGCCACCGTGATGTTCGCGCTGTTCAGGTAAGCAAACCTCGACGGATCAACCAGGGCGAAGATGACCGACAGAATCTGCAAACCGACGAACAAAATCGCGATGTCTATCGCAGACTGCTGGAGCCGGTATCTCCGTCCTGACGCGCTGATCTCCTTGTAGTCAGCAACTTCTCTGGTCGCTGGTGCTTCAGTAACCACTCGCCTGCCCCCTCTCCTGTGAAGATGAAGTGCTTGTTAAATGGATGGATTGCCAATTCGCTAAATTTGCAGTTGGATTTGTACCGGCGCGGGCTCGAGCGTCCCCCGCCCGGCAGCGCGCCCTCTCGCTGTCTCCGCCGCCTATGCCATGATCTATCGCCATGACTCCCCCCGGTCGTATTTACTCCCAGCGGCACCGACGGCACCCTCGAGGGCCCCGCCGGAACGCGCTCGCCGACGAAGCCATGCTAGCATAGGGTTGCTAGTTTGTCAGGTTGTCATGATGTCTCTATAAAAAAAACATCCTGACCTCCATGAGATGCTATGATCTAGGCATGGATGACATCGATCCCAAGGCCATATTGCCGGCGATGCGCCTGGACAAGGCGAGCCCCGTTCCCATGTACTTTCAGATCGCCGAAGGTATCAGGGAAGCAATTGAGAGCGGCACGATTCACTCGGGCCAACGCCTTGAGAACGAGTACCGCCTCTCGGAACTGCTTGGAGTAAGCCGCCCCACAGTACGCCAGGCAGTGCAACAGCTCGTGCAGCAGGGCCTCCTACAACGGCAACGTGGCGTTGGGACGATCGTCGCATCGCGCAAAATACCCAGACCGGTGGCCCTTACGAGCCTTTACGATGACTTGTCGGCCTCAGGGCGCAAGCCTCAGACCAAGGTGCTTTCCGTCGAAGTAGCCATACCCGATCCCGATGTCGCCAAAGAACTCGGCATCGGAGACGACGAGCAGACGTGCTACATAGAAAGGCTCCGTTTTGCCGACGGCGAGCCGCTGGCGTGGATGACAAACTACCTCCCGATCAGCGTCATCGGCAATTCCATCACCCAGGCCGATCTGGAGATGAACGGCCTTTACGAGGTATTGCGGCAGCGCGGCATCAAATTCGCCTTGGCCGAACAGGTGATTGGGGCACGCAAGGCAACTGCGCGCGAGGCCTCGCTGCTCGGTGTGCAACGCGGCGCGACGCTCATCACCATGGTGCGCGTCGCGTACGACGGGCTCGGCCGTGCCATCGAATTCGGCCGCCATGCCTATATCGCTGACAAGTACTCCGTAAAGATGAGCTTGGTCGCCGAAGGCTGACACTTGGGACTGGGAACGCTTCGTAAAGTAGGGTATCCAGGCATAAGTTAGGGCTGCTCGAAATCTTCACCGGCGAAGGCAATCCCGCACTGTCGGCGCATCTCGTCCATCACACGCAACATGGAGATTGAATCGGCCAAGGGCCTGAGCGGTGACTCCAACAGACCCGCCCCGATGCAGCGAGCGGCTTCCGCCGCCTCCCAGAAGAGCGCACCATGCGCGATGCGCTCCTCGTCGAAAAAAATGCTGCCGCTCCCGTCCGGATGACTGAGAGCTAGGGCACCCGGGTGGTAAAAGGGCCCTTGCATTGTCAAGGTTCCTCGGGTCCCACAGAGAACTGCTGCCGTCGGTGTATTGCTCAACAGCGTCGTATGTACCACTCCCTGATTGCCAAAGCGGTCAGTCAACAGCGCCCCGGCTTGACCGTTCACACCGGCAGGATGCGCCTGACCCGAAGCCTTCACCGAGGCAATTTCGCCTAGGACCCAGGTCGCAAGCGAGACCGGATATGTTCCGAGGTCGAGCAGAGGCCCCCCGGCTAGGTCGGCCCGAAAGATCCGATGATCCGGCCGAAAATACTCACCATTGTCGGCAATCACCGTCCTCACCTCACCCAGAACATCGTCTTCAAGTAGGCGCCTGACGATGTCGAGCTTTGGCAGGAAGAAAGTCCACAGAGCCTCCACGCAAAACAGCCCACGCGCAGCAGCCACTTCAGCAATCTCCGTCGCCTCTTGGGCATTCAACGCAAGCGGCTTCTCTATGACCACGTGTTTTCCTGCTTTGAGCGCAAGCATGGCGCCCGCGTGGTGGGCATTGTGGTTTAGCGCCACGTATACGACGTCAATCGCCGGATCCTCGACCAGTTCCTCGTAACTGCCGTAGGCTCGAACGATTTCGTGATGGTCGGCGAAACTTCGTGAACGCTCAATGCTCCGCGAGCTCACCGCCGCAATGACTTGGCCTGTGCTCTCCTTGACCGCCCTCACGAACCGGTCGGCAATCCATCCCGTGCCCATCACCCCCCAGCGCAGTGTCGGAGCGGTAAACGGATCCGGAGTGCGGGGAGAAGGTAACGCACCAGGGAGGCCGAACGACATCTAAGGACTCCTTTCGGGCACCAAATGGTTGAACACCCGCACCTCGGGAACCATCGACCCTTTTGCCTCATCCAACCTGAACCGGGACACCCCGGGACCCGATGGCCGCGATCGCCGCATCGGCCACCGCGCTGGCCCTAAGAGCCTCCGAAGCCGTTGCCAGCGGCTGGGCTTCGATGGATCGGAGCGAATCTATCCATGCCTGCGCCTGGTTCCTGTAGGCCTCCACAAACCTGGGGCGCCAGTCCATTGGATATGTCGCAACTCGCGCGCCGGCGCTATCTGCGACCAACGTTGCTCCAGGCACGATCGCCAATGTCCCGGCGCTACCAACCACCTCGCAGCGTATGTCGTACCCGTAACCGGCGTTAAGAAACAGCTCGGTAGTAGCCAAAACCCCACTGGCGGTGCGCATCAGCAAGAGTTGCGGATCCTGGAGGCAACCGTCACCGGCGGCGCCGGGAGCGTGCCAGCTCACCTCGACGATCGGCGAACCAAGCAACCAAGGGATGACCTCAAACTCATGTATCGCAGAGTTCGTCATGCTCACCTTTGTTGTCGCCCCCGGACCCGCAGCGACTGCACGGCTCACGCAGTGAACCAGCAATGGCGAGCCGCATTCGCCAGAAACCAAGCGCGATCGCAGCTCACGATACGCAGGGTCGAACCTGCGCATGAAACCGACCGAGACGAGCGGAGCCGACCCCTCGAAGGTCGCTTGCGCTTCGGCTTCCACCACTCGCTTCGCGTCGGCCAAGGAGGAGGCGAGTGGCTTTTCGCATAACACCGGCTTGCGCGCCTCGATACACGCCAGAGTTAGATCCACATGCGTCGAGTCACCAGAAGCAATGACGACTGCGTCAACCTCCGGGCTGCGCACAAGCTCGTATGCATCACCAACAGCCTTGACCCCCGGCACCTCAGCAGCAAGCGCCAGCGCGCGACGGAGGTCGACGTCAGCTACCATGGCCAGCTCAGCCCCATGAACGTGGCGGCCGAAATTCATGGCATGGTCCGCACCCATTACCCCGACACCAATGACACCCACATGAATTGTCACCTCTGAAACTCCTCCCCGCAGCCTTGATAGCACGGCGAAACCCAGGTCCGGTCACGAACGGAGCGTTCCACGGCCTCGAGCAGCGCCGCGGTTTGAAGGGCGTCCGCGATGCTCGCACCCTGCGGTGTACCGGAGTGAATCGAGGAGAGGAAGTTGCGTGCCTCTACCACCTTTAGGTCGTCCCAGCCCATACTGATTGCCGACCCAGGCTGGAAAGCCGCGTACAATCCGTCACCCGGCCCTACGTATACCGTGCTCACCTCTTGATCTTGGAACTTGTCACCGCGGCCAAGACGAAGTTCACCCATTCGCCTGAAGTCCCAATGCAAGAATCCTCGGGTTCCATGGATCTCGAACCCGTACGCGTTCTGCTCTCCGGTGGCCACCCGGCTGGCTTCGACCACTCCCACAGCGCCGGAAGAAAATCGGACCAGGGAGGTGACGAAGTCCTCGTTCTCAACCTCCCCCATCTCCCCGCCAGTGGCACGCACGTGGCCTACAGTTCCACCGCTAGGACGCGGTCGGCGCGAGATGAAGGTTGCCGATTCGGCGGATAGAGACTCGATCTCGCCCATCAGATGGGTAGCCATATCGAAGGCGTGTGATGCCAAGTCACCGAGCGCCCCATTCCCCCCGCGCTCTCGCTGAAATCGCCAAGTGAGCGCGGAGTCAGGGTGTGCGGCATAGTCGCTGAAGAAACGGACCCGTGCGTGGGTGATGCGCCCAAGCTCCCCGTCACTGATCACTTTGCGCGCCAGCTCCACCGCTGGAGCGTTTCGGTAGTTGAATCCGACAGCGCTGCACACGCCAGCCGCCCTAAGGGCATCCGCGATCGCCCTCGCATCTTCGAGCCCCAGCCCGACCGGCTTTTCAATCCATATGTGCTTGCCGGCATCAGCCATAGCCACGGCGATCTCGCGGTGCAGAAAATTCGGGGCGGTGATGCTCACCGCTTCGATTGAGGGGTCCTCCGCAACCTCATGCCAGTCGAGACAAACTCCATCAAAGTGGAACTGCCGAAGAGCGTCGTTGAGTGCGTTGTGGTTCTCGTCGGCTACCGCCGCCATCCTCGGGAGCAGTCCCAATTCAGGGAAGTGCTGGATAACCCTGCTATAGGCCCGGGCATGGACTCGCCCCATCCAACCGAAACCGACAACTGCAACGGCGATCGTGCGGCGTCGCGTTGTTTCGCTTACTTCTGATTTCATTACGCCCTCTGCCTGCCTGCGCCAAACCGTCAAGGGGTCGCCCCGTGCGCCGGCCCCTCGGTTTGCTGATTTTGTGGTGCCAGCTCCACCGCGTCGGCGACCACCATCCCGCGAAAACCCTTCCGCCCGTCCGAGAACAACGCGTCCCTTGGGGGTTGCGCATGGCTCGGACGGGCGGCGGGCAGGGGGAGTGAGGTCAGGACCGCCCTTCCGCTTAGGCGTCTAGCGCGTGGCTAACTCAGTGCGACGGCGGTCAAATGCTTGCTTAGTTATTGATAGTTCGGAACCAGTTGCGAGAACTGCTGGACGTTGCTCTTAGTGATGAGGGCATTGTCACTGGTGTTCATAGTGGACGGCGGAATTCCATACTTGAGTTCCAGTGCGAGTTCCATCACCGCGTAGTAGCCCTGAGCGTACGGTTCCTGGTTCACGGACGCCGCAATAGCGCCATCCTTTATGCCCGAGACGATCTCGGGGAATGAAAGATCGAAGCCGCCAATTGGGATCTTCTTGCCCACCTGCTTGATCGCAGCCTCGGCCTCGGCAAGCGGCGTACCGCCAAGTGCGATGATCGCGGACGTGTTCGGATGGCCAAGAAGGTAGTTGACCATGTCCGCCTTGGCCGGAGCCAGATTGTCACCGGTACCGATCTCGTTGCAGGTGATACCCAATGGCTTGAGCACGTTCTCGACGCCTTGACGACGCTGGATCGCATATACCTGCTCCGGGGACTCAACCGGGCAGAAGACCTGGTCGCCGGCCTTGATCAGTCCCTGGGAGACCATGTAGCTGGCTATCAGTTCTCCCGCCTGAACGAAGCTTTGGCCCACGAACGACTGTGCGCAGTTTGCCGATGAAGTCCCGGTCAATGCATCGATGTTGAACGCCGTCACCGGAATATGGGCTTTGGCCGCTTTGCAGAGCGCAGGCGCGACACCTATGTCGGGGACCACCGCCGCAATGCCCGAAACGCCGCTCGCGATGGCTGTGGCGATCTGGCTGGACTCCGTCGTATCACTGTTGCTCGCGTACTCCACCTGCAAATTAAGCCCTGCGATCGCGGCGGCTGCCTTGGCACCCGTAACGGCTGGTACGAAGAACGTGTTGCTCGGAACGCTGTCCACCTCCAACAGGATCTTCTTCCCGCTGATATTGAAGCCGCCAGAAAGAGCGCTCACGTTCGACGACGCGGGCGCACCACCCGAGGAGGCCGAGGCGGTCGGCGAAGAGGCACTCCCAGCCGATCCGCAGGCCGCCAAGGTGACGGCAAGGGCACCAAGAGCTGAGAACGCCTTGGCGGTCCCCGTCAATCCAGGGTGCATTCTCCGCTGCACCCCCCGCCGTCCATCACTCGTACTTTCCAACATTTCTCCCCCTTTTCGCGCCCCCAAGGGCTGGGTTATCTATCAAGAAGCCCGGAATTCCGGTCCTCGTCAGCGACGCAAAGTCGCACCCAACGGACGTCCTTGTCCGCAAACGTACGACCCGGGAAACAATGTCTCCCCGGGCCGTCCGTCACCTGTATAAAGCCGGCATCGGCGCCAGCTTGACTTCCAGCGGCTCGCCATGAGCCGACTGAGCCCGGATCGCAGCCTCCGACACAGCGGCTGCTGCATAACCATCCCACGCGCTAGGCCCGGCAGGCGTTCCGGCGGCTACCGAATCGACCCACGTCTGTAACTCTTGGTCATACGCCTGAGCGAAGCGGAAGCGAAAGTCGCTTGAGATCTCTCCTCCCCACGCTCCACGGTGCTGACGCACCGGGCCGGTGTTGTCGCCAATAGCGAGTGTTCCTGATTCGAAGACGCCTTCGCAGCGGACCTGATACCCGAATTGACAATTCACATTGATCTCGACGTCAACGTATACACCGCTCGTGGTTTCGAATTGGACAATTTGGGGACTGCTGCCCCCACTCGCAAGGCTGGAGCCAGAGCGCGGTGCGACCACCCATACCCTCTCGATTTCCTCACCAACCAACCATCGAACCACGTCAAACTCGTGGACCACTGCATCGTTGATCAGCATGTCTTCGGTGAAGGTGTCCGGTACGGACGGAGCCCGATGCACGCAGTGGAAGAGCAACAGACGGCCCATGCTTCCACCGTCCACCGTCGCCTTGAGAAGCTTGTACTGGGGATCAAAGCGCCTCATAAAACCGACCTGGACCAGGCGTCTGCCGATTGCTGCCTCAGCCTCGACGATGGCAAGCGAAGTCTCGGCTTCAGGGGTAAGTGGCTTCTCGCAAAGCACCGGCAGCTGCCTCTTGAGAGCGGCCTCGAGGAGGCCTTGATGGAATGGCCCCGGGGTAACGATCACCGCGGCATCGACCTCAGGATCGTTGATTGCCGCGGCCGGATCATCCAGAATCCTGCATCCGCCGACTGAAGCGGCCACCGCTGCCGCCCTATCGCGGTCGACATCGCATACGAGCTCGAGGTGAGCTCCACTTGTTCGCAACGCGACTCGTTGCGCGTGGTCCGCTCCCATCATTCCCGCACCGATTACGGCGACTCTCAACTCCCTGCTCACGAGCTTTTCCTTTCCCACATGTGACCGACCGCACTGGCGGTCCCTTGCAATGATGTTGTTGCAGCCACCATCACCGCTCCACTGACAGCTTGGGCCGAAGCGGATACGCGCAAAGGTGCGCAGATCGGACTGTGCGTCCTAAGAAGTCTTGCTCAGAATGGAGCCTGGGCGAATTGCAGGAAGCGCACATGAGGGTTGCCATTGAGTGAATCCCCATTTGAAACCTCCCCCCGAAGTTCTCGTTGCGCGGAACGCCTGAAACGTCACTACCGGCCATAGCCGCCGAGGCTTTCGCAACTGCTGCGGCAACTGTATTACGTCATGATGTCAGTGTCAAGTAGACATCATGACAAATTTACTAATCACATAGACCGGACCCTCGTGACAGCTTGGCTTCGGGCGGCTGCCCAAGCCGCCCGAAATGGCTAACCAGGACGGCGCCAGTCCGAATCTCAGCGTCGACACCAAGGCAAGGCGGACGAAAAAAGAATCCAGGATTCGAGCCGCACACAAACCCTGGGAGAGTCAAGGCGGGAAGACTAAGCCTGTGCACGAACTCCCGATCTCCCGGTAAGCGCTAGGCAGTTTCGAAGGAAGCCGCAGCGGGCGATCGCCCGTAGATAGGCTGACTCTGCAAGCGCTAGTGCGCCTGCCTGGTGAGCGACCAGCTCAAGCCACTAGTAGCCGGGGCCAACGAAACCACCGGGCTGCACGAGTCGCATCGACCCCCGAATCAAAGGTTCTAGATTTACGCAGAAGGCGAAGCCTTGATCGCCCCGCCACCACAACATGTACACGGAAGCGGTGGGCTGTTGAGGTAGGAGGGTGACTGTGAACCCGAGGCGCCTCGTGATGCACCGCTGAGCGCAGGCAAACCCCGGCAGAGCCCAGCGCAACGAACAGCGGGCTCGGCGAGGCACAAGCCGTCGAGCGACTGGCTCGCTACGGTCCCAACACCATCGAAGCCGAACGCCGGCACTCCTACCGCCAGCTCGCCTCGAAGCTCACGGGCCCGGTTCCCTACCTGCTCGAAGCAGCCGTCGTCCTCGAGCTGGTCGTTAGGAAACCTACGGAGGCGGCCATCGTCGCTGCTCTGGTGTTGTTCAACGGAATCCTCAACTTCGTGCGGGAGGGCCGAGCGCAAGATGCCGTCGACCTATTGCGCAGCCGCCTGGCCGTACGGGCCTGCGTCGTGCGCGGCGGCCGTTGGGCGCCCGTGAAGGCCGAGGTGCTGGTTCCCGGAGACGTGGTTCACGTCCGCATGGGTGACATCGTCCCGGCCGACCTCTGGGCGCTGGAAGGGTCGGTCTCAGCGGACAAGGCGGTACTGACAGGCGGGTCCACCGCTATCGAAGCCGCCGCCGGAGACGCCCTGTACGCCGGATCGCCGGTGCGACTAGGCGAGGCCACCGGGCAAGTGACGGCCACCGGCACCATGACCTATTTCGGGCACACCGCCGAGCGGGTCCACACGGCACAGACCGCAAGCCATCTGGAGGAGACGATATTCGAGGTGGTATGGGCGCTGCTTGCCCTGGATGGAGTGCTGGTGATCGCCACACTGGACTACCGCGTGGCCACACGGAAGCCATTGGCCTAGCTCCTCCCCTTCATCCTCATC
Source organism: Actinomycetes bacterium (assembly GCA_021847985.1). Lineage (GTDB taxonomy): Bacteria > Actinomycetota > Acidimicrobiia > Acidimicrobiales > Acidimicrobiaceae > Acidithrix. The sequence continues at coordinate 1,891 of JAJZNF010000165.1, read as the reverse complement.
CTGGTCATCGCGACCGTCCCCCGTGCTCTGTCCGCCACCTTCACCGTCGCCTCCTCGCTGGGACGCACTCGAGTTTCCCACTCGGGCGTGCTGGTCACCCACCTCACCGCCATCGAGGAGGCCGCCGCCAAGGACGTGCTCTGCAGCGAAAAGACCGGCACCATTACCCAAAACCTCCTATCCGTCACCGCGGTCAGGGACTACGACGGGCTCAGTGACTCCGATGTCGTCGCCCTTGGGGTGGCTGCCTCCGATTCGGCGACTCAGGACCCGATAGACCTGGCGATCATCGCCGCGGCGGCGGAAGCAAAGGGGCCCGGCCAGAGAGTCGGCATTATGCCAGTCGACCCCCGGACCAAGCAATCGGAGGCAATCTACGCGGCCGGGGCAGGACCTTTCGGGTGGCCAGGGGCGCCCCTACCGTGATCTCGGCCATGTCCGATGCCCCGGCCTCCCTCGAATCCGACGTCGAGAAGCTCGCCTCCGGCGGCGCCCGCGTGCGCGCCGGCGCCCGGGACCCGCTCGACTTCGACCTGGCCGCGGGAATCCTCCCTCAGACCAAGCTCGCTCTCGTGGAACGAGCGCAGGCGGCGGGACACGTGGTGGGAACGACCGGCGACGGCATCAACGACGCCCCGGCCTTAAGCGCGCGGAAGTCGGCATCGCCGTCTCCTCGACAACCGACGTCGCCAAGGAAGCGGCCGGAGCGGTCCTCGCCGATGCCGGGTTGGGCGGGATTGTGGCCGCGGTCGTAACAGGGCGCCGGGTCTACCAGAGGATGTACACAAAAACGGTGAGCAAGATTGCCAAGACCTTCCAAGTCTCGCTCTTCCTGGGCCTCGGACTTCTCAGTACCGGAAACCTGGTGACCACTCCGCGGCTGGTGCTGCTGCTTCTCTTCGCCAACGACTTCGTGACCGTGGCCATCTCCACCGACCGGGTCGGCTTGTCCCCACCACCCGACCGTTGGCGCCTGCCAGAGATATCCATTGCCGCCCTCGCCATTGCCGTGCCCTGGCTAGCCGTATCCTTCGCAACCTAGTACATCAGCCGCGACACGCCGAGGACGGGGCTTGCCAGCACCCAGACCCTGGTCTTCGTGATGCTGGTGGTCACCGGCAGGGCCACCGTATACCTGGTACGCAAGCGAGGGCATCTCTGGGCGGCTAAGCCGAACAGCTAGATGATGCTCGCCACGGTTCTCGATGTTGCCGTGACGACAACCATGGCCGGCCGAGGAATACTGATGGCACCCGTCCACCTGGCCTACATCGCGCTTCTCCTGGCGGCGGTGATGGCCGCCACCCCGCTCCTCGACCTGGTCAAGGTGACACTACTCGGCCGGCTTAGGGCACAAGTGGTCACCGATCCGGCCTGCCACGGCACTCGGTCGAGGCCGGACCCCAGGAACGCATGACCGGACGAAACGGCGCCGGCCTGGGCCAGGGACGGAAGGCAGGCCAAGAGCCCGCTACCCGGTCGTGACGACCTTGGCTGGGGAGGTGCGGTCAGTGGTACTGCTGGCGAAGCTTGTACTTGAGAACCTTGCCACCCACCGTCTCGGGAAGTGCGTCGGTGAAGATCACCCGCTTGGGGGTCTCGAACCCGGCCAGGCGGCCGCGACAAAACTCGATCAGCTCCGCCTCGCCCGGAAGCTCGGGGCCGGCCGGAACGACCACGGCCGTAACCGCCTCTCCCCAGCGCTCGTCGGGCAGTCCGATGACCGCAGCCTTGGCCACTTTGGGGTGCTGGTGCAGGACCGCCTCGACCCGGATGGTGGAGACGTTCTCGCCACCGGACTTGACGATGTCCTTGTAGCGATCCACCATCACCCGCAGCCCCGCCTCGTCGTAGACGCAGCTGTCACCGGAGTGAAACCATCCGCCCCTGA
>JAJZNF010000034.1 GCA_021847985.1 Actinomycetes bacterium | reverse complement strand
ACGGTGCCCCGATAGTCGACCTTGCGCCTGGGGACCACTTCCAGCGCGTCGAGCTTGGAGGCGGTGTAGGGGCGCCCGTGGGTCTCCACCAGTCCGACCACCACGTCGGCCCCTCTCTCCTTGCGACGCAGCCCCTCGTCCAGCATGGCCACCGTCTTTCCGACCCCGGCCGCGGGGCCGAGATAGATGCGGAAGCGTCCGGCGCGCTCCACCAGCGAGGCGGTGTCTCCCGGGGAGGGGGTCGAGGGCGTCATGGGATGGATGATAGCGCCCTGGGAGCCGGAAGGGCGGAGCCCTCTCCCCGGCCCGGGGCCGGCCTCCCGCCACACGCTGTGGCGCCGCTGTAGGCTCTAGGCGCACCAAGGGGGCGTTCGCGCCTGACGCGCAGAGGAAGCGCCATGAGTTCTCTTGCCGGGATAATTCTCTCCGGGGGCGGCGGCAGACCGCGGCTCTGGACGCTCAGGCGGCGCCCGCCAAGGCGGCTGGCCATGGCCTATGTGGCGATGACGGCCTCGATGGTGCTGCTGGCGGTGCCGATGTTCCTGCTCAGGGGATCCCTCAGCGAGGCGACCACGGCACTGGTGCTGGTGGTCCCGGTGGTGGTGGGGGTGACCGCCGGCGGCCTGGGAGTCGGCCTGGTGGGAGTGGTGATGGGCTTCGTCGTATACGACGTCGTCTTCATTCCGCCCTATTACACCCTCTCGGTGGGAGCGGCGCAGAACTGGGTCGCGCTCGGGGTCTACGCACTCGTGCTCCTGCTTGTCGCCAGGGTGGTTTCCGGCCTCGACGACGCCAGGGCCGCGGCGGAGCACCGTACCGAGGAGGCGCGCGGCCTGCTGCGGCTGTCGGAGCTTCTCATCGAAGGAAAGCCGCTGGAGGTGGTGCTGAGGGTGGTCGCGGAGAGCCTGGTGGCCGGAATGGGCTACTCCACGGTGGTGGTGCTGCTGCCACGCGAAGGGCGGCTGGAGGTGGTGGCCGGGGCCGGCGTGCCCATGAGCGAAGCCGAGATCGCCCGAGTCCTCCCGGCCGCCACCGCCGAGGCGCTCTCCGACCGGCTCGACTCCCGCCGGGGTGGCCAGGTGCGGACGATACCGCTGGCCACCACCGACGGAATGCTCGGCGTCCTGGTGGTCAAAGGCGAGGGCGATCCGGGCTCATCGTCCGAAGTTGCGCGCACTTTCGCCAATCACGCCGCGGTGGCGATCCGCCAGAGCCAGCTCCGCGAGGACGCGATTCGTGCCCGGGCCCTCGAGGAGCTGGGCGAGTGGAGGCGAGCGCTCCTGGCCATGGTCTCCCACGACCTGCGCAGCCCGCTCTCCTCGGTGAAGGCGGCCCTCTCGGATCTGGGCGATCCCGATCTCGTGATTTCCCCGGCCGACCGTGCCGAGCTGCTGCGCACCGCGGAATCCCAGACGGACACGCTGACCAGGCTGGTCTCCAGCCTCCTCGACCTCTCCCGCATCGAAGCGGGAGCCTTCGAGCTGCGATGGGAGCAGGTGGGCGTGGGTGAGCTGGCAGCCGAGGCGGAGGCGCTGGTGGGGCCGGAGGCCTCCCGGGAGGCCTTCGCCATCGACCCCGCCTCGGCCGGGGTGCGGGTGGTGGTGGACCGCCTGCTCATGTCCCATGTGCTTGCCAATCTGATGGAGAACGCCGCACGTTACGCTCCCGCCGGCTCCCGGGTGGAGATCGCAGCCTTCGCGAGCGGTGGCCGGGTGACGATTTCGGTCTCGGACCGCGGACCGGGGATTCCGGCCCGGCTGGCCGAGCGCATCTTCGACCCCTACTTCACGGCCGGGGGCGCGGGCCGAGCCGGGCTGGGGCTGGCGATTGCAAAGGCATTCGTGGAGGCACACGGAGGGCGTATAAGCGTGGACTCCTCATACCCGGAGGGAACCCGTTTCGTGGTGGAGCTGCCTGGTTCGCATCCGGGGGTGCCAGTGTCATGACCAGCGTCCTCATCATCGACGACGACCCCGCGCTGACCAAGGCCCTGCGTATCGGGCTGCAAGCTCGGGGATACGAGCTGCACACCGCCCCCAACGGAGTCACCGGGCTGCAGCTGGCCGCCACGGGGACGCCCGACCTGGTGGTGCTGGACCTCGGCCTTCCGGATATGGACGGCATCGAGGTTTGCCGGCGGCTTCGGGAGTGGTCCACCGTGCCGATCGTCGTGCTTTCGGCGGCGGGCGACGAGCGTCGCAAGGTGCTTGCGCTCGACGAAGGGGCGGACGATTACGTCACCAAGCCCTTCTCCATGGCCGAGCTGGAGGCACGCATCCGGGTTGCCCTGCGCCACCGGACGCCGGCCGGCTCAGGCAAGGAGGCGCCCGTCGTCGAGGTGGGAGGCATCGTGTTGGACGCGGCCGCGCGGCAGGTGACGGTGGACGGTGAGCCGTTGCAGCTGACGGCACGCGAGTTCGAGCTGCTCGGCTTCCTGGCACGGAACGTGGACCGGATCTGCACCCACCAGGTGATCCTGCGCGAGGTCTGGGGGCTCGGCTACGGTAGCGAGACCAACTACCTGCGCGTCTACATAAACCGCCTGCGGCGCAAGCTGGGAGCGCAGGGGTGGCGGCTGCGCACGACCCCCGGAGTGGGTTACCAGCTGAGCTCGGCGCAGCGTCCCGAAGGCGCCTAAAGGCGCCCCGGGGAACGGACCCTTCCTGGGGACCGCTCACGTCGCGATGGCCGGATTGCTTTGTGCTCAGGACCCGACGGCGATCTCTCCCGCGGCTTCGGTCGCGGGGGAGGCGCCCTTTGCCTTTGCGGGAATGACCGACATGACGATCATCCCGACCACGAACCAGCCCAGAGCGGCCCAGGAGGCCGAGACCGTGGGCATGGGGACCTTGTAGATCGAGCCGAAAAGCGCGGAGATGACCGTCACCGCCCCCACGACGGAAGCGAGCCAGACGGCCCACCGGCGCGGGTGGTCGGCCAGGCCCCTTACCGCTCCGATGGTCATGAGCAGGTAGACAAGCGCCAAGGCAAAAGGCCCGAAGGTGGCAAGCCAGCTGAACATGGCGGCGTAGTGCGGAGTCTGGGGCAGGGAGAAGAGCCCCGTCCACCACTCGGTCACGCCGATGACTATGGCGTAGACCGCGACCACCAGGGTGGAGGCGCCGACCGGAGTCTTGCGCGTGGCGGAGATGGTGGTGAGGCGCCCGGGCAGGCGGGAATCGCGCGCCATGGCGAAGATCCCTCGCGAGGCCGATACCGAAACCCCGATGTAGACGGCCAGCATGTCCAGCACCACCACCAGCTCGAGTAGGCGGCGGATCCAGTCCGAACCGTAGCCCCCTTGGCTCGGGGGGCTCCCGAGCACGAAGAGAGGGCCGGAGGCGGCCTTGGAGATCTCCTTCAGCGAAAAGTGAAAT
>JAJZNF010000117.1 GCA_021847985.1 Actinomycetes bacterium | reverse complement strand
ATCCCCAGACCTGGGAGGGAAAGGATGATCTGGGAGTCCGGGTGCGTCTCAAAAGCCGCGGCCAGGTCCTCCTCCAGGGAGGCGATCTGGTCGTTGTAGCCAAGGATCACGGCTACATGGGCGCTCACGGCGCGCCCGTAGGCCACCTCGAGCTCCCGCGGGACTGGGAGAGCTGTTCGGCACGCAGGGCCGCCTGGATCTCGGTTGCTCGTGTCTGCAGATTGCGCACCCTGCCCGCTCTGCTTAGGGCGGAGGCGATCTTTGCTCTTGAGAGCTGGCGCCCCAGTGGCGGCGTGGGGGCGATCTGCAGGATCGCCAGGGCATCGCGCTCGTCGAAGTCCGTGCCAAAGGCATCCAGTGCCCCGGGGTAGAAATCCTTCAGTGCGTTGCGCAGTGCGTTCGCCTCCCGCTGCCGGGACCAGATGGCACTTTGGTGCGCCCTGACCAGTACCTTGATCGCCTCGGCCTCCACCGAGTCTCCGGCCAGTGGGCGATGGTTGTGCCTGTCGGTGCGGATCAGCTCGGCCAGCACCTTGGCGTCGCCAAGATCGGACTTGGATCCCGAGGTGACGTGGCGCTCCCGGTAGCGCGCCACCGAGCCCTTGCGCCACGCCTTCACGCCTCAACCCGCAGAGGCATCAAACACAACTTTCCTGTATAGCTCCCCCAGCACTTCCTCAGGGTTGTCGGCGTGCTTGGCGAGAATTTCGTGCAGCATGGCCACACCGGCGAGAGTATCGGGAATCCTCTTCTTGGAAACAACCGCACCTGTTTCGTCAAGCACGCAAATGTCGTGGTGGGCCCCGGCCCAATCCACTCCGACAAAGATCACTTGATCACCTCCGTTGTCGTTACGAACGAGCCTCGAGGCGCGCGGCGGCAACCCAATGGATCGGTGCTCCTGGCACGACACCCCTCCAGCCATCTCCACTCGCCTCGCCGGCTGACCGGGGCACGCTCTAGGGTTAGAGCTCGGCACTCGACAGCGGCCCGAGCACCGCTCGCAGCTCCTCGGGGGCGGTGACGATGAGGTCCCGGATCTGCAACAGCACCTGGGTGCGGGCTCGATGCGCCGAGGTGAAGGCCACCCGCAGCACCCGGATCGACTCGATAAGGGACTCTTGTGTCTTGGGCGCGACCGTCGCCTCCCCGTTCAACGCGGCCCGTGCCGCCGCCTCGGCGTCTACGGTGTCGGACTTGCCCCGCCGCCGGCGGGCTTGGCGGTTCGGCCGGTTCACTTCGATCACCTCCACCCCTTGTGCCCGCAGGTGCCGGGCCAACCCGGCGAGATTCACGGCGAGGCAATCCTGTAATGAGCCACAGCCATAAAGGCTGGGCAAGCTTCTAATCAAGCCATCGTCGCGGGCCGGGTTGGCACCGGCCTCCGTGCCGGTTGGGCAAATCTATCCAGGTGCATCCCCCGAGAGGGAGCCGAGACTCTCACGAGCCACAACCACCACGAAGTGCCGATACCAACTCTGCCAGCCTGCCTCGGGCCGGCCAAGGAAATACTTACAAGACTCTCACGGTGCAGATCAAGGCTCCTATTAGGTCACGTCCGTCCGACCGGCTGGTGCGTATCTCCGGAGGAAAGCCGGGCCGACACATCTGCGACAAGGCACTGAGCCAGTCCCATGAAAAGGGTCGGACCCGGCTTACTCCGGGGATCCTCCCATTATGAGAGTCCCATCAGATACCATGGCCGCCGCTCACGCGGTGGCGAATCTGCACAAGATTCGGGACACAACTGATTCTCCGCCAGGAGGATCGGACCCTTTGCGTCCACCTCGCCGTTCCAGGAGCAGGACCATGCCGTCGGCTGAAAAAGCCGACCGGAGGTCGCTTGGACCTCCAAGCCCACGTCACGCGGCCAGTTGCAAAAGCCTGCGCGAGCGCCTTGACAATATCCAGGCTACAGGATACCGTATTCAGAAACTTCTAAGGGGAGAGGCAGAGGGGGACTTGCACAGTGGTTAAGCGTGAACCGCTTGGCAGCCAGATCGTCCGTGAGCTGCGACTGGACATCTTTTTCGGCCGGTTGGCTCCCGGAGAGCAGCTGTCCCAGGAAGCCTTGTGCCTTCGTTTCGAGACCAGCCGTATGCCCGTGCGCGATGCACTGCGCCAGCTCGTCTACGAGGGGCTGGTGGAGAGCCTGCCGGGAAACCGCCTCCGGGTCGCGGAGCTGAACCGCGTCGATCTGTTCGACATGTTCTGGATGGAGGCGACGGTACACGCGCTGGCGACCAAGCGCGCTACCGAGAGGATGGGCAGTCACCTGGACGACATGGCGGAGCTGGAGAAGCTGCAGACGCGGATGACCGGGTGCTCCAACGTGGGGGACATGCTCGAGGCTTCGCGCATCAACCGCGTCTTCCATCGCAAGATCAACCTCATGGCCGAGTCCCCGAAGCTCATCGCCACGCTGCGCAACGTATCCATGGGCATCCAGGGGAGCTTCATAGCCGAGGTTCCAGCCTGGCTGCAGCGCAGCATCGAGGAGCACGGTGCGATTCTCGACGCCATGCGCGAGGGGCGCTCCGACAACGCCGCCGAGCTCATGTTCCTGCATGTGCAGGCCTCGGGAATCAAGATCGCAAACGACGTCGGCCGTGGAGAAGGAGAGCCCCTAACAGAGGAGACGGTTCGCACGCTCTACCCACGCTGGATGTCTACTCTTCTCGAGAATTCTCAAGGCGGTGCGGATCGTGGCTGAGTCGAGCCTCTTTTTTGAAGATCTGATCCCCGGCTCCCGCTTCGAGCTGGGAACTTTTAAGGTCGATCGCTCGTTGCTCGAGTCCTTCGCCTCCCTGACGGGTGATGACAACCCAATTCACCTCGACGATGCCGTCGCCCGGTCGAACGGCTTTGAGGGACCCGTCGTTCACGGCGCGCTTGTAAGCGCGATGGTTATGGGGCTCCTGGAGCGCTCGGGTCTGGTCAGCTCCTCCGTAGTGGCGATGATGAATGCCGACTGGAGCTACCGCGGACCCTTGGGGTTGGACGAGCAAGCTCGCGTACAGATGCAGGTGGTGTCTCGGCGCCTTTCCAGCAGCCGTCCCTTTGGCATCGTCGATCGCAACTTCACCGTCCACGGGGAAGAGGGTGCCCTGGTTGCCGAAGGCTCCTCGCGGATGATGGTCAAGGCGCGCGACCTGGATGAGGTTCGCAAGCGCGAAGAAGACTCACCCAGCTTCGTAAGCAACGCGTGGCTGGCCCGCCTTGGAAGGCGGGTCGCGCAGGACGGTGTCTTCGCCGCGGCCACGCACTATTTCGATGGCACGGTCGGCCTGGGGGTGGACGAGCTCTCCTGGGGATGGCGTATCTACCAGGGCAAGGTCATCGACCAGGGCGCCAGGCTGGCGGGAGACGCGACCTTGA
>JAJZNF010000219.1 GCA_021847985.1 Actinomycetes bacterium | reverse complement strand
GTCGGCGAATTCCGACTCACGCTCCTAGGTGGCCGGCCCAGCCGAAGAGGCGGCGCTCCGGGCGGTTGTCCACGAGATCGTGGCGGACGTCCTTGCCCAGGTGCGGACCGAGTCCGGCGGTACTCCCCCGTCTCCGCCGTCCCGGATCGTGGCAGGGACCGGGCCCGCGAGCGCCCTCACGGCGGCGGCTTGCCCGCCCGGCGGCTTCCGCAATCCCGCCGATGCCTCGGTGCGCCAGGTTTCGATCACCAATGACGAGGAGCTGGCGGAGTTCGTGGCCATGGTGGTACGGATGTGCGACAATCCCAAGGCACGCATGGAACTGAAGTCGCGGAAGGTGTCTTTCTCCCTTGCGGCCTCCGCGCGCGATAGCCGGCCGCGGCCGAGCGGGGCTGTGGAGCGCGTGAGGGCTGGGGTGGTCAACGAGCGCGGCGCCAGGGCCATGATCGCCGCGGGCCTCTGCCGACTGGAGATCGGGCCGAGGGTAACGGTTACCCCCCTGGCCCGGGACCTCCTGCGCGCCAAGGGGATAGAGATCCTGAAAGGGAGGTGGGATTAGTGATCCAGGCCAGGGTGGTTGGCAAAGTTTGGTCCACCAAGAAGATCACCGGGTTGCCTCCAGGGGCCTTTTTGGAGATTGAGGTGGAGCCGGGCGGCGCGAGACTGATCGCCTTCGACGTTCTGGGATCCGGACCGGGCGAGCGGGTTCTGGTCGTGCAGGGATCGGTGGCAGCAGGGTGGTTCGACGCCAAGTCAGTACCCCTCGATGCCCTGATTATCGGTTCGATCGACGAGAGCGCAGGCTGAGCTGGCACTGCGCCCGGGACGGGTCGATCGAGATTGAGAAACCCCGCCCCGGAAGAACGAGCCAGCGAAACCAATTAGAAAGCGAGTGGCAATGTCGAGTAATGCGATCGGAATGATAGAGACGAAGGGGTATGTGGCAGCCCTGGCTGCCGCGGATGCCATGGTAAAGGCGGCGAACGTGGCTATCGTCGGCCGCGAAGAGGTGGGCGACGGCCTGGTCTCGGTAGTCGTGGTTGGCGATGTCGGCGCGGTCAAGGCCGCAACCGAGGCGGGCGCCGACACAGCAGGCCAGGTCGGGGAAGTGGTGAGCGTGCACGTGATTCCGCGCCCGCACGCCGAGCTCGCCAAGCACTTCAAGGTCACTGCGGAGCAGGGCTAGGCCTTGGCCAGCTCAACCAGAGCGGAGCGTGCCCCGCGTGGCGCGCCATCCAAGACGGAATTGCGCGTCTATTTGCTGGTGGAGGACTTGCAGCGGCAGTTCGCCGCGTTTATGGCCACTCCAACCAGGGCGCGCGGGTACCCGCCCTACGAGGGCGAGCACTCGCTAATTGTCGAGGTGGCCCCGGGTCTCGCCATTGAGCGGGTTATCCACCTAGCCCTCCAGGGGTCGGCGAAGGTGGAACCGGGCATCCTATTCGTCGAGCGCCAGTTCGGAGTGCTCGAGATACATGGCAAATCCCTAGAGGAAGTGAAAGAGGCGGGCGCGTCGATCCTCATGGGCATAGGCGCCAAGGCCACTGACCAGCTGCGGCCCGAGACCCTCTTCAGCGATGTGATCGAGGGCATCACCGATCAGCATGCGGCGATCATCAATCGCAATCGGAGCGCATCAATGGTGCTTCCGGGCGAGTCGCTGCTCGTCTACGAGCTGAAGCCAGCACTCTTTGCCGCCATGGCTGCCAACGAGGCCGAGAAAGCGGTGCCGGAGAACACTCTGGTTGACGTCTCGATGATCGGTGCTGCCGGCAGGATCTACATTTCCGGGACTCGAGAAGGTGTGGAACTGGCTCGCGAACGGATCGCCTCAGCGCTGGAGGCGGTGCAGGGCCGCGACGGCGACGGAGGGCGCTCTAGCCTCTCAGCATGATCCACAGTAAGGGGTTCAGGAACAATTGACTCACGATTTATCAGATGACCCTGCTGCCATCAAGCGTGCCGATGCGGTGGCGCGCAGCGCCCTTGCGGATTACGAGGGGATGGAGGGGGCACGGGTGGAACTGCTGAACGTCTCCGAGAATGCGACCTACCTGGTACATCGCCAGGACGGTAGCAAGAAGGTGATGCGGGTGCATCGCCAGGAGTACCACACCGAGGTGGAGATCTCCTCGGAGCTGGCGTGGGCGTCCGCCCTCTCCGCGGAGGAGGGGGTTCGCACTCCGGTCGCTCTTGCCAACCGGTACGGGCGGCTGGTCACCAACGTTGCAGATCCCAACGGGCGGTTGCGCCATTGTGTTCTGTTCGATTTCATTGACGGGATAGAAGCGGATCCAGCGGATGCCGTCGAGGGTTACGTCCTGCTCGGCGAGCTGACTGCCAGGATGCACCGGCACGCTCGCCGCTGGGAACGTCCCTCATGGTTCCGGCGCTTCCGCTGGGACTTTGACGCAGCTTTCGGCCGGGAGGCCCGCTGGGGGCGCTGGCAAGAGGGAATCGGCGTCGGGCGGGCGGAGACGGAGTCGCTTTCCCGCCTGGAGGAGCGTTTGGCGGAGCGCTTGCGGGCATTTGGCACCTCCGCGGAGCGCTTCGGGCTTGTGCACGCCGACATGCGCCTGGCGAACCTGCTCTGGAAGCCTCCCAGCGAGATTACCGTCATCGACTTCGACGATTGCGGCTTCTCTTGGTTCTTGTACGATCTTGGGACCGCCCTCTCCTTCATCGAGGACCACCCGCAGGTTCCCGCGCTAATAGACGCTTGGCTCAGGGGATACCGAAGCGTGGAGAGCCTGTCCCGCGAGGACGAGGCGGAGATCTGGACCTTCATACTTTTCCGGCGCCTTCTGCTGCTGGCCTGGATCGGCTCGCACCAGGCTGCCGACATCGCCCGCGAACTTGGGCCGGTCTACGCCACGGGCACCTGCGAACTTGCCGAGCGCTACCTCTCCGACGGCGGCGCTTGGGCAGGCGCCTAGCCACGAAAGGATCCTTCAATGTACTCCTCCCTCGCGCACACGTCCGTCATAGTTACCGGAGGAACCCGCGGAATCGGCAAAGGAATTGCCAAGGTATTCGGCTCGCTCGGTGCCAACGTGACCATCGTCGGCCGGAGCGCCGCTGACGGCGAGGCTGCGGTGGCGGCTCTCAAGCCTCTGGCGGCCAGTGGCTCCGTCTCCTTTGTGAGGGGCGACACCGCTAGTGAGGCCGACTGCGCTGAGATTGTCTCATTTGCAGTCGAACGCTACGGAAGCGTCGACGTGGTCTGCGCCAACGCGGGTATCTACCCCGAACGGCGTTTGGGAGAGATGACGGCCGCAGACATCGACCAGGTGCTCTTTACCAACCTCAAGGGATCGATGCTGATCACGCGCGCCGCCATCGCCCAGCTGGAGGCAAGCGGGCGCGGGCGAGTGATACTCACCTCCT
>JAJZNF010000179.1:2657-21000 GCA_021847985.1 Actinomycetes bacterium | reverse complement strand
GCCTGGGCGGCCACCGCACAAAGTTGCTCGGGGCTGCCAGGCGATCCAGGAGTCGGCACCATCGTGGTGGAGCACCGGGACCGCCTGGCCCGTTTCGGCGTCGAGTACCTCGAACCGCCCTGGACGCCCCAGTCCCCGTCGATCAGCACTCTGCGCGGCTCCGGCATTGGGGGGCATCATATTCCGCTCCAACTTCGGCTCGCTTCCGCGGAACCAACTCCACAGTCGACCGTTGAGCCGAGGCGTCCATTAGCCTGGAGTGCGGCATGGATGTCGCCCCGAACACCTGTATCGGCCCGCAGACCTCCACATGGCTTCTGGAGGGCGAGGCGCTCAGCCACCGCCTGCTCGCCATCGAGCGGTTCAACCTACCGCTCCGTTTCAGCCTGATGCAATCCTGCGGCGAAGAGCGACGCCACACACGCCGACCACAGCACCTGTCGCCAGGTGCCGGCCTCAGGCGATCCTCCGCGGTCCTCGCCGGCGGCGTTTCCATAGCCGGGCAACCTGCCGAGCTTGGATGTCCTGCTCACCTCTTCGCCCGCAGGAGCGGCCCTGCCCGGGCCGCAGGCTCTGCGACACTCGCATTTCCTATGCCCGGCACCCCATCCGGTGCGTCGGCGAATGTGCGCCCCCGCGGTGACCCGTCCGCGCCGTCAAAGCGCCACCCCTCGCGATGACCGTGCGCTCGGACACCTGGAAGCGGCCGGTCCAAGATGCAATACGCGTGGACCGCTCCAAGCTGGCGCTGGTGCCGGCGGCGCGAAGCGCGGTCGGCATCGCCATACCGCTGGTGGCCGGTGCCCTATCCGGTCACCTCCTGGTCGGAGTGGAGGCCGCGGTCGGCGCCCTTACCGCGGGCATGGCCTCTTTGCAGGGAACCTATCGGAGCCGGTTGACGATCATGGCGCTGGCCGCAATGGCCTTTGCCGTCTCGGCCTTCATTGGAGCGACCGTCGGCCACTTGCAAGGGCCCGACATCGTGATCACCGCGGTCTGGGGGCTTGCCGCCGGGCTGGCGGTGATCTTCGGACAGGCACCGAGTGTGATCGGCCTCCAGGCGGTCCTTGGACTGGTCGTCTTCTCGCAGTTCTCGTTCCGCCCCGAGCAGGCCGCATTCAACGCACTCTGGGCTCTCTCCGGGGGTGCGCTGCAGATCGTCCTGGTGGCGGCGACATGGTCCCTGCAGCGCTTCCCGGTGGAGCGCCAAGCCTCCAGCTCCGCCTACCGAATGCTGGCCAACCAGGTACGCGCGCTCGCCGCCGATCCATCGACTCTTCTCGACCCGGCCGCCCTCGACGAGCTACGTTCGGCTCTCCTGGAAACCCAGCCTTGGGGAGATCAGGCTGCTGCGGCGGCCTATCAGGCTCTGGCTGATCAGGCCGAACGGATCCGCCTGGAGCTGGCCGGCATCGCCCGGGTCCGCGCCAGGCTCACCCACACCTCGACGATCGGCGCCCCCACAGAGCAGGCCGTCTTCGTCGAGGCCGCGCGCGAGCTCGACACCGCCGTCACCGCCTCCGCCAATTTGCTCGCCGAAGTCGGTAACGCCCTGCACGACGGACGCAGCATCGCTGTCGACGCCAGGGATCGTGAAAACTTCCGAGCCGCCATCGAGAAGCTCAGCTCTATCGCCCAATCCGCGGAGCGGCCTGGCCCTACCCTCCTCACGCAAGCGGTCGGCGGTTTGACGTCGCTTGCCGGCCAGCTTCGTGCGGTGGACCATCTGGCGGCGGTCGCGGCCGGCGAGCGGCCCGCGGCGGCGGACGCGACGGCCACAGACCGCTCCAGCCGGGCCCGCTGGCGACCGCCTCCCCTCACGAACACGACACGGGGTAATTTGGAGTCGCTTCGCGCTAACCTCACCCTCACCTCGGAGGGATTCCGCCATGCGCTTCGAGTAGCCGTGACCATGGCCATGGCCGTCGCCATCTCCCACCTGTTCCCCCTGGGACACGGCTACTGGCTCCCGATGACCGTCATGATCGTGCTCAAACCCGACTTCGCCGCCACCCTCAGCAGGGGTCTGGCCCGCAGCGCTGGCACACTAGTAGGCGCGGTGGTGGTCACGCTCCTGGTGGCTGTGCTGCGACCTGCGCCCGCCGTTCTCATTGCGCTTACCGTGGCGCTCTACGCCGTCAGCATCGCGACGCTGGTCGCCAATTACGTCATCTACAGCGTCAGCATCTCCTCGCTCGTGGTGATCCTCCTGGCCTTCACGGGCTCCCCCGAACCCTCACTCGCGGCCGACCGCGCCTTCTACACCATCCTCGGCGCCGCCCTTGCACTCGCGGCATACGTCGTATGGCCAACTTGGGAGCGCACTCGTGTCGCCGACCGCCTTGCCGATCTGGTCGAGACGGACGGACGCTACGGCGCGGCGCTCGTCCATGCCTGGGCCGACCCCGCCGCCGTCGAGCCCGAGGCCCTCGAGCGGCTGCGGCTCGCGGCGCGCCTGGCCCGCTCGAATGCCGAGGCGTCCGTAGCCCGATGGATGAGCGAGCCGGCGGGCCACGGACCGGAGTCACCGAGCACCCTGAACGCCGAGACGGCGCAAGGTATTCTCGCTGCCGTGCGCCGCTACGTCTGGGCGGCGCTCGCCCTCCACGGACAACTACCGAGCGACGGGCCCCTGCGGCCGGACCTCCGCTTTCTGGGTGCCCAAGTCGAAGAGGCGCTGGCCGCCGTCGCAGCGGCCCTTAGGGCCGGCTCGGCTCCAACCAGGACCTACCCCTCCTTACGGGCCACTCAGGTGGCATTCGCGACCCGCCTGATGCGGGCCACGCGTGAAGGAGGCGGCGGACCGAAGACTACCCACGCTGACATGGTGCTGCTCAGCGAGACCGACCAAATGGTCAACGCGGTGGACACCTTGGCCCATCTGGTCGGCGTGCACCCCCAAGCGTCCCTGCCATCCTGACACACCCGGAGCGCGCTACAGTCCGGCGGACCTACTCCCATCCCGCGTCTCGGTCGCCAGGCGGCCGCTTTGGGGCGGCCGTCGGCTTCAGGCGTCCGCGCGGTCGACGACGTGAGGTGGCCGGAGACAAAAAACAGCGCGACTAGGCGGTGCCCGTGGATTTAATAAAACGCTCGATCGATTGTGGGAAGGCGGAACCAGCGGTGGAGTCACCAATGCCTTGGGCGAGGGATCCGCGCATCCCTGAAGAACTCGGCGGACACGGCGACCCTCCACTGCTCCAGGAATGATGGGCTTGACGGGCGCGACGGCATCGGCGAGCTGAACAGCCGGGTCTCGGCCAATCCGATCAGCCGACGTTCGGTAGACCTTGAGGCACACATAGAGCCGGCGTCTAATCGGAATCGTGCCTGTCCCAACAACACTGGGTGCACGAGGAGGGCGAGCTGGAATTCATCCCGTAATGACAAAGAGTAGCACTTGTTGTGCTACTATCGTAGAATGACGAGAATTGGAATACGGGAGCTTCGCCAGCATGCCAGCCGCTATCTCGAGCGAGTTAAGGCGGGTGAAGTCATCGAAGTCACCGAGCGCGGAAAACTCATCGCCTTGTTGGTGTCTCCGACCCCGGCCGCTGCGGCGCGCGACCGACTCATTGCCTCGGGTCGACTGATTGCCGCGAGGGAAACACTTCGCATACCCACACATCGACACGCGGCAAGGACTGACAACACCGCGTCGCAAGCTCTCACTGAACTGCGCGAGGATCGGTTGACGTGATCTATATCGACACATCAGCTCTCGTGAAGTTGCTGTTCGACGAGGCCGAAAGCTCCGCGCTTGCGGACTGGCTAACTCTCAGGAACGACATCCCTAAGGTGACCAGCGATCTATCAACCGTCGAGTTACTTCGAACGTGCCAACGAGTCGACGAATCTGTGCTCAATGACGCCAAACAGCTACTGAGCGGGGTCGACCTCGTGCCGATCGATCACGTCATCATCGAGCAGGCCGCAATCTTGATCCCCCGCGAACTACGCAGCCTTGACGCGATCCACCTCGCAAGCGCGTTATCGCTGAACAAAGACCTCACCACATTCGTCGCCTACGACGTTCGCCTTTGCTCGGCGGCCGCGATAGCCGGATTACCCGTGGAATCTCCAGCGTGAGCTCGCCACTCTCGATGAGCGAGCGCACGCACTCAACCGTGCTCTCGCCAACCGTGATCGACGAGTTCGGACCGAACGCGATCTGGCGCGCAATCTCGGAACTTGTGGTCCTGCCGGGACCGTTGCCGAACTCTGACGCCGATTGGGTGCAGGGTTCTCATACGGATACTTTGGTGGGCGCTAAGGGACTCGAACCCCCGACCTGCTGGTTGTAAGCCAGCTGCTCTAACCAACTGAGCTAAGCGCCCGACACGGCTAAGGGACAAATCATAGTGTCCCTGCGCCTTTGGCCGGGTCCGCGACACCCGAGCGGTGAACCGCCCGAACAAAGCCCAGGTTGTTGCCCATAGTCTTGGGCGTGGGGGGACCGGAAAACGTCGAACCTGTGACCATGGCGACAGGGTGGTTTTACGCCTCACCAGCCAAGGGATATAGTTGGCCAAGTGGCCAGGCAATTGCAGGATGACAACCGAGACATCAGCGTCGTTATCATCGATGATCACGATCTTCTCAGGGCCGGCTTGCGCGAACTCGTCGAGTCCGAGCAGGGAATGAGTGTGGTGGGCGAGGCAGGCGACGCTCAAGGTGGCATCAACGTGATCCTGTCCCGCCGGCCCAGGGTCGCCCTCGTCGACCTCGAACTCCCAGGGGGTGGAATCTCGGTCCTGAAGGCCGCCGCGGAAAAAGCACCTGACACCCGGTGCCTGATCGTTAGTGCCTATGTCGACTACCCCTACATAACCGCGGCCGTCGAGGCCGGAGCCGCCGGCTACCTCCTCAAGACCGCTGATCGCAGCGTCCTCATCGAAGCGATCGTCGCCGTCTCCAAGGGCACCACCGTGCTCGATCAAGAGGTGGCCCGCCGCATGCAAAGGCGTTGGCGTGATCACCAGGAGACTGCCATTGAGCTCACGCCACGTGAACTCGAAGTTCTCGTTCTGCTGGCTGGAGGCGCGCCAAACAAGAAGATCGCGGCCGAGCTGGGCCTGGGCGTGAGGACGGTCGAAGGATACGTCAGTAATCTGCTGGCCAAGTTAGGCGTGTCCACTCGCACGGAGGCCGCACATTGGGCGCACGAGCGACGAATAGTGGGCGGAGGGGACGCCGGCTTCAAGACCGGACGGCGATGAGTTCACTGGCCGCCGAAGGTGGACTGGCCCAAGCGGGGACTGCCTATGACCCGACGGAGATCTCCTCGGTTCCCATCCGGCGGGTGCTTTCGCGCGCTCTCCATCCCCCACTGCGCGATCCCTACTTCTGGGCCATACAGGGCAGCGTCCTGGCACTGACGGCTCTCCATCTCTGGCTCGACGAGGCAGGGGTCATCCACGAAATCAGCCTTATCAGCCTGCCCGTCGCCCTGCTGTTCATTCCGGTCACCTATGCCGCGCTCCGCTTCGGGCTCCACGGTTCCGCGGCCACGGCACTCTGGGCCACCGTTCTGTGGGTGCCAAATCTCGTCGTGGGGGGCCAGCGCCACGATGCCAGCGTTGACCTGGTGAGCCTGGTCCTGGTGGACGCGGTAGCCCTGGTCGTGGGACAGAGAATCGAGAGAGAGGGCATCGCCAAGGCCGCCGCGAACGAGGCGGCGCACGCGCAGCGGCTAAGTGAGGCTCGATACCGCCAGCTCTTCGCCTCGACCGGTGCCCCGATCCTGGTATTCGATGCGTCGGGCAGGACCATCGACGTCAACCCGGCCGCGTGGGCACTGTTCGGCCCATCGGTTCTCGACAGGACCAGTGAACAACTGCTGCGAATGACCCCCGGCGAACTCACCTCGTCCAAGGGGTCCGGCAGAGTCGTCCTAAGGGCCGGAGGCAACCAGTACGAGTTCCGCTGCATCACCAGCGTGGCCGAGGCGGAAAAGCGTCCCCAGGTGCAGGTGCTCCTCCAAGACGTCACCGCCGAACGGCGCGCCTGGAGGGATGCGCAGGAATTCGCGGCAGCGCTGCTGGCCGCCCAGGAGGAGGAGCGCGCGCGCATCGCCAGGGAGATACACGACGACCCTCTGCAAAGGCTGCTAGGCGTAGCCAGGAGGCTCGAACTCCTCTCCACCTCGGACAAACTGGACGCAGCCGCAGCAGAGCGTATCTCGGGCCTGCGTCAAGAGCTTCTCACCACCTCGCGCACCTTGCGCGACCTGGCCCAGGGGCTTCGGCCGCCGGCGTTGGAGCATCTCGGACTGGCCGCCGCGCTCAGGGGCCTCCTCTCGGACCAGGAGGAGAAGTTTCCATGGGGTCCCCGCCTGGAAATGAGCGTGCACGGGACCCAAGTCCGGCTGAGGCCCGAATGCGAGCTCGGTCTGTACCGCATAGCGCAGGAGGCCCTAAACAACGCCGTGGTGCACGCCAAGCCGGAGAACGTCCGGCTGGAGCTGGCATTCTGGGAGTCGAGCGTCCGGATGACCATTTGGAACGACGGTGGGACCTTCGATCCGCAGGCATCCCCCTCCAAGTCGCAGCTCGGCCTGCGAGGTATGCGCGAGAGGGCAAGCCTGCTGGGAGGCAAGCTGGAGATCTACTCGGCCCCGGAGTCCGGGACCACGGTTCTGGCCTACCTGCCGATCCGCGCCAACATCGGCTCGGACTGAGTTACCCCGACCGGGGCGAGCCGCGCCCCGCGGATTGGCTCCGCCCGCTTAATTAGGGAGGCCGGACCCTACGCTTTCGCATAGAGCCCGGCCTGGGTACAAGAAAACTAGTGGGGGGTGCAGGTACTAGTTCTCACCCCGGACGGCACATTGCCGCCCGCCCGATACCCACGTCTCTTTCATGACGTGGTAACCGTGAAGCTTCCCTTCATGTAACCGGGGTGGCTCATCACCCAGCCACCGCAGGGGATGGCACAATACCAGGGGATCGTCCCCGCTGTCTTGGCCGTCAGCGTGAACTTGGTGACCGCTTGGGGGGCGATGGTCTGGTTGAACCCGAGGCTGGGGACGGTGAAGGTGTGGGGCATGGCGTCCTTGTTGTCGACGACGACCTGGACGCTGGTGCCGGCCTTCATCGAAAAGAGTGACGCTGCCCCGACTCCCCCGCTTCCTATGTAGGCGGGTTCGGAACCCTCCGGGGTGGTGACGTCCTTGATGGTGATATTGACAACTTCGGTCGCGGCGGTAGCCGAGCCCGATGCCTGGCTTCCGCTCATCCACGGAGCGTTGCCCGTGATCACCTGCCCCTCGGGAGTGGGAGCCGCTTGAGGCGCATTTCCGCCGCAGGCGGCCAGACCCGCACCGAGCCCTACCACTGTGGCCAATGCGACAAGACCCCGATAGTGCACGACCTTCCTCCTGTCTTTCAGCTGCGGATCCATCTCAGCGCCTCGCCATCCTGGGCATGCGGACCGCCACCAGGACCAGTGTCCCGAGGAGCAGGATCCAGACCGCGGCCGCGATTCCGAGCAGTGTCCTCACCAGATTGACCCCTACTCCGTCCATGGGGCGCGTGTACTCGTAGACACTCTTGGGCAGGCCAGCCGGGTCGATGGTGACCTTGTAGGTCTGCGTTGCGCTCCCAGCGACGGTTCCTCCGGCTCCGAGCGCCTGTGCAACGAAGGTCTCCTCCCCGGTCCAGGTCGGGAGATACGTAACCTCAGCGACTCCGTTGGACGCGACGGCCGAGCCGATCTGCATCATGCCGTCCGTGGAGAAGGTGGTGGTCTTCACATAGAAATCCACCTTCTGCCCTGGCGAACCCGAAGCGGTCAGCGCAAGGGGGGCCTTGCCCGGGGTGACCTGAGTGACGACCAGGCTGAAGGGCGTGGCCGTGCTCGCCCCGGCCGGCCTGGCCCCGCTGAAGAGCGAGATCGCGCCGGCCGCAAGAAGAGCTGCGCCCACCATCGCCGCCCCCGTCCCGAAGGCGCGGCGGCGCAGGTGCGGCCTGGTTCGGCGCACCGAGCTCCCCGGGGCCGCCTGGCTCGCGGCGCCGGTGGCCAAAAGTGCGGGCACCTTTTCGTACTCCCCCGAGGCGATCGCAGCAGTCGTCTCAGCTGAAATCTGCTCGACGGCGCCGAGGTATCCGACCTCTTCCATCTCGTCGATCGAGAAGAGCGGGATGAAGTGGAAGAGCAGCATCATGAGGAGCGGGATCGCGGCCACGCCGGCCAGCGTGATGGTGATGGAGACCCAGGTGAAGTGGTATCCACCCCAGGGGCCCGAAACCAGCGGCTGGGTGGCGGGCGGCAGGATGATGACCATGCGCTTCACCCACAGGGCGATGACCACGCCCACGGCTGCTGCGGTCATGCCGGCCGGGGTGCGGGTCTTCTTGATGGCGACCAGCACGATGGGCAACAGCTCCCCGGCGACGACGTAGAACCAGAACGCCAGCGCATAGCGGCCGGTGACGGTCTGCTGGATCCAGCCGGTTGTGATTCCGGTGTAGCCCTCGCCGATCAGATCGACGAAGGTCAGGTACAGGTAGACCAGCCCCAGAGCGGCCATCAGGTAGCCGAGCCTGGCGAAGTGGCGGCGAGTGATGAAGCGCTCCAGGTGGTACCCCTTGCGGAACGCGGAGGCGGTTACCACGACCAGCGCGGTCCCGGAGTAGAGCGCCGCGATCACGAAGTAGGGCGGAAAGACCGTCTCAGCCCAGCCCGGCCGGCTGGTCAGGGCGAAGGCCCAGGAGAGGACGGAGTGAACCGAGACCGCAAGCGGAACGATGAGCAGCGAGACGATGGTAAGGGCTCCGTGTAGCAGGCGGCGTTGCTTCTCGTTGCCCAGCCAACCCAACGACAAGGCCCTGAAGATCGCCTTGCGCGCCCGGCCGCCCGGGGCACCCGCATACTTGTTGACTATCGCCAAGTCCGGGATCAGCGGCAGATAGAAGAAGATGACCGTCGCCAGCATGTAGGTGCTGATCGCCAGGAAGTCCCACACCAGGGGTGACGAGGTGTTGGGATAGGCGATGATGTTCAGGAAGCGCTCGGGCCGGCCAAGATGCGGGAAGATGAAGGCGGCACCGATCAGGACCGTCACCAGCGCCATGCCCTCGGCCAGGCGCGTGAGGGGCGCCCTCCAGCTTTGCCCGGTCAGACGCAGGATCGCCGAGATCACCGCGCCGCCGTAGCTGACGCCGATGAAGGCGACCACGTCCGCCAGATAGACGGCCCAGAAGGCGGTGTCGTTGTAACCGGCGGAGCCCATCCCATGGCGCAACTGGTAGATCCATGCGTAGAAGCCGGCCAGGACCACAAGCGTCAGCAGGACCACCCCTGTCCACCACTTGCGCCCATGGCGCCGCATCGAGCGGACTGCGGCCTCGCGGACCACTTCCTCCCAGGCATCCTTTCCGGCGCCGTTAGTCGAGGCGACGTTGGCCCGACCATCCAAACCTTGATATTCCTGCTGCACCGGGAAACCATCTCCCATCGTGTTCTTGTCGTTTGTTCCCATGGCGGCCGCCTACGCGTTCGTAGACATGTCGGTGTCGGTGTCCAGGTCCTGGCCGTGGCCAAGGATGTACCAGACGCGCGGGTGCGTGTTGTCCTCCGGCTTGTAGGTCACCGCATCGTTGTCGTAGAGGTACTTCGAAAGCTTCACTGTCTCCCCCATGGAGTTGACGGCGACGTCGGTGATCACGTCGGCGTTGTAGATGGACCCCATCGGGCAGCCGGCGGCGCACTCGCTGAGCAAGCCGTTGTTGAGGTTGCCGACGCAGAAGGTGCACTTGCCGACCGTGCCCTCTCGCTGGGGGACCGGAAACTCCGGCGTCGGCTCCACCGGAAGCCGGGGATAGCTAACGCCCGAATTCCAGTTGAAGTAGCGGGCCTCGTAAGGACATGCCGCCATGCACATGCGGCAACCTATGCATCGGTCCTGGTCCACCAGGACCACGCCCTGGTCGGTGCGGAAAGTCGCATGCACCGGGCAGACGTCCAGGCAGGGCGGGTTCTCGCACTGCATGCACGGACGCGGCATGTGATAGCCATTGCCCGTGGAGTCCTCCATGGAAAAGACCTTGATCCAGGTCTGATCCTGGGTAAGGCTGTGCGCCTTCTGGCAGGCGGCCGTGCAGGATCCGCAACCGTCGCAGTTGCGCAGATCGATGACCATCGCCCATTGGTGGGTCGGAGGCGCTTTGGTGTCGGCCATGGTGGCGGCGCCCATGCCACTCATCCCACCACCGCCGCTGGTTCCGTTCGAACCCTGGGCCCAGGCCCGATAAGAGATGAATTCGGCTCCCGCGCCCACCAGGGCGGCGGTGCCGATGCCGCCGCCAAGAAGACGCAGGAAGTTGCGCCTGGAAACAGGCGAATCCTCGTCTCCCGGGGCGATCCGGGTGGGCAGACCGCAGGAGCCGGCCGAAGACAAACAGCTCGACGGCGGTTGCTCAGGCTCCCCGATCTCCATCCCTTTCAATTGTTTGAAATCAAATTTCCAGCTCAATTCCCTGCTCCCAATAGCTGGGCCGCACAATCCGCGGCCGACGACTGCCTGCACGCCATGGCCATCAAGTGATGTGTACGTAACCCCTCATCCAGCCGTTGGCACCCATGGCGCCGCCCATGCCGGCCGAGCCGCTTCCGCACGGAGCCGCGCAGATCCACAGGAATGTGCCCGTCTTGTTGACCCGGAATGTGTAAGTGACCGTCACAGGGTGGCTGCTCGAGGACGCGGCCGGAATCGGGATGTTCACCAGAAGAGCCGGGATCTCAAAGGTGTGGGAGACAAGCTGGTTGGAGATCGCTGTCACCTTGGAGCCGTTCACCAATTCGGTGCCGCCCGTCACCGCGCCGAAGGTGGCGTCGGAGCCCCAGACCTGCCCCCACGGGGAGGTCGGCGGAAGAGGCGCGGTGCCGTCGTCGTAGTTGACGATGGTGAGAACGATGGTCGCCCCTGCCGGAGCGCTGAAGCCAGCCGGTATGAAGCGTGGCCACCCCGGCTTGCCGTCCATCTTGCCGGTTTCGATCACCATCTTGCGATGGATGACCGTGTTCGCCGAGACTTTCTGAGTGGAGGAGGTAGCGGAGGATGTCCCCGACGTGCAGCCGCTAAGCGCGAGGGCCGCGGCCACGACGACGCCCGCCCCGGCCGAAGCCGCCAGCGCACGACCATGGCGGCCGCCACCTCTCCGGCTCCTGGCCCGAGGGGCCGCTCGGCTCCCTGTTCTGGCACCAGATTCCGCCGGTGTATCCATTCCGTCAACCTCCTTCTGCACTCAAAAACCCTGGTTGCCTTCTGATCGCCTAGGCGACTGTGAAGGCGCCCTTCATGAAGTTGTCCGTAGCCATGGGGCCTCCCATGCCGTCAGAGCCGCTGCCGCAAGGGGCCATGCACTGCCACTCGTAGGTGCCGGCCTTGGTGGCCTTGAAGGTGAACTCGACCACCAGCGGCTTCTTCATGCCGGTTGCGGTCGGCATGACACCGATCGGGACATTGATGCCCAGCGCGGGGATGGTGAAGGTGTGGGCCACCGCCGAGGGGTCCATGCTGGACACGGGAGTCCCGTTCTCGGTCAGGTTGGTCACCCCGGTCGCCTTCGCGTAGTTGGCGAGGCTCGACGGGAGCGGCGCGGTGCCGTCGTCGTAGCTGTAGATGGTCATGTCGACCGTGGAGCCGGCCGGAACCGTCACCGAGCCGGGCACGAAGGCCGGCCAACCCGGATCGGCGATCATGCCGCCGGTAAGAATGGTCATTGCCTCGTGTACGACCACGGGCGCGGCCTTCGGAGCCGCCGTAGTACCTGTGGACGACGAGGCGCTGGCCGAGCCGCACGCCGCAAGGGCGCCACCGGCAGCCAGTGCTCCAGCGGCAACGACCGCCCAGCGCTGACCCTTGGACTTGTTCATATTGCTTCCTCCTAGCCGGCGCACGCGGCGCATCTCCACGTGCGCACCTTTGGGATTGTCTCGGGGCACACCCCGGCCAACGCCCCAAATTCTGAGCGTTCGCTGAGCAATCAGTAAGCGAGCTATCACCGTGGAGACGTACCGTAATTCTTCGGATGTCGGCTGCGGGGCAGAATATGCCCCTGTGCAGGGAAAGAGACGAAGTGAGCCAGTGAGAGTCCGGCATCCGGGCACGGTCCGACCCCGGGGTTCGCCTCCGGCGCGGAATTCCGGCCACTTGCCGGCCACCGGATTCGCACAAGTGCCCCGAGCCGTCCGGCCCGCGTGGCTACTGCTGAGGAATATGTCCCTGAGCCGGAATACAGCCGTGCCGCACCGCCCAGAGGGCGGCCTCGGTACGCGAATCGACCCCGAGCTTGGTCAGGACCTTGGAGATATGGCCCTCCACGGTGCGCACGCTCAACCCGTGCTCCTCGGCGATTCGGCGGTTTCCCCAACCTGCCGCGAGACACTCGAGGATCTGCTCCTCACGCATAGTCAGGTAGATCTGGCCGCGAACGGGCTGCACGGGCTCAGGCGAGGAGGCAAGTGCGGCAAACACGTGATCGAGCACGACGGCTCCGGCGGCCACGACCCTGATGGCGCCCGCCAGTTCGTCGGCGCCGACGGAATCGAGAAGGTAGCCGGCGGCACCCCAGGCCAGAGCGCGCCTGGCCAGAGCCGGATCGGGCTCGGATCCCACTATCAGCACCCTGGCGTCCAAGTGCGCCCGGCGGATCCTGGAGATCAGCTCCAGGCCGCTGCCGTCACAAAGCTCGAGCGCGGCCAGAACCACACTCGGACGGACTTCGGCCAACAACGCTATGGAGTCGGCAAGGGAGGCGGAGGTTCCCACCACCTCCATGTCCTGGTGTCGCAACAGCAGCTCACAGAGGCCCTCGCGAATCAGCGAGCGGCTCTCCACTACCACCAGGCGCACCTCGACGTCCGGCCCTTCCGGAAAGAAAGGGGGCTTTCCTTCGTTTCCCACGCGATGATCGTACGGCACGGCCGTTAGCCCGAGAACGTGGGAACTACGGTATTGGCACGCAGGAAACCCACGGTCCCCGCGCACGGAGTCGATGCGGCCGAAAAGCCCCGTCGCTGCTCCCGGCCCGCTCCGACCAAGCGACTCGTGCGATGTCCAAAGAAGGCGGACCCCTGATGAAACGGCCTATCGGCCTTCTGACTCACGCCAGGCGGACACCAGCTCGTCGAGCAGCGCGGGGGAGCCGGCGGCCGCTATCCGCCTCCTCACCCCGTAGATCTCCTCCTCAGGGGCGGGTCCGCCTTCCAGGCCGGCCACCGCGCAGCCCGCTTCCCGAAGGACGGCAAGCGCCCCCAGGTAGTCCCAGGGGGCCAGCCCGGAGCGAGAGCAGTCGATGTAGGCGTCCAACTGTCCGGAGGCCACCATGGCCAGCTCGAGCGCAGCCGAGCCGAGCGCCCTGAACTGCCCCCATCCCAGGTAGGAGGGCGGATATCCGTTTACCGCCACTACCGAGCGGCGAAGGGGGCGATCGTCCCGCGAAGCTTTCATCGGGGAGTCCATGTAGTAGGCGCCCTCCCCTCGCATGGCGTAGTAGCGGGCGTGATTGGTCAGCTCCTCCACGTATCCTGCCACCAGCTCCCCGCCGACCACCAAGGCGCAGGAGAGGGTGAAGAGCGGGATCGAGCGCGAGGCGTTGGTCGAGCCGTCCACCGGGTCGAGCACCACTACCGGTGCATCGGCGTCGGCGACCCCGGTGAAGCCGGACTCCTCGGAGTAGACGGAGAGTCCGTTGCCCAGCAGAAAGGTTAGGCAAAGTTCGTCTATGACCACGTCACCGCGGTGCTGGCCGGATCCCGCACCGGTCGGCGACCAGTCCAGGCCCGCCTCGGCAACGGCCGCCGAGACCAGCACGCCCAGTTCCCGGAAGAGCTCGATGGCTTTGTGAGTGTCGATGGGTTCATGCTAGCCAGGCCTCCCCTTTGCGGTGGGCGCAGCCACCGCACTCCCACTCAGCTCCGCAGAGACTCGGGCGTGGAGTACCAGGCGTACTTCGCCCGGCGAACATAGGGATGGCTCGGGAGCAGGAGCCTGGCCGCCTGGGCCAGGCCGGCCGCGCTCACCCTCCTGAGCGGCGCGAGGGGGCGCCAGGGGTCCAGGCCGTAGAGCTCGAGCGCGAATGGTGGAAGCAGGTCCACGGCCGTCTCGAAGAGCAGGCGCCAGAGCGGCTCCAGCACGGGGGCGAGATCCCCGAAGCGCGGGCTGGATATGTCGGCGAAGGCCCGTCGCGCGCCCTCGGAGATGCCCAGGTCGCCCACGCCCTCGATGAGCGGTGCCAACTCCGCCCGGGAGGTCGCGAGCGCTCCCTTGCGCGCTCCCAGCCTTAGAGCCACCTCCGCCTGCTCAGCCAGGTAGAGGTCGGCTTCGGCATCGTAAAGAGGCCGCACCAGGCCGGTATAGGCGGCCAGGATGGAGTCGACGAAGCAGTTGTGGATGAAGGCGAGCAGCTCCGGATCCCCGGCGGCATATGGCTGCCCGGAGTCGGGGTCGAAGCCTTGGATCCGCTCGTGCACGCGGCGAACCTTCTCTATTGCCGCCAGGGCGCGCTCGGTCGGGGCGTAGGTGACCGTCATGATGAAGTCCGAAGTCCGAAAGAACCTCCCCCAGGGATCGCTCCGATAGTCGGAGAAATCCACGACGGCACGCATGGAACGAGTGGAGAGCGCCTGGAGCAAAAGGGCGCGCACGCCGCCGACGAAGGCCGAGCGGTCCTGATGAAGGCGCCATGAGACGCTCCTCGGGCCGAAAAGCCCCAGGTCGGAGCCGTCCATAAAACCTCCTCTGCCGGTCCCTTGCCCAGCTTAGAACTCTCGCTCCGGATCCGGGGGCGAGCGCCCGCCCCCGGCGAAGGAGCGACGTCACGCGAGGCGACCGGCGCCTTAGAGTGAAAGGACGCGAAAGGATGGAATGGCGATGTCGAGCCACCGGCTGGACACGGCAACGGCGGGCGGGCGGCGGGCACGGACGCGGACCCGGGCGGTACTTGCCG
Organism: Actinomycetes bacterium; assembly: GCA_021847985.1. Taxonomy (GTDB): domain Bacteria; phylum Actinomycetota; class Acidimicrobiia; order Acidimicrobiales; family Acidimicrobiaceae; genus Acidithrix. Next base: position 6,049 of record JAJZNF010000179.1, on the reverse strand, counting down.
CACTTTCCATAGCGGGGCTCGCTCTGGCCACCTCGGCATGCGGCGCCTCGGCCACGGCCAACGGAACTCAGGCCTGCAAGCTCGTCAGGGAGTCGCTCTCGATCTCGGCGGGCAACCCTTCTCCCGCCGCCCGACAACGCGCCCTGGAACTGCTCAGACAGGCGCTTCCCCTGGCCGCAATAGCCGCCGGGACCAACGGCAACTGGCAGCCGCTGGAGGCCACGCTCTCGGAATCCAACCGCGTCCCCATCAACCATCTGCGCTCGGCACTGACCGCCGAGTGCGCCCCCGGCAACGAGGGGAACGTCTACGGGGGCGGCAACTTCACCCAGGCCTCCATACCCCCGGTCGGCTCCTCGCCGGGATAGGCTGACAGGTGGAAATCCCCTTTCCGACCCCGAGATCGGCCCTGAATTGATTCGCCTAGTTGTCACCGACCTGGATGGCACCCTGCTCGACGCCAATGGGCAGGTCAGCCGCGAGAACATGGACGCGGTGGCCACATTGGCGGAGATGGGCATCCCCACCATTGCGGCCACCGCACGCTCGCCTCGCTCGGTGCGGCGCATCTCCGCCGCGGCGGGGCTGGGGCCGTTGGCCATCTGTGCCAATGGCGCCGTGGTTTACGACCTCGAGGGATCCACCGTGTTGACGCATCAGCTCATCCCCGCGCCGGTGGCCGAAGAGGTCATCGGAGTGGTGCGCGAACGGGTGCCGGGCGCTATTCTCGCGGGAGAGCTGCTGGAGGAATTCTTCGCCGAGCCGGGCTTCTTCTCGCGCCCCATACCCGGCCTCGACGTTCCCGAGATCAACGCGCTCGAGGAGCACATCGGCCCCGGGGCAACCAAGCTCATTGCCCGGCGGTCCGGATTCAGCTCCGAGCATCTTCGAGACATACTGGGCGAGCGGCTGGCGCCACTTGTCGACATCACGGTCTCAGGCCCCGACTGGATAGAGTTCGCCAAGCACGGGGTCTCCAAGGCTTCCGGCATCCTGGAGGTCTGCCGGATCCTGCAGATCGAGCCCGATCAGGTGGCCGCGGTAGGAGACCAGCGCAACGACTTGTCCATGCTGCGCCTTGTCGGGCACCCCTTGACCGTCGCCAACGCCCATCCCGAGCTCTTAGACCTGGCCGGCGAAGTTCTCCCCCACCACGACCACTCCGGATTCGCCGCCATCGTCGACTACGTCGCGGCTCAGAAGGTGGGCTAAGGAACCTTCACCGTACTCGAAGTGGTGCTGCTCGACGGCACCGTCGTGGATGTGCTCGAGGTGGACGTCGTGCTACTCGACGGCACCGTCGTCGAGCTCGGAATCGCGGCCGACGTAGTGGAAGTTGTCGCCTTGGGAACGGTTGTCGTCGTGCGCGCAAGCGTGGTGGGAGCGGCCGAAGGAGGCGCGGTCGTCGTCGACGGCACGATTGCGTATATGGGCGGCGGTGCCGACGTCGGCAGCGGCTTCACGGCCAGATAGAGCGCGAAGGTGGCCACGAAGGCCACCATCAGGATGATGGTCGAGCGCCGGGGCATCCGCAGGTGACGCACAACCTGCTTCCCCGTCTGGTCCGGCTGCCCAGCGGCCTGCTTGCCTTCTTCCGGCTGGGGCTCAGGGTCCATAGGTCACGTTCAAATTGCCCGGCTCCACCAGCACTCCAAGTTTGCCCAGCTCGCTCAGGCCCCTGAAGCGCAGCTCGCGTCCGACCTCCCATTGCTGGGCCGGCAGTGTCTTGGCGAGCATACGCACGGTGGCCATTCCCGGCGATATCGCCTCGATCCCGGAAACGGTTATCGGGCCTACAAGGAATCCGGACCACTTGGGGTCGTGCGCCAGGTCGGCCGAAATCGATTCCAGCAGGGAGCGAATCTGGACGAAGTCCGACGACTGGCGCACCGGGAAGTCCACCACCACCTGCGACCAGTCTCGCGAGAGGTTCACCACCTGGAGTATCTGCGAATTGGGAAGGATAACCTGCTCGCCCGCCAAAGTCCTGAGACGGGTGATGCGCAGCGTCACCTCCTCCACCGTTCCCGAAATGCCCGTCAGCGTGCCGGGCTGGCCCACACGAATGATGTCGCCCACTCCAAACTGTCGCTCGGCGAAGATGAAGAAGCCCGACAGCAGGTCCTGGACGATCCGCTGGGCTCCGAAGCCGAGCGCCACGCCGACCACCGTGGCCGGGGCCACCAGAGTGGTGATCGGGAGATCGAATCGGGTTAGCACCAGCACGAAGGAGATGCTGTATATGAGTGCCACCGATGCCCACTCCAGCGCCTGTACCACCGCAGCCACGTGCTTGTTCCGCTCCGAGAGCATGTACTCGTCGCGAATCTGCTGCTTGGCCAGCTTGCTCAAGTGATCCGAGACCCGGGTGCCCAGGTAGTGGACGGCGCGGGCGAGCAGTATCGACGCCAGCACGATCAGGACCACCTCGAGCCCCTTGCCCCGTGCCCAGGTCAGGTACTGCGTCTTAAGCTCGGTGAGGTTCACGCCCTCATAGCCTAGCGCACGGCCCCTGGCGGGAGGAGTGCCGCGCCCCCGCTGCTCAGAGGCCGTTCCGGTAAAGCGCGACCCACTGTGCGGTCCGGTTCAGGTAGGCATAGGAGGCCGCGGTGCCGGACTCTCCCCAGGCGCCGTCGTAGTTCTTGTAGCAGTACCCAGGGATGCACATCGGCGTCGCCGGCTCGATCTGGGTTCCCTCGTGCCACTCGTTGTAGCTCGTGATGCTGATGGTGTCGGGATTGGCGTTGAGAGCACCCGACCACAGCGAGTCGTAGACCGCGCCGTTCTGGCGCGACCGATAGCGGCTGTCGTTGTTCGCCCGGGCGTCGATGAAGCCGGGGCCGACGCTGGGCGAGCAGAGCAGTCCGTAGGAGTGCGCTTCGGCGCAGACCGGGCCGAAATCCGAGCCCTGCTCGTCGTAGACCTCATAGGTGTAAACGCCCTGGAACCCGGCGGCGGCCGCAAAGGCGTCGAAGGCCCCGGTCTGCATCTGGCCCGGATCCCCGGTGGCGAAGATGGTGACACCGGTTATGGGTTTGATGTAGGGTGCCCACTCGGCCGCGCTGTACTGCTGGGAGTCCCAGATGTAGAAGTCGGTGATCCCCCACTTGGCTTTCAGGTAGGCGATATCCGAGGCCACGCTCTGAGGGGTGCGGCCGCTGTAGTCCTCGATGTGGACTGCGACCGAAAGGTTGGCGGCCTGGGCGGCGGGGACCACTCCCGATAGGCGCTGGTCCTCGATCGAGCCCTGCCCCCACCAGGAGGAGATGATCTGGTTTATCCCGGCCCCGGCGATCTGGCTCATCTGGCGTACGAGCGTGGATTGGACGGACTCGCTGTAGGGGCCGCCCAACGGGAAGAAGTTGGAGGCGATATCGTTGTTCTGCGGAAGA
>JAJZNF010000179.1:0-2647 GCA_021847985.1 Actinomycetes bacterium | reverse complement strand
AAGATGGCCGTTCTGATTCCAGTGCATCCAGGTCAGATCCGGCGGCATGGTTCCCCACCAGGGATAGTAGAAGATCGACACCTGCCGGGCCGGTGGAGCCACCAGGCCGGGGCCGGGCAGGGAGACGTACGGCTGAGCGCCCACCAGGCTAGCTCCGACGATCGGCTGGTTGAGAGGTGTGCCACCCATGGAACCGTAGAAGGGGGCGTCGCCGAAAGAGAAGATGCCTCCGTCGGAGGCGAACTCCCAGTAGCCCTGCGCGGTGGCGTCGGCCGCGAGCGCCACCACCGGCTTGTTCAGGCGGGTGCCACCCATGGAACCGTCGAAGCGCGCGTCGCCGAAGGAGAAGATGCCACCGTCGGAGGCGACGAGGTAGTACCCCCGCCCGTCGGCGGTCGGCTCGATCCCGACCACCGGCTGTGCCAGGCGGGTGCCGCCCATGGAACCGCCGAAACGCGCGTCACCGAAGTTGAAGACCGCACCCTGGTTGGTGACCATCCAGTACCCCTTGCCGTCGGGGGTGGAGGCCATGCCCACCACGCTCTGACCGATGGGCATGCCGCCAAGGGAGCCGTAGAACGCGGCGTCGCCGAATGAGAAGATGCCTCCATCTGCGGCGACCAGCCAATACCCTTTGCCGTCGGGGGTGGAGGCCATGCCCACCACCGGCTTGTTCAGGCGGGTGCCGCCCATGGAACCGTAGAAGGTGGCGTCGCCGAATGAGAAGATTCCTCCGTCGGAGGCCACCATCCAGTACCCTTTGCCGTCGGGGGTGGAGGCCATGCCCACCACCGGCTTGTTCAGGCGGGTGCCGCCCATGGAACCGTAGAAGGGGGCGTCGCCGAAAGAGAAGATGCCTCCGTCGGAGGCCACCATCCAGTACCCCTGAGGCGCCTGGTAAGAAGCAAGCTTTGCCGAGTGGGCCGGTGTTCCGTCCGGCGCAGCCGCGGCGTTGCCAACCTTGGTGGAAGCCGGTGCGATCAATGCCGCCAGAATCAACGAAAGGCCGAGCAGCCGGGGCGCCACGCCACGAAATCGCCTAAGGGCGTTTGGAAGCTTCAATCGGGCCACCTGCCGAACGCGGCCGGGACTGGCGCCGGCACCTGGATTAACATCGGGAAATACTCGCGTACGCTTTAGCGCGCGGCGGCCTCAGGCCAAGACTTGGAAGAGCGGCTCAGCCGGGGATTCCCAGCCTTTGCCCTCGTCGTTGTCGGACCTCGTCGAGGCCGAGAACAGAACCATTGCCGCGGGAACGCCCAGAGCGATCGAGACCAGAGCACGCAGTTCGCCTCTGGCTCCGCCAGGTGTCGCCGCGACGGCCGCAAGCTCCGCGTCGTCGACCAGAACGGCCTGCCAAAAGTTGCTGGCGAGCCTCCTCATCCTGATCTCCAAAATCACCGCGGTCGTCTCGCTGGTAATGCTCATACATCCAGGATCGTCCCCTAGATGAAGATCTTTAGTACGCCAGGGCGAGAATCCTCTCAGAATTCCCCGCCCCCGGGAGGTGCCTGCGCAGGCCGAAGAGGCCCAATGGGGCGCAGTGGCGCCTCTGCGAAGCCGCCGGTCGCATCCACGCAAACGCCTTGGGAAGGGCTGAAGCTGTAGTAGCCGAGCTGCACGAACCGCTCGGCAAGGGAGGCCGCAAGCTCGTCCGAGGCTGAGAAGAAGGCCGTACCGGGCTCGGCCCAGCCTTCCGCCGAGCCACGGCTGGGAAAGAAGCCGACACCCCGCCGGGAGAGCCGGAGAAGCATGCGGGCCTGGTCCAGGCGGTTGAAGCGCGCCTCGCGTTCCTTGGCGGCGGGATTCCAGGCGGTTATCACATAGAGGCGCTCCGCGCGCGAAGCCCCTGCGAGCACGAAGGCGGCCGCAAGATCCGGGTACCCCACGAGCGGATCGAAGAGGACGAGCACCGCGCCGGCGACGACCACCTCCACCCTCACTCGCGTCCAAAGCTCCATCAGCTCCGGGCCGGTGCGAAACTCCGCTTGGGCCATATGCCAGAATCTATCCCTCGCGCTCCGCGCGGCCGGAACCTCGATCCAGGCGCGGCAGTTGGGCTCCTCCGGCGAGGCCCGGCTGCACTTGGCGCCCTCGCCGGACCTTATAAGGTTGTCTCTCAATGAGTTACAGCTTCCCTAGCCGCCTCACGTCCTCGCCTCGGCCTGCCCGGAGGCGAGCCGTAATGCGCGTCCTGGTGATGACAGCGCTCGCGGTCCTGATGCTGGCCGCCCGCCCGCCATCCGCACCGTTGGAGCATTCCGCACGTGTCGTGTACTCGACGCCGCTCTTGGACGCCTTCGGCGCCGCACCGGCGATTCCGGCGCCGACCGCCGCGCCGAGTTCGGTGATTGTAGGCGCGGCAGTGACCAAGGACGGGCTTGGCGCTGTGCTGGCCGCAGCCGACGGGAGCGTCTATGCGACGGGAAACGCGCAGCTCTTCGGGTCGATGGCGGGCAAGGATCTCTACGCCCCAATAGTCGGCATAGCCCTAACCCCGGACAACCTGGGCTACTGGCTGGTCGGCGCGGACGGGGGGATCTTCAGCTTCGGCGATGCGACCTTCTACGGCTCGATGGGCGGCACGTCGCTGAATGCGCCGATCGTGGGCATGGCCGCCACGGCCGACGGAGCCGGCTACTGGCTG
>JAJZNF010000081.1 GCA_021847985.1 Actinomycetes bacterium | reverse complement strand
AGCCCTGGCTCCCGGTCGCGACCATCCCCACCACATTTCCGCCTCCAGCGAAGGTCACTTCGACGCCGCCCGGCTTGCTTGCCGGCACGGCCAAAGCCACGGGCAGGGTCGAGCCCGCAAGCACCAAGTAGGTCTTGTGGAGGTCCGTCCCGCTTCCCGAGTAGAAGTCGACGCTCGCGCGCTGAGCGTGCGGCGAAAGATTCGTCAGCTCCAAGCCAATCGAGACCCCCGGCGCCTTGTCCAGGCGCGGCACCGCACAGTACCAGGTGGAGGAGTCCGAATTTTGTGGCGAAACGCTGAAGGCCGGCGCAAAAAGTGCATTCGGACCGGCGGGGCCACGCCCCAGATCAACCGTCGCCGCAGCAACCAGCGCAACGGCCAAGACTGCCGCCACCGCGATGCGGCGGACAAAGCTCCGCCTGGCATGAAGAGCCGCCAAAGCTTAGCGCACCTCCGCGTGGGGCCGCGGAACCGGGGGCACACGGGCAGCTTGGTCCTGGTCGCGCATGTCGCGCTCGACGGCAATTGAAACCTTGACGCGCGTGACGATGCGCGACGTCACGAAGGCGCCAAAGAAGACCATGTCGACCAGAGCAAGCCAGACCAATAACACCCCGAGGCCGATGGCCATTGCGCCGGCCTCCGGTCCACCAGGGGGGATGCTTCCCACCGACACCTTGCGGAGCACCTGGTACCCGGTGACTCCGGGGTCGGTAAGCACCTGGCTCATGTCGACTTGGCGAGCCAGCGTAAGTGTCAGTCGCTGCAGTGCCGGGCCCTGGGCGGCCACCGGATAAGCAAGGTAGGAGATCCCATCGCGCGCCAGGTAGGAGCCCAGGTTGGTGGTTTCCAGCAGAGCTGCTCGCGCCAAGCCGTCGTAGGAGGAGGTGTAGGACCCAGCTCGAATGGGCGTGTAGGCGCCTTCGAAGGCGAGGTTCCGCCCAGAGGTGACCGAATAGGCAATGCCGTTGGCAAACCACCAGGAGCCGGCGGGAATGGTCGCCGGAGTGCCGATCCACAGCACCTTTGCCGACCGCCCATGGCTGCCTGTCACCCATCCCAGTGAGTTCTCGTATCCGGAAGCCGGGATCCCCAAGCGCCCGCCGAGCAAAGGGGAGCCGATACCGAGGACAGCGGCCAATACCCCCACCACGACCGCTGCCCCGCTCAACTGGCGGACTCCAAAGGCCTCGCGCGGCAGGTCGCGGTAGATGGTGTCCACCGCATTGGCCGACCCGTAGGCGGCAAACGCGGCAAGAAGCGGGGAGAGGAAGACTAGGGGCATCGGGTCGTGGCCGAGCGCCCCGTTGTTCGATGCCACCGCGAAGATGAAGACGACCGCTGCCGAGACGATGGCCACCTCGGCACGTAAAGCGCGGCTTCCGCGCGCGACGAACGGGGTCACGACCAGCCCCAGCAGTGCGAACTCACCGAAGGGGTTCGTCGACGCGCCCGTACCTACGCTGAAGCGCAGGAGATTCAGCAGGCTCACATGTGACGGCGGCGCCGAGCCGAACAAGGAGGCCAGGACTGTCCCGGGATCCAGGTATCCGGCAAACCAGCTGGCGTTCGCAAACAAGGTGATCCCGAGGACGAACAGGAAGAAGCGGCCGAGGCCCGAATAGCCCGAAGCACGCGCCTTGCCCGAAGCGGTGTAGGCGGCCAGGACGGCCAACGCCAGCACCAGCTCCACTGAGACGAATCCGGGCGCCAGTGCGGTTGCGATCGCCCCCACCATGCCCGCCCGCAAGACAGGACGGAGGGAGAGCCGCTCACCGGATAGGACCGATTCCAGCAGGTCCAGCGCGATCCCGATGAGCCAAGGCGAAAACGCGAATGTCACGAGCCCGAAAAGCGACATTAGCGAGAAGACACCCGCCAGCGATCCCGCCGTCGCATAGGTGAGTAGGGCCAGCGTCGCCGAGAGAGGGTTGCGATACTTCGCCCCCAGGCGGTACGCGCCAAGTAGGCCGACGACGATGAGGCCGCCTAGAAACGCGTGCGTCAGAAGACCGGTGGCGCCAAAGAAGGGGAGCCCCAGGATTCCCATGATCAGATATCCGGCCGGAACCGAAGTCCCCGCGCTCGAGGTGGGAGACAGCGAACCCGAGAAGAAATCGGACAAGAGACTCGAGCCATGGGGAAGCGAGGCGAGGGTGCCATATGCGGGGAGCGCGCCGAGCATCACGTGCCGGGAGGCGACAAGCACGAATAGAACCACGAAAACTTGGATCACCCGGGCGATGCGCCGTTGTACGAAGCGGGTCGCCATGGCAGTGGGATCAGTGCTCTCTTCTTCGAGAAGGTGCTTCTCCAGGATTGCGCCAGGCGAACTCGCCCGTGATCGCTCCACCTCATAGCGCAGCATTGCCCTTGTGTTGCGCTGGTGGGCGAAGAAGGCGGTTAGGCGCGCGGAGCCTCGCGCGAGGCGCACCTTGAGCTCCTGCTGATCCACCAGTCGAAGTTGGTTCATCACTTCTTGCCGATGTGCGGCCTCGGCACCGCGGCTGCCTCGGGACGCCAATCGAAGCGCCGAGAAAATCGCCTTAGCGGTTCCAAGGCGGCCGGTCACCGCGAAATAAATTGCCTCCATCACGGCCAGCACCCAGAGCTGCACCGCCGAAACCCGGCGCATCATCCCCTCTGTGTTGTTGTTCACGCAGCGGAGCTGATTCGACCTGACGTAAAAGGTCCGCTCGGAACGCCGCAGCCTCCTCCTGATCGGCTGGTACTTGGATGCCAGGTAGGTGTTCACGGGACCGCTGACAAGGATTCCCATGTGCCGCACTTTGGCGAACGACGACGCAATTACCCTCGCACCGGCCAGCTGGGCCCGGAACGACAGGTCCACGTCCTCGCCGAAGAGGAACATATCCGGATCAAAACCGCCCAGCGCCGTGAAGAGATCGTGCCGGACCAGCATCGCCGCGGCGGAGGCCGAGAAGACCTCCTCCACGATCGGGTACTGATCCTGGTCAAGGTCTCCGACATCGACCCGGCTGCGAACCGCGCCCGTCCGGTCGACGCCGAAGCCGAGTGAGAGCACTCTGTCGGGGTAATCCCATGCCACGATCTCGGGGGCTACCACCGCGGCGTTCATACGCAGCGCGTCTTCAACCATCACCGACACCGCGTCGGGCGCCACCGCCATGTCGTCGTGGCAAATCAACAGATAGGCCGCAGAGGGAACGCTCTTCACCGCCTCATTGACGGCACGCGCGAAGCCGAGGTTGCTCTCGTTGCGGATAAGAAACGCCCGAGGGGCCTCATCCACAACCCGCGCCGAGATTGGCACCTTGGACCCGTTGTCGACGACCATCAAGGAGAGGTTGGGATAGTCCGACTCGACCAGCGAAGACAGCGCTTCCTCCAACCAGTCGCCGGGGTCATTGGCGACCAGCACCGCTACTACTAGGGGAGGGGAAGACATACCGGACTACATAGACTAGCCCCC
>JAJZNF010000020.1 GCA_021847985.1 Actinomycetes bacterium | reverse complement strand
CTGGTCGATCCGGGTGAGAGCCACGATCACCGACTCGCAGCCTGCCGCTGCGGCCTGGCGCAGCTCGCCTTCGAGCGGCTCGCTCTCCTTGTCCCACCCCTGCAGCACCGGTTGCAGCGATCCGGCGGGGACGCTCTCGTGTTTGTGCTTTGGGGGCAGCGTGCGAAACGCCTCGAGCGCGGCGGCGACCCAGCGCGCACGCTCGCTGTATTCGGGGCGCAGGCGGCGAAATTCGCCGCTGAAGGTCGCCCCGGTAGGTGAAGCCACCCATCTCGAGGTTCTCCAGCACCGTCATCTCGTCGAAGATGTTGGCCACCTGCGGGAGGTAGGCGAGCCCCTTGCGCACCAGCTGGTGCGGCCCAAGGCCCAGCACGTTCTCGCCCTCGAGGAACACCTTGCCTTCGTTGGCGGATATGAGTCCGATGATCACCTTGGCAAGCGTCGACTTGCCCGCCCCATTTGGGCCGAGAATCACGGTTATCTCCGCGGGGTTCACGCTCACTTCAACGTCGTTGAGGATCGGCGGGCCGTCGTAGCCCGCGACAATCCCCTCCGCCCTGAGCACCGGGCTCACGGGTGCCGGCGCGTCGCTCTCTGTCATCGTTTCAACCTCCCAGATAGGCCGTAGTGACCAGTTCGTTCCGACGCACCTCGTCGATGTGGCCACGAGTCAGCATGCGCCCCTGGTCCATGACCACCACGTCGTCGGCCACCCATTCCAAGAAGGCCATGTTGTGCGCCACCACCAGCACGGCCAGGCCCTGCTTGGCAACATCGTTGATACGCTCGGCCATCAATTGCACGATGGCCGGGTAGACGCCGGCGGTGGGCTCGTCCAAAAGAAGCATCTTGGGCTTGGCCATGAGCGCGCGCGCCATGTCGAGGAGGCGCCTCTGCCCCCCGGAGAGGGATCCGGCCCGTTGGTCCATCGCATGGCCCAGGCCCACCCACTCCAGGAGGGTGGCGGCCTCTTCGCGAAGCTCCTTCTCCTGCTTGGCCCACTTGCTCTTGCCGAAAACCCCGCTGAGCAGGTTCTCGCCGTACTGATTCTGCGCCGCGAGCATCACGTTCTCGATAACGGGTAGCCGTAGCAGCTCGCGGCTGGTCTGAAAGGTGCGAACGATTCCCCGCTTCGCGATCGCCACGCGGCCAAGGCCGGCAATATCGGCGCCCTCGAAGGTGATCGTCCCCGCCGAGGGACGCAGCCCGCCGGCGATGATCTCAATGAGCGTCGACTTGCCCGCCCCATTTGGGCCGATCAGCCCGGTCACGGTCGCACGGTTCACGCCGAAAGTGCACCCGCTGAGGGCCTGGCTCCCTCCGTAGGAGAAATCCACCTCCTGAATGTCGAGTATCACGCCAGCGGCTGGCGAGTCCGGCTCGGCCATAGAGCCGCCTCCCTTCTCTTGATTGCTCCGACCAAGCCGGAGGGCTCGGAACCAGGCACGCGGCCTGTTCGGTACCACCGTTCGGGCCTCTCGGGAACGATTCCCTCGGGCCGGAACATCAGGAACAGGATCAGCATCAGGCCGATCAGGATGGCACGGACCGCGCCGACGGTCGCCTCGCTCCCGAAAGTGGGAATGTAACGCGAGATCTCCGTGAGCAGCTCGACGATGACGAACGCACCCACGATCGCACCCCAGTTGCTGCCGGTTCCGCCGATGATCAAGGCCGCCATGAGGATGAAGGACTCGATCGGCAGGAATCCCTGCGGGTTCCAGGAGGTGAGGTAATAAGCGAGGAGGCCGCCCGACACCCCGGCCATGAAACAGCCGACCATGAATATGGAAATGCGGGCCCGGCGGACCGGCTTCTCGAAGGACTCGGCGATTACCTCGTCCTCGCGTATCGCCCTCAGTACGCGCCCGTAGGGCGAGTTGGCGATTCGCCGGCTCAGCCACAGCGCCCCGACCAGCACCACGAGACCGATTAAGCCCATCATCATCGAGTACTGGACGTTGGACATATTGGCACCTCCCGCGATGTAGGGGATGCCGAACAGACCGTTCCCACCGTCGAAGAGGGGAATGTAGTTGTTGATGAGGTTCCAAATGATGAATCCGATCGAGACCGTCACGATGGCCAGATAGTCGCTGCGCAGCCTGCGAATGGTGACCATGATCATGGCCAGGCCAAGCAGGGCACAGACGAACCCGGCAATCAAGAGGCCGATCGGCCAAGGCAGGCTCCAGTGCAGGATGTAGGACTCAGAGCCGTATCCCGAGGGAGTCCCCATCGTCACCACAGCCGTCACGTAGGCCCCAACGCCCACGAAGGTGTAAAAGGTGAAGTTGAGGATGCCCGCGAAACCGTACTGCATGTTGAGACCGATGGTCATGATGGAGGTGATCATCCCCATCGCCAAAAGGTCGATCAAAAAATAGGTCAACTCTTTCCTCCAGCCCTTACGCCGACTTGCCCTTGGCGGCGAGCAATCCCTGAGGCCTGACCAGCAAGAGGATGACGACCACGGCGAAGGCGATCGATCCCTTGTAGGCAGGGTTGAGGTAGGCTCCGGACACCTCGGTCAGAATTCCAATAATCAGCGCGCCGAGCATTGCCCCGTATGGCCGGCCGATGCCTCCAAGGATGATTGCACCGAAGACCACGAAGAGCTCGTTGAACCCGAGAACCGGCCGGAGAGTGTTCAACTCCATGGCCAGGGCCACACCGGCGACGGCGGCGAAGAACCCGGCTATAAGCCACGTGTAGTTGACCACGCGCCCGGTATCGATGCCACTGGCCAGCGCCAAGTCGGGGTTGTTGGAGGTCGCTCGCAACGACTTGCCGAACCTGGTGTAGCGCAGCATCAAATGCAGCCCCAACAGCAGCACGAAGGCCGTGACCATGATCACCATGTCACCGGTGGTCCAAAGGAAGGGTCCTACGTGGTGGGCATTTCCGATGCTCACCGTATATCGCTCCGCTCCCGTGCCCCAGATGATGACAATGAGGTTCTGCACGATGAACGACAAGCCGATCGTGCTTATCAGCAGGGTGATAACCCTGGCCTTCCTCCGCACGAAAGGCCGGAACACCGTCAGGTTGGCCAGCACCCCCAAGAGAGCTGTGGCCACACCCCCGACGGCGACCGCCGCAAAGAAATTGAGGCCGGCGGAGTTGGCGGCGTACGCAACGTAGGCACCGAAGGTCATGAAGTCGCCGTAGGCGAAGTTGATGAAGTTCGTGACACTGACCTGAAGGGACAGGCCGACCGCGGCCATTGCGACAACAGCCGCGGTCACCAGCCCGAATCCGATTGCTTCTAGCATTTTTCGGCTTCTGTTCTCATTCTTCTAGAAACGACGTTCACGCTTCACTTGCCCGCGAATGCATTCTCGATCTGCGTCGCCGTAAGCGTCTCCACCGTGGTGGTGTTGCCGCTCTGGTCGTAGTGCAGGATGGCAAAGGGGCCAAAGACGTTGTCGTACTTGTTGAAGTCGACCGTGCTGGCCGAGCCT
>JAJZNF010000307.1:3956-21384 GCA_021847985.1 Actinomycetes bacterium | reverse complement strand
GTGCTGCCCGCCGAGAAGGTGACGGTCGGGATGTTGGCGACCTTGGATATGCCCAGCGCAGGCGCGGCCTGGTTGATGGCCACCGTCGCAGTGGCGTTGGCGGTCAGGGCGCCGAAGGTGATGGTCGCGGTATTGGAAAGCATCGTGGGAACGGCCGAATTGTCAACCGTGAAGTCGATCTGGATCGTTCCCAGGCTCGGGCTCGTCGCCCCCCCGGAAGGACCGGTGTAGGTACAGGTCAAAGTGGCGAGGCCGGCGGCGCTGGACGGACAGGAAAGAGGTGAGCCTGGACTCAAGTTCACGCTGCCATAGGTGACGCCGGGATCCGTGGGCAGCGGATCAGTGATGGTCACCTGCTGTCCTGCGGCGACATAGCCGGTGACAACAGGCGTGATCGTGAAGGAATCGCTGGTAGGAGAGCTTTGCGCCGGGAGAGCGACGGAGGTCTGCGCGGCGGTCTTGGTGATCGAGACACCCGCGACTGTGAATGGCTCGCAAGGGCCCGTCGAGGCAAGAGAGGTGGATGTGCCCAAGTACGTCGCTATGTAGAAGTAGTTGCCGGCCTGCAGGTTCGATGTTGTGGCCGACGTCGCCACTCCGCTCTTGTTTAGCGTGCCATCGTAGCTGGAGAGCGGAGCCGATGTGGGTGACCCGCTCGTCGGACAAGTGCCGGAGTACAGGTCGAATTCGACCTGCCCGGTCGGAACAACAGTGCTGTTCGTGCTCTTCACCGTCGCCTGGTCGTAGACGGATCCACCCTGGGTGATCTGATTGGCATTCGTGGCGGGCTGGTTATCGGCGCCGTTGAAGACGACGGTGGAGGTGGCGGTGGAGCTGACGGCGATGGCGCTGGCGGCCATCGGGAGATCCTGGGCGCCCACCGTGATGGTGCCGGATCCCTGGGTGCTACTGATGGTCACGAACGTTCCGGGCTGGAGCATGTGGTACGGGGAGCCGTTGATATCGGCCGCGCCGACATTGGGTCCCCAGTCGGAGGAGCTGGCGATGTGTCCGCTCCAGGCCAGGACGATGGTCGCCGTGCTCGAAACCGAGCTGGGAACCGAGAAGTTCACCGCGAAGGTGGTGTAGCAGCCGCTCGACTGTGGAACGTTCTGAGAAATGTAGCTGATGCCGTCGATGGAAGAGCCCGAGGGGCCGAACATCGCTATGTCGCCGGCCTGCTGGCCGCTATACGGCACCAACGGATCGCTGGCACTCAGGCTGCAGGCCGCTGCCGTGCCCGAGGGGCCCGCCGTGAAGAAGGTCGCCCCGGGGATCGTGTAAGTGCTGATGGGCGTGCTAGGTGTACATTCACCGGCTGGCAGTGAAACGTCGGCACAAGGATTGTTCTGGTTGGCGTTGGTCGAGGTGGCACTACCGGTCGTCTCCGTCGCGTCAAAAGAGCCGAGGTAGTCGATGGCATGCAGGCCCTTCCAGGTGGTGTCGTACTGGAACTGCGCTTGATAAGAGCCGGCGGGCAATCCCGAAATCACGGCCCGGTAAGGGATGAACTGGCCCTCCGCCCAGTGGGCGTTGCTGGCATTCGCGTTGCCGCCGATCCAATTCTGGAAGCCGTTGACCTTGTTCCCGCTGCTTCCCTGGCAGGGCTGGGGATCGCTGGCCGGGCCGTTGGCGCACTGATCGATGGTGGAGGAAACCCCCGTCGGTGACGCCGCCGCATTCGAGACGAAAAGCGCCAGGCCGCCACCGAGGTTCGCCATGACAAGCAGAACCACCGAGACGACAGTGCCGAACCGCTTCGTTCCAGAACCGGAGCGAAAGCTTCGCGACCTGCGGAACAACATTGATGTAGCCATGGGTGACCAGCCCTTCAGACGCCTTCTCAGCGCCTGGGCCGGTTTCGCACTGGCTTCCTGCGCGCTATGCGACCAATTGCACGCGCAGATCCTTGCCTCCCAGAAGCAGACACCTAATCTAACGCGCTACGTGTGCTATGCAAAGAAGAACGGCGAATAAATTGCCGCCAAGGTCACGGATAGTGGCGCTTGTTCCACCCGCCCAGCGTCCAAGGCTCTGTTCGGGGTGCAACGACAGCGCTCGGTGCTCGCCTCACGAAGCGGAAGCCCCTACACGTGCCTACGATCAATGACATTCGTCACAGGCAGGGTGCGACCGGGCGCGCCGACTTGGCGTCGGCTGCAATTTGAGGATTTGGTCGGCAACGTTTGAGCGGGCCTGAGTTCTCCTGCAGCCACGGCGCCCATAGGCTTTGGCTTGGCATGCAAACCGCACGCGCGATCCGACAACCCCAAAGGGACTCAGCCAGGTGGACGCGCTATGCTCCCTGGTTCGCCACCGGCCTCGTCCTTGCCTTGGTGATGGCGAGCCGCGACAACCAGGCCGACTTCCTTGTCTTCTACAAGGCGGCCAGTGCGCTCGCACACGGGCACGACCCTTACCCGCGACTTGGCAGCGCACAGGTCTACGACGGCTCGTCCTACGTTTATCCGATTTGGGTCGCCGCGACTCTCACCCCGCTCACCCTCCTAACGCCATTCGCCGCCGCCAAGGTCTGGGTCGCCATCTCCTTGGCGGCCTACGCCCTTTCCTTCAAGCTGCTCGGCAAGCCATCCGGCTCGGCGCTCCTTCTCGCCGGCTTGACCACGCCGGTCATCATCAGCCTGCAGATGGGGACGCTCACCCCATTTCTCGTGCTCGGTATTGCCGTCGCATGGCGATGGCGGGATACCCCGGTCGTGGCTGCAGCCGCCGTCGCGTTGGCAGGAACCTCGAAGCTGTATTTGCTTGCGATACTGGTCTTCTTCGCTGCCACACGCCGCCTCAAGGCCCTCGGACTTTCCGTCGCGTTCTCGGTCACACTCCTCGGCGCCGGCTTCCTACTCGGGCCCATTGGAGCAACCGGCTATGCCCGCCTGCTGTTGTCACTGTCGAAGCACGAGTCCGTGCAGGGCTGGTCGAGCAGCGCAATCCTCGCCCCCTTGGTGGGGGTTGGAACGGCGCGCCTGCTGCCGCAGGTGGCGGCGATTGCTGCGGCGGCAGGCCTCCTCTGGCTAAGGCGCCGCCATCCCTCCGACCGTCGTGCACTGGCCGGTGCGGTGTCGATTGCGCTGCTGGCCACGCCCATCCTGTGGAGCAGCTACCTTCCCCTGCTGCTGCCGATTCTCTTCCTGGCTGACGCTCCCATTTGGGCAATCTGGGTGGCAGCAGCGCTCTCCTGGGCGCTCACCACCCCCGACCGTGCCCAGGCGCCTCTCGACGCTGCTGCGATGGGCTTGCTCGCCGCGCTTGCCGCGTTTTCGCTGCTGGGCGGCAGCACAGGAGAAACATTGCGCACATTGCGCGAATCAGGGCGGTCTCTGGCCCTCCGAGCTCGGCATTCCTTCCGCCGTGGCAGGACCGTGTGGCTGGCGGCGTGCACCGCGCTGGCGGCCGAGGCAGCCGTTGGTGCTTTCCATCCAGCACTTCTGCCCGCAATCGTCTCCCAGGATCTGGTTATCGCCTCAATTGCATATGCGTTGACCTCGCCCGGTGAGCTGCCTGAGGAGTTCGCGAGGCGGCCCAAGGCCCCGGTAATTCCTTTGAGTTAGCCCCCTCCAAATTCGGCACGCCTTTTCACTTGGCATCCCCGTGCACAGAGGTAGCCTTTTGAGACCGGCCCGCTTCCAAGGGGCCGTCGAGGGGGTGCAGCCATGAGTGGAGTCCGCCTGCTGGTGGGCACTCGCAAGGGGGCCTTCGTTCTTACCTCCGACGGCAAGCGCCTCGACTGGAAGGTCGAGGGGCCGCTGTTCGGGGGATGGGAGGTCTTTCACGCCAAAGCTTCCCCGGCCGATCCCAACCGAATCTTCGCCTCGCTCTCCAAAGGATGGTTCGGGCAGGTGATCCAGCGGTCCGATGACGGAGGCAAGAGCTGGGAGCCGGTCGGCAACGACTTCTCCTACGGCACCGGCCCTGGGAACCATCTCTGGTACGACGGGAGCGAGAGGCCGTTCGAGTTCACCAGGATATGGCAGTTTCATCCCTCCCGCGAGGACCCGGACGTGGTGTTGGCCGGAGCCGAGGACGCGGCGATATTCCGCTCCGCGGATGGCGGCAAGAACTGGGAGGAGCTGACCGCCTTGCGAGCGAGCACGGGCAGTGGCTGGCAACCGGGCGCAGGCGGCCTTTGCCTTCACACCATTGTCTCCAATCCGGCCGACCCCGCCCAGCTGCGCATCGCCATCTCCGCCGCAGGAGTGTTCGGCAGCGAGGACTCGGGCGAGACCTGGAAGCCGATGAACCGCGGGCTCAACTCCGACTACATCCCGGATCCCGACGCCGAGATCGGTCACTGCGTGCACCGCATCGCCGCCCATCCACAACGCCCGGAGACGCTGTTCATGCAAAAGCACTGGGACGTGATGCGCTCCGACGACGGCGGGGCCAACTGGCGCGAGATAAGCGGCGACCTGCCGAGTGACTTCGGCTTTGCCCTGGGGGTGCACGCGCACGAGCCGGAAACCGTTTACGTGGTGCCCATAACCAGCGACTCCGAGCATTATCCGCCCGACGGCAGGCTGCGCGTGTACCGTAGCCGCAGCGGAGGAAACGAATGGGAGCCTCTCACCCGGGGCCTGCCTCAGGAGAACTGCTACGTGAACGTGCTGCGGAGTGCGATGTCCCTCGACACTCTCGATCCCTGCGGTGTCTACTTCGGTACCACCGCGGGGCAGGTGTACGCATCCGCCGACGACGGCGACAGCTGGAGCGAGATTGCCAGGGACCTCCCGGCCGTGCTGTCGGTGGAGGCCCAGACCCTGCCGTGATCCGCGTGCGGCTGCCAGAGCAGCTGAGAACCCTGGCCGGAGTGGGCCGCGAGGTGGAACTCGAGGTCGAGGGCGAGGTAACGCTGCGAAGCGTCGTCGACGCCCTGGAATCGGCCTATCCCATGCTTCGTGGCACGGTGCGCAACCCGGCCACCGGCCGGCGCCGGCCCTTCATCCGCTTCTTCGTTGCCGAGGAGGACTACTCAGACCTCGGACCCGACAAGCCGTTGCCCGTGGCGCTCACAGGTGGCGGTGAGGTACTCGTCGTGGTCGGCGCCATCGCCGGCGGATAAGGGCTCTAGCAGATGCGGGGAAGCGGATCCCCGGTGAGCATGTCGAGTACGCGGCTGGCGCCGTAAGCGCTCGCGCACAGGACGATCCCCGATTCCGCCTTCTCCAAGGTGCCGATGAGCGCCGCCTCTTCGCCGCCCGGCATTGAGCGCAGCAACTCCTCCGCCTCCTCCGCCACTGCGGCCGAGACGATGGCGACGAACTGGCCCTCGTTGGCTATGTGGAACGGATCGATACCGAGGATCTCACAGGCCCCGCGAACCGGAGCATGCACGACTATCTTCGACTCGTCCAGCGCTACCTTCATCCGGGCCTCCTGGGCGAACTCGTTGAGGGTAGTGGCCAGCCCTCCCCGGGTGGGGTCTCGCATCCACTTGATCTCCGGGCCGAAGGCATCCAGCAGAGCCTTGACGTAAGGCCAGACCGAGCGGGTGTCGGATCGCAGCGTGTCGGAGGCAAGATCGAGCTCTCCGCGCTCGAGCATCACGGTGATGCCGTGGTCGCCGACGGCTCCCGAAAGCAGCACCTTGTCGCCCGGCTCGGCCCTGGCGATTCCGAGGTCCGCGGCGGGATGCAGACGCCCGATTCCCGTGGTGGTCATGAAAATGCCGTCCGCCTTGCCGTGTTCGACGACCTTGGTGTCCCCGGCCACCACCTCCACGCCGGCCGCCTTCGCCGCCCGGGCAAGAGCCTCGACCTCGCGCTGGAGGTCGGCCACCGGCAGCCCCGCCTCGAGGATGATCGCCAGGGTGAGGACCAGAGGCTCAGCGCCTGAGACCGCGAGGTCGTTGACGGTCCCGTTCACGGCCAGCTCCCCCAGGGACCCGCCCGGGAAGGAGAGTGGATGGACCACGAAGGAGTCCGTGGTCACCAGAACCTCACTACGCCCCACCTGCACGGTGGCGGCGTCCTCCAATCTGTTCAACTCCCCGGAGCCGAGCAGCGGAACCAGCAGACCCTCGACCAGGCGCCGGCTTGCCTTGCCGCCCGCTCCGTGCGAAAGCATCACCTGTGGATCCATGAACTTCACTTCTGCGGCCACCGGGTCAGCCTCCCATCACGCCGAGGGCGCGGTGCACATAGGTGTAATAGGCCGAGCACGCGCCCTCGGAGGAAACCATGAGCGCCCCTACCGGGGTCTCCGGAGTGCACTGGGTACCCATGAGCGGGCACTCCTCGGGGCGCTTGGCGCCGACGAGCACCTCGCCACAGATGGCACCGGCCGGCTCGGGGCTGCGAATGGTCGTCATCGAGAAGCGGGCCTCCGCATCGAACTCCGCGTACTTGGCACGGATTCGAAGTGCTGACTCCGAGATGAAGCCGAGCCCCCGCCACTCGAAGCTCTCCCTCTCCTCGAACACGTCCGCCATGGCGGCCAGCGCCGCCGCGTTGCCCTCGCGCTTCACCGCCCGGACGTACTGGTTCTCGACCGCAGGCTTGCCGCTCTTGACCAGCTCGACCAGCATGAGGATCGACTCCATCAAATCGACGGGCTCAAAGCCTGAGACCACGACCGGCTTGGAATACTCCTCCACCACGAAGTCATAGGCCTTGGTGCCCACGATGGCGGAGACGTGCCCTGGCCCGATGAAGCCGTCCAGATCCAGGTCGGCCGTCTCGAGGATGGAGCGGATTGGAGGCCCGATGGTCACGTGATTGCAGAAGACCGAGAAGTTCCGGACCCCCAGCTGCGCTGCGCGCAGGATGGTGAGAGCGGTGGAAGGTGCCGTCGTCTCGAAGCCGATGGCGAAGAAGACGACCTGCTTGGCCGGATTCTCGATGGCCAGCTTCAGGGCGTCCAGAGGCGAATAGACCATTCGCACGTCCTTGCCCTGCGCCTTGGCCTCCAATGGCGAGGCCTTGGAGCCGGGCACGCGCATGACGTCTCCGAAGGCGGTGAGAATGACATCCGGGTCCTCGGTGAGCGTCAGCGCCTCGTCCACCTTGCCTACCGGAAGCACGCAGACCGGGCAGCCCGGCCCGTGGATGAGCTCGATCCCTTCCGGCAGCATCTCCGGCAAGCCGAAGCGATATATGGCATGGGTGTGGCCGCCGCATATCTCCATGAAGCGGAAGCGGCGATCGCCGACGGCCGCGTGCACAGCCTTTGAGAGCGCGACTATGCGCTCAGGGTCCCTGAACTCGTCGACCATCTTCATGCGTCAACGCCTCCCTCCAAGCCGGAGAAAGCCTCCAGCTCCTCCGTGTAAACAGGTCCGGCACGGTCCTGAAATTCGAGCTGCCTGCGCGCCGCCTCCTCATCAAGCTTGGCAATGGCGAAACCGACATGGATCAGTAGCCAGTCACCCAATGAAATCGTCTCGCCCGCGAGCATGCCCAGGTGTACCTGCCGACGGATCTCGGCCACCTCCACCTCGGCAAAGGAGTCCGAGAGCAAATCGAGCCCGACGACCTGCGCGGGGATCCCCAGGCACATGCGCCTCAACCCCTCCCCCGCCCACCGGCCGCGGCCCCTATGGCGATCTGGCCCAGCGATATGTTCTCATCATTGCACGAAAGCGTCGCGTTCATCCATACGCCCAGGCCCGCTTCCGTAAGAAGGCGCTCGACCTCCCCTGCCAGCAGCCGGTTCTGGAATACGCCGCCGGATAGGACCACCGCTCCGATCCCCTCGGCAAGGGCGAGGGATGCCGCACGGCCCGCCACCGCCGACGCGAAGCCCAGATGAAAGCTCAAAGCGATCTCACCAACGGGCACGCCTGACAGCCGATCATGGGCCGCCTCGGCGAGCACGCCCTGGAATCCGAGCGCGCCTCCCTTTGTCGTCTCAAAGGCGTAACCCTCCGCCGCGGCTCCCGCTCCGGCGGCGCGCGCCAGCGACTCCAGCCACATGGCGGCCTGGCCCTCAAAGGTCATGGATCGGGTGAAGCCGCAGATCGCGGCCACGGCGTCGAAGAGCCGGCCCGCTGAGGTGGTGGCCACCGCACCGAGCGGACGGCGGCGCAGTCCTGAAAGGGCCCGGAAATCCGCATTCTCGAGCCCGAAGACCGGCTCGCCAAACATCTTCCAGAGCTCGTCGTCAGCCACGAACCCGGCCAGAGCCTGCATGGGCCGGCGGACCGCCGCCTCGCCCCCCAGCAGCTGGGCACGCTCGAGCGACGATCGGCGCGCCAGGCCTTGCCGCAGCGAGCCGACGAAGAACTCCCCTCCCCAGATGGTGCCGTCGTCCCCGAAACCGGTGCCGTCCAGGGCCACGCCGACCACGCGCGACTCCCACATGCCCCGCTCGGCGAGCACCGAGGCGACGTGGGCGCGATGGTGCTGGACCAGCAGCGGCTCGGCGGCACCGAACTCCTGGGCATAGGCATCGGCGAGCGTCCGGGAAAAATAGCGCGGGTGCGCATCGGCGCAGAGCTGGAGCGAGGAGGGGTCGATCGCGTACATGCGGAGAAGGTCGAGCACCGTCTCCCGGTGCGCCTGCTGCACCTCGTGAAACTCGAGGTCTCCGAGGAACTGCGAGACGAGGGCCCGGCCGGAGACGCCGAGGGCAACGCTGCCCTTGAGATCCGCGCCGCAGCCAAGGAGGGCCGCGTCGCTGGGCAGCTCCGCGCAGAAGGAGGGCGCCATCCCTCGCGATCGTCGCAGCACCGGCGCCGGCCCGCCGTACGAGTAGAGAGAGTCGTCGAGCCGTCTGGCAATCGGCCTTTCGCCGGCCAGTACCGCCTCGGCCATGCTCCCGAAACGGCCCAGCGCCTCGTCGTCGCGGTATGCGATCGGCTCGGAGGAGCGGTTGCCACTGGTCATGACCAGGGCCTCAGGCGCCCCGGCATCGAAGAGGAGATGATGAAGCGGCGTGTAGGCGAGCATCACTCCCAGGAGGTCGGTCTCCGGCGCGATACCTTCGAGATTCTCGACGGCCGGGAGCAGAACGATCGGAGCCGAAGGGGAGCCGAGAAGCTTGGCGTTCTCGATGGAGACCTCCGCCAAGCGGGCCGCCGCCCCAAGGTCCTTGGCCATGAGCGCGAAGGGCTTCTCCTTGCGGAACTTCGCCTCGCGCAGCCGGCGGACCGCATCGGCGTTCCTGGCGTCGCATGCCAGGTGATAACCGCCGATCCCTTTGACGGCCACTATCCGCCCCTCGGCCAGGAGCCTCGCGGCCATTGCGATCGCCTCGGCGCCGGCCGGACCTGGTTCGAAGGGGAGCTCAGCCCCGGGCAGGTGGATCCGATAGTTCGGCCCACACGCCGGGCAGGCGATCGGCTCGGCGTGGAAGCGCCGGTCGTTGGGGTCGGTGTACTCGGCCAGGCAGTCGGCGCACAGCTCCCAGGGGGCCATGGTCGTGTTGGTGCGGTCGTACGGGAGCGCTGTCATCACCGAGTAGCGGGGCCCGCAGTTGGTGCAGCTGATGTAGGGGTACCCGTGGCGACGATCGGCAGGATCACGCATCTCGGCCAGGCAGTCGGCGCAGACCGCGATGTCCCTGGCGATCTCGGCGGTGGTGGTGGCCCCGCCCAGGGAGGGTGCGATGGAGAATCCATCCACCTTGCGGCTGGCTACCTCGACAACGGTGACCTCGTCCACTTTGGCAAGGGGGGGAAGCTCCTCCAGCAGGATGCCCACCTCACCGCACGCCGTGTCGGGATCGGCTTCGAGATAGAGCAGCACGCCCCAGGCGTCATTGGCCACCCAGCCCGAAAGGCCGCGTGCGGTCGCCCTGCGGTAGATATGGGGCCTGAAGCCAACCCCCTGAACCACTCCGGTAATGCGCACCAAAGACGCCATGCCGACTAGACCCGCTCCCCCTCTGCCGGCATCCCGGACGTCTGCGGCTCAGCCGTTGGGCTTGCCGGCGAAGCCGAGCCCGAGTTCGTCTTCGTAAGAGCCCATGCCTCTCATGAGTTCGATGGTCTGCAGTGCGTTCTCCTCATCCAGCTTGGCCAGGCCAAAGCCCACATGCACCAGCACGTACTCCCCTGCCGTTACGTCCGGTAGCGCGTCGAAGCACACCTTGCGCTGCACACCGATGAAGTCGACGGCGCCCATGAGGCTTTCGCCCTCATTGAAGAGGTCGAGAATTAGACCCGGGACTCCAAGACACATAGCCTGCACTACCTTTCCGCCCGGCGATCAGGCGAGGCCTGCGACGCTCCGCGCCGCGCCACAGGCCCCCGATAGACCCAGGGTATCCAATACCACGCCTCGCCGCCAGTGTCGAAAGTCCCGATCGGCCCGGCGGGCTCCGACGAGCCGGAGCACAGGACCCGGATGGAGCCACGGCGATATTATGGTGCGGAACTCGCGGCAAGACGGCGGGCCACGAGCGTCAGTTTCCCGGGCCGGTCGGCATCGGCCGGCGCACGGGAGTTCGTCAAGGTTTGAGGCCGCGTGTTGGCCGAGACGCAAAGAGGGGAAGCATGCGCGGAACCGGGAAAATCCTGCCTGCCGCCGTCACCTCCCTGGCCCTGCTTGCATCCGCCTGCGGCGCGCCACAAGCCACCTCCCCGACGACGACCACCACCTACAGGCCGCCGGTGGCGGCGGTGGCCACCACCTCGTTCGTCCGAGCAGGCTGCACCGGCGGTAGCGGATTGATCACCCAGGCAATGGACGGCAGGATCACCGCCTGCGTGCGCGCGGGCGCACTGGGTGCGGGCGGCTATCACGTCTCTCTTCAGCAGGTGGTCGGGACCAACGTGGCGGTCGGCGGCACCGGCGTGAACACGGGGCCCGACGTCGGGCTGTCCATTTCACCGGCTGGAGGAGCGCCCGGCACCACGGTCGCCATCACCGGCAAGATGGCGAGCCCTCCACGCCCCCTCCCCCAGCATGCCAACTTCTGCTGGGATGGTTGCCCGAACGGGCTGCAGTACGGAGGTGTGCAGCTGCGTTGGACCGGCCCGAACGTATTCACCGCCAAGCTGGTCGTGCCGGCCGCCCCCTGGTTGGAATCCGATCCGGTGCGGGTGGTCGCCCCCCATCAGGCCGAATTCTCCATCGGGGTCAACTGCCTGGTTCTCACCCGGGGCTGCGGACTCGGCGGTGCGGAAGGCTCGGCGCGCTTCCGGATGACCGGGGTCAAGAAGCTTGCCTGGTGCCCTTCTGTGGCAAACTGCGCCTCGCTGGCGGCCGGACCGGCCCGGGTCCTGCCGGGCCAGATAATAAAGGTGCAAGGCTATGCCCCGCTCGTCTCGGTGATCGGTTCCGACCAGCCCTTCGCCTTCCAACTGCAGGTCTCGCCGGGACTGCCACACGGGTCTACGGTCGAGTTAAAGACCCTGGCAAAGGGGGGAACGGAGGCCTTCTTCGGCCAGGCGCCCGTGGAGATACGCCGCGCACCCTCTTTTGCGAGCCTGGGCCACCTCGCCCCCGAAACCGCCACCCTTGGGGGTCCGGGAGCGATCAATGCGAACCCCGCCGACCCTACCCAGGTGGCATGGTGCGCGGGCACGCACCTGGGAGCTACCGCGCCATCGGGAACCGTGCAGATCCGGACCGCCGCGGCGGTCGGCCTCCTGACCTCGCTCGGATACGGCTTCATGGGGGCTCCGGCGCCCAACTGCGCGGCCATTGCCCCGCTGCCTGGATACCCTGCCACACCGCCCGCGGTGGCGGCTGCTTTCACCGTCTCCCAGGGAAACTCCGCTCCTCCCGTCTACGACGTCGCGCTCTACACCAGCGACGGTGGGGCCACCTGGAGCCCGGTTCCACCTCCCCAGGGGTCCCCTCCGACCGCCTTCGGAGGCTTCCGCTTCTCGGGGGACTCGCTCCAGGCCCTCTACGGAGTTGGCAACGCGCCGGCTGCAGGCGGCCCTATGGCGGTCGCCACCACCGAGTTGCAGGGCCCCGACGCTGGTTGGCGCAACGGGACCCTTACCTGCCCCTCCAGCGGTCCTTGCGCCACGCTCGGCCCCTATGAGCCGGGCAACTGCGCCATGAACGGCACCAGTCAGCTAGTCCTGTACTCGTCCAGCCAGGGCGTGAATTGGAAGGCACCGGACTGGCCACAGTCACTCTCGACGTGCGCGAGCGCGGAGCTGGCCAACATCGGCGGCGGACGGTTGCTGGCCGTCGATTCGGAGTCCGAATACCCGGTGCGGCTCTCCACCGATGGAGGCCGGAGCTGGAGCTTCGTCGCGCTGCCGGCACTTCCGCGCAGCCTGGTGGGCAACAGTGGAGGCAGCGGCCTGGGCTCGGCGGCCGGCCAGCTTATCCTGCTCCCCACCGGCGCGCTGCTCGCCTACGGCGTGGGCACTTCCCAAACCAATGCCCTGCTGCTGGCCCCTGGAAAGACCGCCTGGTGTCAAGTCCCCTCCTCGGTGCCGCTTCCCACCGCTGCGTTCGGGGCCTCCATCGGGCTGGCCGGCGTCAGCTTCTGGTGGGTGGCCTTCGGCCGGCAAGCGGCTCCACCTACGCCCCACCAAGTGGCGCTGTCGCAAATAGCCTGCTGATTCGGACAGAAGCCGGACCTGACCTGGTCAAGGCCGGCAACACTCCGGCCCGCACGGCCCTCATGGCCGCTACAACTGCGAGCGTCCACCGACGCAAGGTGGAAGACTGCGCACGCTGCGCGAGCACACTGCCCGAGCACACCGGCGGCCCCGGGCCGGGCACAAACAACGGGCAGCGGCCATCGGTCCTCGGTCCGGTGATGATCGTCTGATCCGCATTCGCTCTCACCGGCGTGCTCGACAACGTGAGGTGCCGGCATCCACCGTCCGGACCCTGGTGGTACGAGCCGCACGCGCCGGAATCGACTGGCCGTCGTGGCCGAGCCGACCGTCGTCCCGGCGGATTACCGTGTCACCGGCGTGCCCGGATATCTGATAATCGTGGCCACGCCAGGCCGGGCTTGTCGGACGGGCGGTACAGGGCGCCGGCGGCGCAATCGGAAGTGGCCCTTGGTTTGGCTCGCCCACCGGCGGGTTGAAGAGTACCCTATCGGTCCACGGCCTCGGCCAGCGGATCGAACTGTCCTAAATGCACGCCCAGAGGGCCGGGCCTGCCGATCAAGTAGCCCTGGGCGAATGGTACGCCGATTTCATGAAGAACCCCCAGCTCCGCCGCGTGCTCGACTCCCTCGGCGACGACGCGCGCGCCGGACTCGTTGGCGAACGTCACCAGGGCCGAGGCAAGACTGCGCCGGATGGGATCGACGTCGATCCCCCTGACCAGTTCAAGGTCGAGTTTTATGATCTCCGGAGCCAGCTGCACAATGCGCGCAAGGCTGGAAAAGCCCGATCCCACGTCATCCAGCGCGAGCCGCGCACCGCATCGGCGCAGCCGCGCCAGCGCGCCGAGTAGCTCGTCGGGCCCCGCAACGGCCTGGTTCTCGGTCAGCTCGACCACCACCCTCCCCATTCCCATTCGCTCGACCAATTCGCAGAACCGGTGGTCGACGGCAACGCCAGGGCTCACGTTGACTCCGATGAGAAGACGGGGATCGGCGGGCCGGCTTGCCCGGAGGGCGGCCTCCACCAGCATCAGTTCGAGGTCCTCACCTGATCCGACCTTGTATGCATCCTCGATCCAGGCGTTGGGGGGGCGATAAGGCCCGGGGTGGAAACGCGCCAGCGCCTCCAGCCCGGAGAGTGCTTGGTTGCGCAGGGCGACCACGGGCTGGAAGACCACTGAGAAGTCACGCTCGGTCAGTACCTGCCTGACCCTGTTCTCCCGCTCGATCTTCGTGGCCAACTTCGGGTCCACGACATTGGCCACGTACTCGTAGACCTTCGAGCTCTGCCCTGACCTGAAGGCCGACGGCTCATCGGGGGAACGGAGGACCACGCGGCTCATCGCCGTGGCGGTCTCGACCGCGGAGGCGATGAACTCCGCCACTCCGTTGAGGGTGGAGACGTCCTCCGCGGCAAATGCCTGAGGCAGGGATGACCCCACCACCAGCACCCCAAGCACCTGGGTTCGATACCTGAGAGGGACGCAGACCACCGACCTCATCCCGTTCAGGCGCACCATGTTCCGATCCGTGCGCGGATCGGCCTGAGCATCATCCGTGTGCAGGGTCGCCACCTGGGTCATGGAGAGTCCGGCGAGGCTGGCTGTCGGCGAGAGCAGCGATCCGACCTGGGGAGAGTAGCCGCCGGAGCAGAAAGCGAACTCCAGCCCGCCCCCTCCGGGCAGCGCCAGCGCACCACCCTCGGCCGAGGCGATCAGGTCGAGAACGTTGTCGACGACGCGCTGCAAGATATCTGCGGCACCCTTGGGCAAGGCGCCCGGCCATGTGATACGCGCGTAGGTCATCGCACTCTCGACAATCTTCTTCCTTGCGCTCTATCGGCCCCGATGGGGCGCATCTTGAGCAATTCGGTTTCCAGGTGCTACCGATTGGTCGAAAGCGACGGCCGGCCACCGGGCCCTTGTGGTGGAACGGAAGGCCGGCAAGCGGTGGCACCCGATCATCCGCACGCCTCGCCGCGCACAAGCAAGCCAACCGTTCTCTCCCGGTCGACGGGCATGCTGAACAGCCACCCTTGCCCCAGCCGCGCGCCGGCGGCCAGCAGGACGTCGCGCTGGGCGGAAGTCTCGATGCCTTCGCAGCTCACCTCCAGGTCGAGCTGCTCGGCAAGCCTCAGCGTCGAGACCACGATCGCCTTGCTCCGCTCCGATGCAGTCACCGCCGAGACGAGGGACCGGTCGAGCTTGATGGTGGTCAGAGGAAGTTCGAGAATCTGCCCCGCAGTGGCGTTGCCGGTGCCGTAGTCGTCGAGGGCGACGCCGACACCGATGCCGCGCAGCTCCTCCAGCTCGGCAGCCACAGCATTGCCGAGCAACGGGACCGACTCGGTCACCTCGATGCAGAGGTCACCGCCGGTCAGGTGCCGGCGGGAGAGCTCCTCGGCCACCGCGGCGGAGAAGCCGTAGGAGCCGAGCTGGGTGCCGGAGACGTTCACCGCCACCTTCGGTGCGTTCCCGATCCCCGGCACGGACCGCAGGCCGACCGCCATGTCTAGTGCGTCGGCCAGCACCCTGAGGCCGAGCGCGTTCATGAGGCCGGTCCTCTCCATCGCCGGGAGGAAGAAGGCGGGTGGGATCACTCCCAGCTCGGGATGCCTCCAGCGCACCAGGGCTTCCAGCGCGATGACCTCGCCGGAACCCATGTCCACGATGGGCTGGTAGTGGTTCACGAACTCACCCATCTCGATCGCGGTGCGAAGCCGGATCGAATCGAGCGCGTCCCGTAGCAGGCCCCCGGAGTCGCGCCCCAGCGAACTGTCGACGCGCCTCAGCTCGAGATGCGTCACCACGCTGTGCGCCAGGGCGACGAGATCTTCGAGTTCGGAGCTGGAAAATGAGCGGGTGCGCCAGTCGACGACGCACAAGGTGCCCAGCGGCAGAGCGTCCCGTCCGATGAGCGGCACTCCCGCGTAGGCGCGGATGCCGGGGGCTCCCGCCACGAGTGCGCTCCGGGCGTAGCGAGGGACTGAGAGCGTGTCCTCGACCACCAGTACCGACTCGCACGCCACCGCGTCCGAGCAGAGCGAATCCGAACGGTCGACCTCCGACGCCAGGCCCTGGATGCCGTGAACCGCCTTGAACCACTGCCGGTCCCGATCCACCAGGGAGACCATGGCGGCCGGAGCGTTGCACGCCCTGGCGGCCAGGCGGGTGGCGGAGTCGTAGGCGGACTCCGGGGCGGTATCGAGGATCTTGTAACTCAGCAAGGAGACCAGGCGCTCGTCCTCTCGGGGGTGGAGCCAAATGCCCGCCTCGCGATCGTCGGGACAGGGCCGGCTCAAACCAATGCCTGAGGAGCGGCGGTCCCGTGCCTCGCTGCCGTGTCCGACGGACACGAAACGAGCGGAGGTTGCCGATCCTAAAGCGAAAGGCGCGAATTCCTCACCGGCGAGGGAGGCGCCGCGCGCGTGATAACCCTCAAGCGATGTGAAATCGGCCATGCAGTCCATTGAAGCCGTTCCTGTCTCATTCCGACAGGTGCCATTGCGCCCTAGCTCGTAGTGCGTTTGCACCCTTTTGCCGGGCTGCACGCCGTCCGGCTACGCCAGCCCGGCGGAGGGCGGCCCGGGCACCGGCTATTGGCTATGGCGTCGGGGAACTCCGGCTCTCCGCCGGCGCGCAGGCGGTCTCCGCTGGACCCCTCGCCCGTGCGCTAGGCGGATGGGATGTCGATGATCCCGGTACGGATGGGGACCGATACGGCCTCGAGCTTGGAATGCACGCCGAGTTTGCCCAGTATCGATTGGACGTGGTTGCGAACGGTGTTGACGCTGAGGTAGAGCTCGTCTGCAATCGCGCGATTGCTAAGTCCGCGCGCCATACGGGCCAGCACCTCCACTTCGCGCTCGGTGAGACCATGGCGGCCCGCGGGCTCCTCACGCGAGAGCCGGGGCAGCAGCCGTGCGAGCATGTGCGGGGAGATGAGCGCCTCCCCGCTGGCGGCCGCCCTGACGGCATCGGCCACCTCCGCCGCAGCCCTGTCCTTGGTGATGAAGCCCGAGCAGCCGGCCTCGATGGCCTCGAGCAGGAGCGCATCGTCGCCCACGCCCGTAAGCATGACCAGGAGCATGCTCGCGTCAATGACCTTCAGTTGGCGGGC
This sequence comes from Actinomycetes bacterium, assembly GCA_021847985.1. GTDB lineage: Bacteria > Actinomycetota > Acidimicrobiia > Acidimicrobiales > Acidimicrobiaceae > Acidithrix. The sequence goes on along the minus strand of JAJZNF010000307.1, from coordinate 4,779 downwards.
TAGCGTGACGCCGTCAACGTCCGGCAACTGGTAGTCGATCAGCGCCACCGAGGGGCGAAGGCGGCGGGCGAGATGAAGGGCGTCGGTCTGGTTCGAACCCACACCGACCACGGTTATATCGCGCTCGTCCTCGAGCAGCCTGGCGAGGCTCTCCGCGAACATGCGGTGGTCGTCGACGATCATCACCGTGATCGGCGCCTCATCCATCCAGGACCTGCCTAATCGTCGAAAGAAGCGTCTGATCATCGACCGGCTTCAGCAGGATGCTCTCCTGATGAACGCCGTCCCCGGAGTCATAACCCGTCATGAGGAGCAAGGGGATTCGCGGCTTTCGGAGGTTGATCCGCGTGGCAAGCTCCTCGCCTCCCATTCTGGGCATAACCATGTCGCTCAGCACCAGGTCGATCTCACCCGGCCGGGCCTCGAGCAGCTCCAGGGCCTCGACGCCGTCAGCGGCCACCGCCACGCGATATCCCGCGCCCTCGATGATCCTGGCCGTGGCTTCGCGCAGCTTGGGGTCGTCCTCGACAAGTAGTATCCACTCCTGGCCACCCGCGGCCTCGCGTTTGGTCCGCGGGGCCGCTCTCTGCCCGGCATCGAAAGCTGCCTCGGCGAGCGGGAGCTCGAGCCTCACCGTGGTCCCGCGCCCTGGGGCCGAATCGATGCCGATGCTGCCACCGCTCCTGGCGACGATGCCATAGACAACGGCCATGCCCAGGCCGGTTCCCCTTCCCCTCGCCTTGGTAGTGAAGAAGGGCTCGAAGACCCGGGAGGCGACCTCGGGAGTCATGCCCGACCCCGTGTCCTGCACGCTTATAACAGC
>JAJZNF010000307.1:0-3946 GCA_021847985.1 Actinomycetes bacterium | reverse complement strand
GGCCCCCTCGGGCTCCCTGAGGGCGGTGGAGATCGACAGGCGCCCGCCACCCGTCATGGCGTCGTTGGCATTGATCGCCAGGTTCAAGAGGATCTGATCCAGCTGCTGCCGGTCGATCAGAGTCACGAGCGCCCTGGGGTCGAGGTCGACACGCAGCTCGATGGACGCTCCGAGCGCGCGCTCCAAGAGGGAGACGATGCTGCGGATGGCGGCGTTTACTTCGACGGGCTCAGGATTGGCCTGGTCGCCTCGTGCGAACGTCAGCAACTGGCGCGTGAGGTCGGCTCCTCTCTGGGCCGCTGCGCGGATCTCGCCCACGTCCGCTCTGGCGCGCGGATCCTCCAGCTGGCGCTCAAGCAGCGTGGTGTAGTTGAGGATCACCCCGAGCAGGTTGTTAAAGTCATGAGCCACCCCACCGGCAAGCTTGCCGAGGCTTTCCAGCCGGTCCGCCTGCTCGCGCTGGGCCTCCAGCGCCCTTTGTCGCCGCTCGCTCTCCAGCTCCAGGCGCTCGGTGAGGTCGCGGACCGACGCCAGCACGAGAAAGTGGCTATCGGCATCCTCGACGTAGCTGAGCGCAATCTCGGCCTGGAAGGTGGAGCCGTCCTTGCGCAGGGCGGTCAGCTGGATCCCCTCCCTTAAGGGACGGACTGCTTCGGCGAGGTAGCGACGACGGTGCGCCAGGTGCCGCTCCACCATTTCGGCGGGGACCAGGGTCTCCACGGGACGCCCCAACAGCTCCTCCGCGCTCCAGCCGAACAGGCTTTCGGCCTGCGAGTTCACCAGCTCAATGCTCCCTTTGGGATCGACTCCGACGATCGCGTCCGGAGCAGCCGAAAGAACGGCCCTGAATCGCTGCCCGGTGCGCCGGGCGACCTCGCTCTCACGCAGCGCCGCCTCGCGCTCCAGGCTCTCCCAGCCATAGGAAACGTTCGCCGCCAGGCGCCTCACCAGTGACCTCTCCTCCTCGCTGAAGTAACCCGGCTCAGCGGAGTAGACCGACATCAACCCGGCCACGCGCCCCGACACCTTAAGGGGAAAGGCTCCGGAAGAGCGGTAACCCACCCTTGCGGCAGCCTCCCTCCACGGTGCCATGTTCTCGTCCAGAAGAATGTCGTTCGAGCAGACGTCGGCGCCGGAGCGCAGCGCCAGTCCCCCCACGCCCATGCCCAGCGGATCCTCGCTGACCGAGATGACGGGGCCACACAGATATTCGTGCGCAGCGGCACCCGCGGAGGCGACTGGAACGAGAACACCGCGCGATTGCTCCAAGATGCCCACCCAGGACATGACGAATCCGCCATGTTCGACCGCGATCCTGACCGCCGCTTCGAACAGCTCCTCGGGCGACTCGGCCCTGAGGACCGCCTCGTTCGTCTCGGCGAGCACGGTGGCAAGGCGGCGCTGGCGCTGCGACTGCCGAAGCACCGCCTCCATCTCCGCGGCCGAGGAGCGCCCTTCCGAGGACTCAAGGGCGTAGATGGTGAGGCCCTCGGGCGATGGAAAGACACGGATCGTGCACCAGCGGCCCGCCGGCTCGAAGAAGTCTTCGAACTCGACTACCTGCTGGCTCGCGAGCGCAGCCCGGCACTGCCGATCGAAGGCGGAGCCCACCGCCTCCGGCAACTCCTCCCAAATTACGCGGCCCAGCAGATCCCCCACCGTTCGCCTCACGAGGTGGGCGCCTGCCTCGTTGACCAAGACGCAGCGCCACTCGCGGTCGAGCGCAAAGATCCCGTCACTGGCACGCTCGAACACCGCCGAGTCAACGAAGTGGGTCATACGCGACCCGCCGGCTCGATCGGACTGGGTAGAGACTGACCAGGTACTCGGCAGGCCCGTCTTGGCAAGGCTCCCCCTTCCATCGCTTCGCAAAGGACGGCACCGGTCGTACGAATTGGGCCGCGGTCGACTTCGGCCCGACACTGGCGCCGCGGGCCGCACCGCCAGGCCAATCGCCAATCCCTGCCTGCAACCTACCAAAAAGCCGGGCCTCGCGTAGGCAGGCGGCCCTTGCATAACCTTGGCGTGCCTTGTGCGCAGCCCAGACCCACCGTCGGTGCCTCCAGTTCGAGAGCGGGTGCGCGGCGGCGAGGCCACGCGTGCGGCGGACCTGCGGAGCTAACCTGGCTCCTATGCGCATCCTGGTCATTGGTGGCACCCGCTTCATCGGCTCCCATCTCGTCGAATCCCTCCTTGCCTCGGGCGACGATGTGACGCTCCTGCACCGGGGCCTGACCAACCCGGGAGCCTTCCCGGAAGCCGAGCACCGCATCGGAGACCGCGATCGCGACCTCGGCATGCTGGCCGAGGGAAGATGGGACGCCACGGTGGACTTTTCCGCATATCTTCCCCGCCAGGTCCGCAGCCTCGCAACCGCACTTGGCGCAAGAGGAGGGCACTACGTCCTCATCTCCTCCGTCTCCGCCTACGCGAACCCGGCCGAGCCGGGCGTTCGCGAGGACGCCGCGCTTGCGCGCCTCGACGACCCCGACAACACGCCACTCGGCAACGAGGTTTACGGCGGGCTGAAGGCGCGTTGCGAAGAGGTCGCCACGGAGACTTTCGGACAAAGCGGCGCCCTCACCGTCGTCAGGCCCACATACGTCGCCGGCCCCCGTGACTACACGGCGAGGTTCACCTGGTGGGTGGAACGTGTGGCCCGTGGAGGCGAGATACTCGCCCCCGGTCCGGCAACGAACCCGTTCCAGATCATCGACGCGCGCGACCTGGCCGCCTTCCTCGCCTTGATCGCGCATGAAGGAATCGAGGGTGTCTTCAACACCGCCGGCCCGGCATCGGCCGTCACCTTTGCCGGCGCCCTCGAGGCAATGGCCGAAACGGTGGCTCCCCCGGGAGCCTCGTTCCGTTGGGTCGAGGCCGCAGCCCTACTCGCCGCAGGAGTCCGGCCCGGCATCGACCTGCCACTATGGCAAGCGGAGGACGAGTCCAGGCTGATTCTTACCGCGGACTCCTCGCGCGCGCTGGCGGCGGGCCTGTCCCTCAGGCCCCTTGCCCAAACCATCGCCGACACCCACGTCTTCGAGCGCCAGGGACACACTCTTCAGAAAGCGGGCATCGGCATCTCCCACCAGCGGGAGTTGGAACTCCTCAGGATCCTCGCCAACTAGCCCGGCCAGGAGGCGGCCCAACACCGAGCCGGAGCGCATAAGCGCGGCAGCAATGCCCACCTGGGCAATTGTGCAAGGCGGCTCCTGCGACGGCTGCCGCCCGGCGGATCCGGCGCCACGTTGGATGCGTTTCGGCACCGCGGCGAGGTGGCCGACGAACCAAGAACATATTCCGCCAGAGTTCAGACAAATGCCGACTTGCGGTCAGCTCCCGGTCATTCAAAGTGGGTAGAAGTTGTACCCGGTACACCAGATGCGGCGAAAGCCGCGGCCGGTGCGATGGAAGTTACAGGACGGGAGTTTGGATGACCGCAATCGAACTCGAAGGGCTCTCCAAGAGCTTCGGAAACGCGCCTTCACCGGCGCTGAACGGCATCGACCTTTCCATCCGGGATGGCGAGTTCGTCGTGCTTCTCGGGCCCTCCGGATGCGGCAAGTCGACGACCTTGCGGATGATCGCCGGTCTCGAGCAGCCCAGCTCGGGAGTCATACGCTTCGACGGGCAGGTGGTTAACGAGGTTCCCAGCCGCGAACGCAGAGTGGGCATGGTCTTCCAGAACTACGCGCTCTATCCACACATGACGGTCGAGGAGAACCTGTCCTTCGGCTTGCGGTCGCGCGGCGAGACCAAGGCCAATACCGCCCAGAGAGTGGCGGAAGTCCTGGCGATGCTTGGGCTGACTGGTCAGGGAAAGCGCCGCCCACGCGAGCTGTCCGGAGGTCAGCGGCAGCGAGTGGCTCTCGGACGCGCCCTTGTGGGTCGGCCATCGGTCTTCCTGATGGACGAACCGCTCTCGAATCTCGACGCGAACCTCCGC
>JAJZNF010000120.1 GCA_021847985.1 Actinomycetes bacterium | reverse complement strand
CGTTTCCGACTTCGCCGAGATCACCAAGACCCGCCCGGAAAAGAGCCTCCTGGCGCCCAAGCCCGGTACCGGCGGACGCAACGCCTACGGGCGCAAGACGGCCCGGCACCGAGGCGGCGGCCACAAGCAGCAGTACCGCATCGTCGACTTCAAACGGAACAAAGACGGGGTGCCGGCCACCGTCGCGTCCATCGAGTACGACCCGAACCGCAACGCCCGCATCGCCCTGTTGCACTACCACGACGGGGAGAAGCGCTACATCCTCGCCCCGGCGCGGGTAGCGGTGGGCGACGTCCTGCGCAGCGGCCAGGGTTCTGACATCCGGCCCGGCAACGCCCTGCCCATGCGCTACATACCGGTGGGCTCCGTGGTGCACAACGTGGAGCTGAAGCCCGGCGGCGGCGGCAAGATGGCCCGCGGCGCCGGCATGAGCGTGCAGCTCGTGGCCAAGGAGGGCGACTATGCGACTCTGCGGCTGCCGAGCACCGAGATGCGCCGGGTGCCGATCGACTGCCGGGCGACCCTCGGCGAGGTCGGCAACTCCGAGGCCGAGCTGGTCAGCATCGGCAAGGCCGGTCGGAACCGCTGGAAGGGCGTCCGCCCGCAGACCCGAGGCGTTGCCATGAACCCTGTCGACCACCCGCTCGGTGGTGGCGAGGGCAAGACCTCCGGTGGCCGACACCCGGTTTCGCCATGGGGTCAGCCCGAGGGCCGCACCCGTTCCAAGCGCAAGGACAGTGACAAGTTGATCATCCGCCGCCGCCGTACCCGCGGCGCAAGGCGATAGAGGGGTTTAGCAGATGGCGAGAAGCCTGAAGAAGGGTCCCTTTGTGGACTCCCACCTCCTGAAGAAGGTGGACGATCAGAACTCAAAAGGCGAGAAGCGCGTGATCAAGACCTGGTCCCGCCGCTCCACCGTGATCCCGGACATGGTGGGCCACACCATCGCCGTGCATGACGGGCGCAAGCACGTGCCGGTTTACATCACCGAGGCGATGGTCGGACACAAGCTCGGCGAGTTCAGCCCGACGCGGACCTTCCGCTACCACGCCGGCCAAGAGAAGGCCGGCAAGAGGAGATGAGCAGCGTGGCAACCGCTCCTGGCACCCGCGCGGTGCTCAAGAATCATCACGCCTCCGCCTCCAAGGTTCGCGAGGTGCTCGACTTGATCCGCGGCAAGGACATCATCTCCGCCCGCGACATCCTCGTCTACACCGAGCGCGGTTCCGCCCGGCCAGTGCTGAAGCTGTTGGCTTCCGCCGTGGCCAATGCGGAGAACAACGACTCCATCCCGGCCGATGAGCTCTACGTCTCGGCCTGCTGGGCGGACGAGGGAATCACGATGAAGCGGTTCCGCCCGCGCGCCCGTGGACGCGCCGGCGCCATTCGCAAGCGGACCAGCCATATCACCATCGTCGTCTCGCGCATGGAATCCGAGCGCCTCGTCGAGGTGTCTCGTAAGAGGTCCGCCGACGAATCCCGACGCACGGCGCGGCGCGCCGCTCGCGTCCGCCGCTCCCTTGGCGACGAGGCCGCTGAGGCTCCAGTCACCGAGGTCGAGGCCGTAGAAGTTGAGACGGTCGAGGCACCACAGGTGGAGACCATCGAGACCGCTGAGGTAGTTGAGACCACCGAGGTCGTCGAAGCCGAGGCTCCTGCCACCGAGGCCGATGCCGGGGATGCCCCCGAGGCCGGCGGCGAGGATTCTGAGGGAAGCGAGAAGAACTGATGGGTCAGAAGGTAAATCCGTACGGCTTCCGTCTCGGGGTCACCACCAAGTGGAAGTCGACCTGGTACGAGGACAAGAACTACCGCGAAACGGTCCTCGAGGATTGGAAGATCCGCAACTTCCTTACCAAGCGCCTGGAAACACTCCAGCTTTCCCGCGTCGAGATCGAGCGCAAGCGTGGTGACGTACGCGTTGACATCTACTCGTCCAAGGTCGGCCCGATCGTCGGCCACCAGGGCAAGAAGATCGAGGAGCTTCGCCACGACCTGGGTCAGCTGATCCAGAACGAGAGGGTTCAGCTCAACGTCAAGGAAGTCTCCCAGCCCGAACTGGATGCCGCTCTGGTCGCCCAGAGCATTGCCGATCAGCTCGCACGCCGCGTCAGCTTCCGCCGCGCGATGAAGCGCGCGCTGCAGCTGGTTGAGCGCTCCGGGGGGCAGGGAGTCCGCATTCAGTGCTCCGGACGTTTGGGCGGAGCCGAGATGGCCCGCAAGGAGTCGTATCGCGAAGGCCGGGTGCCGTTGCATACGCTGCGCGCGGATATCGATTACGGCTTCCGCGAGGCCCGCACCACCTTCGGACGCATCGGCGTGAAGGTCTGGATCTACAAGGGCGACATCGTCCCCTACAAGGTTCCCAGCCAGACGGAGCCCGCTCCTGAGGCGCCCGCGCGCCCCCGGCGCATCGTTTCCGCCGGCGGTGGCCGCCGTACCGGAGAGACCCGGGGCCGTGCTGCGGCACAGGCGGCACCTGCCGCCGAGCCCGTAGCCGCTCCCGCCGCCGCGCCGGACGAGAGCCTCGAGAAGATTTTGGACCGCAGTGAGGAGCTGGAGAAGCGAGTTCGCCCCGATTCTCACGAGACCACCCACTTCAAGCGGGAGAGTGATTAGTCATGTTGATGCCCCGTAAGGTCAAGCACCGCAAGGTGCAGCGTGGCCGCCGCACCGGCGTTGCCAAGGGCGGCACCGAGCTGAACTTCGGCGACTACGGAATTCAGGCCCTCGAGGCTGGCTGGCTTAGCGCCCGCCAGATCGAGGCCGCCCGTGTCGCCATGACTCGCCACGTCCGCCGTGGTGGCAAGGTTTGGATCCGGGTCTTCCCGGACAAGCCGGTCACCCAGAAGCCGGCCGAGACCCGCATGGGTTCGGGCAAGGGCAACCCGGAGTTCTGGGTCGCCGTTGTCAAGCCGGGCCGAATCCTTTTCGAGCTGAACGGAGTCTCGGAGGATCTGGCCAGGGGAGCGCTCGAGCGAGCGATCCAGAAGCTGCCCATGAAGGCGCGCGTCGTGGTTCGCGACAACCTCTCCGAGATGGTGGGTGCATAGAGATGACCAAGCCATCCGAGTTGAGAACTCTCGCCGATGCTGAGCTTGCCGAGCGGATTGAGGAGTTGACCAAGGAACTCTTCAGCCTTCGCTTCGACCTGGCCACCTCGCAGGTGGCCAACACCGCTCGGGTCAGTGCCCTCAAGAGGGACGTCGCCCGGCTTCGTACCATTCAGAATGAGCGCGCCAAGAGCGCCGAGGGCGGGCAGGTGGCCCGATGACCGAAGAGGGTAAGCCCGTGGAAGTGGCAAGACAGAAGGTTCGCGAGGGCACGGTGATCTCCGACTCCATGACCGACACGGTCGTGGTGGCGATCATCGAGCGCGTGCGCCATCCCCGCTATCGCAAGACGGTGCAGCGGACCAAGAAGCTCTATGCGCACGACGGCAAGTTCGACGCGCACATTGGCGACACGGTGCGCGTTGAGGAGACCAGGCCGCT
>JAJZNF010000098.1 GCA_021847985.1 Actinomycetes bacterium | reverse complement strand
ACAGGAGGCAACGCAGGAAGGATTGAGGCAGTGCTCGCATATGCGCGGCAGGTAGAACATGAAGACCGACTCGAAGTCGAGCCGGACCTTCTCGGCCACGGCCGCGAAATTGGGGTCATTTTGCGCCCGGGCCGGCGCTCCCGCCAAGTCGTCTTCCCAGTTGGCTCCCCAACTAGGAACCATCTCCCTGCCGGTGAGCGCCGAGCGGGCCGAGACCGAGGGAGCCTTGGTCCCGGCCGGTGCTGAGATCAGCTTCGCGTAGTCGTACGTGAAGGGGTCGTGATACTCCTCGATTGTGGGCAGGTCCGGATTGTAGAAGAGCTTCGCGAGTCGTTGGATCCGGCTCCCCGAGCGCAGGCGAAGCTTGCCACGGCGATCGAGTTCCCAGCCGCCGCGCCAGTGCTCCTGGTCCTCGTAGCGTTGTGGATAGCCGAGGCCGGGCTTGGTCTCGACGTTGTTGAAGTAGACGTACTCGGTGCCCGGACGGTTGGTCCAGGTCTGCTTGCAGGTGACCGTGCAGGTGTGGCAGCCAATGCACTTGTCGAGGTTCATTACCATAGCCACCTGGGCCATAACTCTCATCTGTCCGCTCCCCTCTGCATCAGAACTTCACCTCTTGACTTCGGCGGCGGATGACGACGATCTCGTCGCGCTGTGTCCCGGTTGGCCCGTAATAGTTGAACCCCCAGGAAAGCTGGGCCGAGCCGCCGATCATGTGGGTCGGCTTCATGGTCGCGCGGGTCAGCGAGTTGTCGGTGCCGCCATGAAGCCCGGACCGCTCCGACACAGGCATCTGCAGATGCCTGTCGACCGCGTGGTACATCAGGACCGAACCGCTTGGAACCCGGTGGGTCACAACCGCCCTGGCAACGGTCACCCCGTTGCGGTTATATGCCTCGATCCAGTCGTTGTCCTCGACGTTGATCTTCCTGGCGTCCCGATCGTTCACCCAGATCACCGGCCCTCCGCGGAAGAGGTTCAGCATGTGCAGATTGTCCTGGTATTCGGAATGGATGGACCACTTCGAATGAGGGGTCAGGTACCGGGCCACGAGCTGTTCACCCCCGTAGGCCGGATCGGACGGGTCCCCGAAGGTCGCGAGCAGGTCAAGTGGCGGCCGGTATACGGGAAGTGACTCACCGAGTTCTGCTATCCACTCGTGATCCACGAAGAAGTGCTGCCTGCCGGTGAGGGTATGCCAGGGCTTCAACCTTTCGACGTTGATGGTGAAAGGCGAATATCTGCGCCGCTCCGACTCGCATCCCGACCACTCCGGCGAGCAGATCACAGAGCGCGGCTGCGTCACGGTGTCCGAGAAGGTAATCCTGTCCCCCGCCCGCTCGTGGGCGAGATCGGCCAGTGGCAGACCTGTCCGCTTCTCGAGGTTTTCGAATCCGGCGACCGCAAGGCGGCCGTTTGTCGTGCCGGACATGGCGAGGATCGCTTCGCAGAAGAGATCGTCCCGGTCGATCCTGGGCCGGCCGGCCCCGACGCCCGAGCGAGCCGTCCCGTTTCGCTCAGCCAGGTACCCGACCTCGTCGGCGATCGGCATGCGCACTCCCTTCACCGTCGCGCCGAGACTGTCGATGAGCGGGCCGATGGTGGACATCTGCTCATGCACTCGTCCGTAGTCACGCTCCACCAAGGTCACCCTGGGCATATTCACCCCGGGGGTCGGACCCGAGCCCACGTGCGCCCAATCCATTGAGACGCCACCCGGCTGGGCGCACTCGTCGGGTGAGTCGTGCATCAGCGGCGTCGCCACCAAGTCGTTGCGCTTTCCAAGCCTCCCCGCCGCCAACGCCGAGAACGACCGGGCAAGGTCGTTGAAGATTTGGAAATCGCTTCGCGAATCCCACGGCGGGGCTATGGCCGGGTTGAACGAGTGGACGAAGGGGTGCATGTCCGTGGAGGAAAGGTCGTGCTTCTCGTACCAGGTCGCCGCAGGCAGGACGATATCGGAGTAGATGCCCGTAGAGGTCATGCGGAAGTCGATGGAGACCAGGAGATCGACCTTGCCCTCCGGGGCCCCGTCTCGCCAAACCACTTCCTTGGGGCGTAGCCGCTCATCGGCCTCCTCCGCATCCAGCGCATTGTCTGCGCCGAGCAGGTGGCGCAGGAAGTATTCGTGCCCCTTGCCTGACGAGCCGAGGAGATTGCGTCGCCAGGTGGTGATGACGCGCGGGAAGTTGTCCGGATGGTCGGGATCCTCGGCGGCGAAACGGAGCCTGCCCGCTTTCAGCTCGGCGGCGACGTAATCCGCCGGTGCCATGCCCGAGCTGAGGGCCTCCTCCGCCAAGTCGAGCGGGTTCCGGTCGAACGACGGATGGGAGGGCAGCCATCCTTGGCGAGCAGCCGAGAGATAGAGATCCGCCATGGTCATGCCCGCCAAAGCGCCCTCTGCGAGCGGGCTGGCCAGCGAATCTGCGGTAGTACCTTCGTAACGCCACTGGTCGGAGGCAAGGTACCAGAAGGGGGTGGCGACCATCTGCCTGGGGGGTCGCACCCAATCCAAGGCGAAGGCAAGCGTCGACCATCCCGCAAAAGGTCGGACCTTCTCCTGGCCGACGTAGTGCGCCCATCCGCCTCCGTTTACGCCCTGGCATCCGCCCAGGAGAAGCAAGGATAGGAAGGAGCGGTAGATCTGATCGGAGTGATACCAGTGGTTGGTGCCTGCTCCCATCGCTATCATCGAGCGCCCTCGGGACAGCTCCGCATTGGCGGCGAACTCCCTGGCCACCCTTATGGCTGCCTCGGCGGGGACGCCCGTAACGCGCTCCTGCCAGGCGGGGGTGGCCGGCTCCTCGGCGTCACCGTAGGATTCGGGCCAACGGCCTGGAAGTCCCGGGCGGGAAACACCGTACTGAGCCATGGCAAGGTCGAACACCGTGGTCACCACGTGCCCGCCCACTTTCACAGTCGGCACGCCGCGGCGCATGATCTCTCCGTTGCCGGTCCGATCGAAGCGCGGCAGAAGCAGCTCCACCTGACCGCGGCCGGGCGCATCAAAGGTCGAGAGTGCCGGCTTCGTGCCACCCAGGTCGAGGTTCCACTTGCCCTCTCCCCCTTGCGACCAGCGAAAGCCAAGCGACCCATTGGGAATCCGTGGCTCCCACGACCCCTCGTCCAATACAACAGTCTTCCATTGCTCCTCATCCGCATTCGAACCGGGTGCGATGTCGGCCGCGGTTAGGAAATGGTCGGGCACCCAGGCACCGTCCTTCTCCCGCAGTTTTATTAGGAACGGCAGGTCGGTGTAGGTGCGGGCGTAGTCCTGGAAGTACGGAACCTCCCGGTCCCTGTAGAACTCGGTCAGCATCACGTGCCCCATGGCCAGCGCCAGCGCCGCGTCGGTGCCGGGCGCCGGGGATAGCCAAACATCTGCGAACTTTGTGTGATCGGAGTAGTCCGGCGATACCACCACCACCTTTTGCCCCCGGTAGCGCGCTTCCGTCATGAAGTGGGCGTCCGGCGTCCGGGTGATAGGCAGGTTGGTCCCCCAAAGGATCAGATAGGAGGCGTTCCA
>JAJZNF010000303.1 GCA_021847985.1 Actinomycetes bacterium | reverse complement strand
CCCCGTCGAGGCCTCTTCGGGAAAGGTTGTGCGCCATCGCCTCAACCGGTCCGGCAACCGCCAGGCCAATCACGCCCTGTGGCGAATCGTCATGGTACGCATGACCTGCGATCCCTCCACCAAGGCCTACGTCGAACGCCGACGAGCCGAAGGCAAGTCCGACCGGGAGATCATGCGCTGCCTGAAGCGCTATGTCGCACGAGAGGTCTTTGGCCACCTTGTGCGCCCCGGATCCGTCCCGGCGGGAGCGGATCTACGCCAGGCCCGCCTGGAGGCTGGCCTGAGCTTGGCCAAGGTTGCCGGCGTGCTCGATAGCTGGCCAAACCGAATATCTGAGCTCGAACGCGGAATCCGTTACGACGCCGATCTGGCGCTTGGCTATGCGGCGATGTTGGCCAACATCAAATCAACCGCGACGGGCGTTGATAATGCGGCTTGACAGGGATAGGAGAATCACACCGGCATAGTCACTTCTCAAGAAAGACTATCGCCCAGCTCTGAGCTGGGCTTTATTTGCTGGCGGACCAGGGCTCGAACCTGGAACCTCCTGATCCAAAGTCAGGCGTTCTGCCAATTGAACTATCCGCCAATGCTTAACGATCCTACCGAAACCGAGCTAACGTCCGCCGAGTCCATCAGCTCCACCGCCATCGGGGCCTGGAAGGCGCCCACCGGGCTGCCGGACTGCACGTTCCGTGCCGTATGCGGCTAGTTTCTATTGCACTATGGGATCACTTATCAAGAAGCGCCGCAAGCGCATGCGCAAGAAGAAGCACAAGAAGATGATGAAGAAGACGCGCTGGCAGCGCAGAGCAGCCGGTAAGTAACAGGTTTTCCAGGACCCGGTTACTCGAGACCGGGTCCTGTTGTGTCCGCCCTCCGCACCTAGAGTGCGTTGACTTCACGCACCTCCACTGCGACGCACCTCAACCCGCTTTCTTCTAGGACCACCGTTCCAGGCTCGCGATGGACCCTGCCATCCAGACCAAGGCCCGTCAAGCTGCCTTCGGCAAAGTAAGTCGAGCCCGATCCGGCCATGCGGGGCCTGACGCCGATCTTGTCGGCGATCATCTCCCGGTAGCGCGCGAGTTTGGGCGTCACCGCGATCGCCGCCTCCTCCAGGTCGTTGCCGCTCTCCTCGAAGTCCCCTCTCGCCCCTTGGTCGTAGGCGCCATATACCGCTCCCGTCGGTGAGTGGAGCGGGATCAGGAAGAGCACCCATCGACCGTCGCGAGATGGAAGCGGCTCGATCTCGTCACCCACACCCTTTACCATCGAGCGCGTGAGCGAGACGCAGAAGGGCACGTCCGACCCCAGCGCGAGAGCGGCTCGCGAATCCAGCTCCGGCAGCAGCGCACGGAGCACTGCAGCGGCATCCGAAGACCCGCCCCCAAGGCCCGCTCCCGGCGGAATCCGCTTCACCAGTTCAACCCCGCCCCGCACCCCGGCCATCGCCATCGCCCTGGCGATCAGGTTGCCACCACCGAGAGGGACCTCCGCAAGGGGAAAGCCCAGCTCTGCGAGGCCGAGGGGGTCGGTCATGGAGATCTCGGTCTCGGCCGCCTCGCTCGAGGGGAAGAGCCGCAATTCGTCGAAGAGCGAGACGGATACCATCTCGGACGCGAGCGTATGAAGTCCGTCCTCCCGAACACCGGTCACTCGCAGGGAAAGTGTCAACTTCGCAGGCGCCAGCAGCAAGCGCCCCTCCACCTGCTCAGGCATGGTCCCGCTCCTTCCCGGTGAGAGCCACGCCAATGGCGAGCCACTCCTCGATGGTCAGGCTTTCGGGTCGCCGGGTCTCCTCCACTCCGCTCTCGGCCAGCGCAGCCGCAAGCCTCGCATCCGAGAGGGTACGGCGCAGCATCTGGCGGCGATGGGCGAAAGCCGTGCGCGCAGCACCGACCGCGGCGTCAACCGCCTCCCGGCCATAGCGGCCCAGGTAGCGGGAATCCGCACGCAGCTCCAGCACAGCGGAGGCCACGTTGGGAACCGGCATGAAGACCGTCGCCGGAACTCCGGTCGCGATGGAGGCGGCAAAGCGGAGCTGGAGCTTGAGCGAGGCGGCCGAACTCTCCCTGGCACCCGGCCTGGCGGCCAGGCGTTCGGCGACCTCCCTCTGTAGGAGGAATGCCATGCCGTCGATGCCGGCGCCGTCGTCGACAAGCTTCATGATGATGGGCACTGAGACGTTGTAAGGCAGATTGCCGGCCACCCGGCGAATTCCTCGGCCCGCAAGCAACCCGCTCCAATCCACCTCGAGGGCGTCGGCCACGATCACCTCCACGTTGGTGATTCCCCGTGCTTCCAGGACCCGCGTGAGAAGGGAGGCAATCTCCTGGTCCTTCTCGACCGCGGTCACCCGCGCGCAACGCTCGGCGAGAAAGACCGTCAGCGAGCCGATACCGGGCCCGATCTCGGCCACCGGACCCCCGTCCCCCGCCGCGATGGAGGCGATCTTCTTTGCATAGTTCTGGTCGACGAGAAAGTTCTGCCCCAGGGAACGCTTGGGCACGCGACCGCTGGCTGAGAGCAGCTCGGAGATCTCGCTCTTGGTGACTCCGGACCGGCTCATGACAGAACGCTTGCGCCCGGTGAAACATGAAGCGTCGGACCCGATCGGCGCCGCGCCTGTCTCCTTGCTTTCCGCGGAGCCGGCGCCGGGTGTAGCCACCCGAGGTGCGCGGGGGCCGCCGGCCGGGTACATGGCCTGGCCACCGCTGTCGACCCGGAAGGAGCAGGCCTTCCTGCACATTGACCCTGCCAGAGCGCGTCGCCGAGGCGCCAGGCGGTGCACACCGGACCGCACGGCCTCGTCATCACGGTAAACACTTGGTTCCATCCCGGGTGCGAGGCACCGCAACCGCCGGGGAGGTGCACTCGCCCCGACTTGGTAGCCCGCTGCGGCCCGACCGGGTGCCGCTGAGGGAATGACGTCCTCGCGGGCGCTACCAAAGTCCTCCCTGCCACGGCAGGATGGCCGTCAACGCCACCCTCCTCTTGCCCAATCGTGGTGGGCATACTCATTACCGTGCTCCTCCCGCGCCCCAGTGGCCTGATAGGGGCGTTGGGCCAGCCTCCGATCCTAATGCGACTGCACGGGCCGCCCTTTTTGGCAGGGGGTACCCGCCCGGGCCTATGGCCGGTGAGCGGTGACCGGTCCACCACGACAGACCGGGGCTTCGCACAGGGATCAATGGCTTTAAGCCGGGGCCGGCTACGAGCCGGAACATCTTGTCGGTTGCGCCGGATCATCCGTTGGCGGCGCCATGGTCGTCGCGATCGCCATGAACGCGCCCGACGCCGCGCAGCCCTTGCGGCGCAGTGCGGAGGCCGCGGGGGAACTTGGACTCCGCTGTGATCCAAACGCGCCAGGGCAACCTCTACCTGGCGGCCCTAGCCCCCCAGGTAGAGGTTGCGAACCCGCTCGTTTGCCGTAAGTTCCTCGGGCGTGCCTTCCAGCCCGACCCGCCCCTGACGCAGCACGTAGGCGTAATTTGCCAACTGCAGCGCGCTGCTGACATTCTGT
>JAJZNF010000112.1 GCA_021847985.1 Actinomycetes bacterium | reverse complement strand
GAGAGCCCGCCAACTCGATAAGTCGGGCAATTGCCCGGTCGAAGGCGGGGATGGTGGCGGTAGGGGCGACCCGGGTAAGCTGCTCGCGGCCGAGGCGGCGCAGACGGCTGCGCAGCTCGGCGTCGGTCGCGATCAGCTCGGTCCAGGCGGCCATGGTGGCCGGGTCGCGGTCCGGCAGGTGGATGCCGCCGATTCCCAGTGTCTCGGGCACGGCCCCTGCGTCGTAGGCCATGACCGGGAGTCCGTGGAAGAGAGCCTCCACAATGGGGATGCAGAACCCCTCGTGCTCCGAAGCCGAGATGAAGAGGTCGCTACTCCGGTAGAAGGCCGCCAGCTCCGCTTCGGACACCCCCATCACGAAGTTCACGCGGTCGGCCAGGCCCAGCTCGTCGGCCAGTCCATGCAGGGCTGCCACGTAGCCCGGATAGCTTGGCCTTCCGACCAGGTGCAGCACTGCGGTATCGCCGTAGGCCTCACGATGGGCGTGCAGCGCCATGATGAGCCGCTCCTGGGCCTTGTTGGGCACCAGCCGCCCGACGAAGAGCCAGTTGGCGAATCCCTTGGTTCGCAGGCCGCTCAGCACTTCCTCCACCCGTGGGCTCGAGGGGCCAAGGAAGTCCGCAGGGTCGAATATGAGTGGGAACTCGGCGACCTCCAGATAGCGGGCTTCGTACAGGTCCTCGGCGTTGTAGGCACTGGGCGTCATGGCGAGGAGCGTGCGCTCGGCGAGCGCCTCCACCTCTCCCTCCGCACGCTTCTGCACGGCTGCGGCCCTTGCGTCATAGGCAGCGAAGTATTCGGGAGGGGTGATGTTGTGGTAGACGATCCCGAGTGGCTCCGAGCGATGGGCCAGGTAGGTGGTCATGGGGGAGGACGTGGCAACGTGGTATAGGAGGATGTCCCCTTCCTCGGCCACCTTGGCGTAGTCCAGATGGCCGCCGCTGGCCTCGCCGATATTATCCACGTCCGAGTAGAAACGGGAAGGAATTCCGACTTCGGCCAAGCGCTTTGCCATGGCCCTGGCGTTGTTGCCTACCCCATCGCCTTTGGCGAGCATGGGTAGGAACTGGTGAATTCCGCTCATGCCTTGGCCTCCGCGCGCGAGTCCGCCCGGCGATCGTAGTACAGGAGCGAGGGCTGAACGCCCTCGATGGGGATCAGGTTGGCCAGCGCCCTGAGATTGGCCAGCTTGCTCTCGGTCAGGTCAAAATCGGCGGCCCGCCTCCTGCCCTCGGCAACCATCGCCCGGCGCGTCCCGGCGTCCGCAAGAACCATGTGCCAGGCGGTGGCTAAAATCTCCGGCTCGGCGGAGGGGGTCAGAAGCGCCGCTGTCCCGGCTGTCTCGGGAATGGCGGAGGAAGCGTAGGCGACGACGGGCAGCCCGGCCCGCATTGCCTCGATAACCGGGAAGCCGAAGCCCTCGTGCCGCGAGGCGGAGACGAAGAGGTGCGACGTCGCGTAGAGTCCGGCGAGCTGGTCCTGGGGTACGCCGGAGGCGAAGGTGACGGCGTCTCCCACTCCGAGGCGATGGGCCAGGCTGTGCAGGTATTCCACGTAGGCCTCTACGGTGGTCGAGCCTACCAGAGTCAAGGTGGCCGGGGTGGAGAAGGTGGCGTTGTAGACGGCTAGGGCCGCGATTAGGTCCTCCTGGGCCTTGTTAGGGGCAAGGCGCCCGACGAAAAGGAGCCGGTGCGCGCCCTCGTCGTAGCGCTTGGGGTTATCCGGAACGGCCAGCGGCCGGATCAGGGGAGGGGCGACCGCCACGCGCCGGTATTCCGCGGCAACCAGCTCATCGGCGTTGTAGCGGGAGACGCCAAGGCCGAGTGCCGCCCTTAGGCGGAGGTCTTCCAGCTGGCGTCGACCCCAGGCGACGGCGGTGGCGATCCCGTGGTCGAAGCCGATCATCTCCGCGCGCGGGGTGATGTTGTGGTATTGCACCACCAGCGGCTCCGGCCGGCTCATGAGCCCGCGATAGCGGTGGAAGTTGGTGGACAGCTGATAGAGGATGAAGCGTCCGTCGCGAGCGCGGGCGTTCAACAGCTCGGTGGCCGGGAGCGCCTCGGCACCGATTCCCGGTTTGATCTCGTCGGCGAAGATGCGTGCTTGCAGCCCGGCCCCGGCAAGTGCTTCGCGCAGCTCCACCACATGGGTACCAATCGCGTCCATCGGGGCGAAGGACGGCAGGAGAATAGCTACTTCGGGAGGGCGGTTGCCCGGACGGATCAACGCCGCCGTTCCTTTGGTGGCTCCAGTGCCGTAAGCACCACCTTGGAATCGGCCAGCGCGCCGAGGTCTGGCGCCATGCGCGCATTGCGCGCCAGGACCAGGTACGGCCCGGCTTCGCTCCTCTCGCTGGCAATGGAGCCGAATCCCAGCTTGGCGAGGAGGAACTCCCAGGTCTCGGCGGCAAAGGGGCGACCTGGCGAGAGGTCCGCCTCGATGCGGTTGCCGGGATCTTCGAAGTCGTCGGCGGAGGCGCACACGAGCACCAGGGCCGCATCCTCCTCGAGCACGCGCCTGGCGTGCGCCAGGGCGGCCACACGGTCGTTTACGGTGTCACGATCCACGATTCCTGATAGCACCAGTGCGGCGAGTGACCCGGGGCCTACGCCGGCCAGGTGCTCTAGTGTTCCGCCCTCGCGAAGCTCCAGGTTTCGGGCTTCGGCCGCCTGGAGAAGCTCCCTGTGGCTCTCCACCCCGTATGCGTTCAGCCCCGCCTCTCCGAGGCCCGCAAGGAGCGTGCCGTCGGCACACTCGGCCACCAGCACCCGGCCTTGGGTGCCGGAGAGGGCTTCGACCACGCGGGCGGTGGTTACGGCCTGGGCCTTCGCAGCCGCCGTCGCGGCCAGTAGTCCGGTGGCGCGGAAGGCGGAGGTGTCGAAACGGCTTTCCAGGGCGGCGATGCGCACGTCGGCGATGCCGAGCAGGTGGACGAGGTTGGTGGCGAAGTTGTTGAACTGCTGGGCCAGGTAGTTGAGGTACCAGGCCATCAGGGTGCGTAGCGACCGCTTCACGAAGGCGACGCCTGGTTTGGAGCTGGCCGTGGGCACGTCCACGTCCATATAGGCGATGCGGTCGAGCGTCTTGAAGATGGCGTCGAAGTCCCGTTCGCCCGAGGCCGCTCCGTCGGGGAGAAGCGTGCGGTAGTAGGTCCTGACCCGCCTTGCCAGCGAGGGCGGGTATTTGCCCTCGGCGCGAAGACGGGCCACCTCGGTCTCGATGCGCAGCTCCAGTGAGCGCATGTACGCCCGCGCCTCGGCGTCCTCGGGCTCGGGCTCGGCGGCGGGCTCCAGGTACTGCTGTACCCGGTCGGTCGAGGCTTCGGGCCCGAACTCCTCGGAGGTGGACTTGTCGGCGTGGGTGCTTTGCTCGGGCAAGGGAGCTTCACTCCTTGGACTCGGTGGGGTCGGCTCGGAATCCAGCTTACATGCCCCCCTAAGTACGGTTCGGGGTGTGTTCGGTGGCGCTCGGCGCAACTGGGCGCGGTGAAAGATGGCTCTTTCTTTTAAGTGACCCTCTCTGGAGGCCGAAAACTTCCATGTAACCCAGAACACATCAGCC
>JAJZNF010000047.1 GCA_021847985.1 Actinomycetes bacterium | reverse complement strand
CGCACCTTCAAGCCCACCTCCCCGCCGCCGGTCTCGCGCCGACCGCGTCTGATCTCAGATGCCCGCCCCTTCCTCTGCCCTATTCGTGCGCGCTCTAAACGGAGCCACCACCAAGATGTCCTGAAGTCCGAGGGGCCGTTCGGAGCCGGTCCGGTTGATCCAAGATTTCGGCAGCAGGTCCCACACGGTCTCCGCCACGGCCGCCGCGTCTTCTGCTGACGACCCTCGGCTCCCCGATGATCGGTCGGGACCCAGCGCAGGCCGGATCCAGAGAGCCACCCCGGTCCCGAGACCGTCTGGAGCTCACACCCCGGAAGGGATTGCAGGCGCCCCTGGTAGTAGATCTCCGAGATGTAATCGCAGATGGTAGGGTGCAGGCGGTGGGTGTCGTCCAGAAGCACCCCGAAGTTTGGAGAGATGGTGTTAGCACCGCCAAGGACGTGCTCCAGCGCGGAGGCCCCGGCTCCCTCGGAATGCGTGCCTTGAGAGGGCTGCGAGAGCTGGCGCGAGTCACCCACCACCACCACGTTGCGCGCGGAGGTCGCGACCGCGCAGACATTGGACAAAGAGAGCTGGCCCGCCTCGTCGACGACCAGGTAGTCGAGGCGCTGGTCGAGCGGAATCGAGGGCCGCCAGATCTGGGCGCACATCCACTCAAACGTGGGCTCCAACTCTCGCAGGGCCGCTTCCCCCAGTGGCTTCGCCCTGCGAATGGGATGGTTGGCTAGGATCGGCTCCCGGGATCGATCCACCCCAGCACCGTCCTCTGGCAAGAAGTCGTGCCTCGCGTGCCAATGCACCCACAATTCAGATCGCGTCGACCCCCGCTAAGGCTACCGAAGCACCCCCCCGCTCCTCTACCCCATTTCAACACCGTGGTAGTAGAGGGTACGATCCCTCGGGCCGATGAGGCGCGCCAGCAGTCCGTAGCTCAGTCCGTCCGTCCGTCAGGCCGTAGCCCTGAACTCCATCTCGAACATCATGGTGAATTCGGTACGAGGAACCCAGCCGCTCGCCGAACCCACTGCACGCCTCCGCTGCCAGGCCCCTATTGAGGTGATACGTGCCATTGACAATTGGACACTGCTATGACACAGTGTGCAAAGGTGCGGTGGTGCGCACCCTTCGCAAGTACCCAGGAGGTTAGGCCATGCCGACCACACCTGCCCCCAGAGTTGGAGTTCCAGTTCGCAATTACAAGTCTTCCGTCCCGTTCTCTTTCTGGCCGGTAGCGCCGACAGGTCGTCGTTACCGCCAGGTAGGCACGCTTCTCGTCAACAGCCCATTTCCTATTCTTAAGCATCATGCACAAGTCACGGATCGAACTGGCGAAGCAGCAGCGTACATCGAGTTGGCCGATGACTTTTGGAAAGCCGCTGAATCAACGGCTGTTCCGCGAGCAGTTCTCTTTTACTACTCCTTCATGAATCTTTTCAAAGCCGCTCTCGTGCTGCGTACGCGGCCGGCTACGGGCCTAGGCTTTATTACTCACGGCCTATCGATGTCAACCGATGCACCAAACGACGTTTCCATCTCGCCACCCCGTGACAGGCGTAAGCACAGCGTTTTCTACGATGCCCTGGCTAGTCTCGGGTATATCATCCCTAGGTCCGCAACCTTCAATCTCGAAAACGACATACTCCCGCACCTCGTCGTGGGACATCGGCAGTGGTCTGAGGCAGCATCCCGAGCCGAGTTGTTCTATCCCGCGAGGTCCATCGCCCTGCGCTGTTTGCCTACTGGCAGCCCGCCGCAGATGTGGGCTGAGATCGTGCTGGACCGGGCCATCCTCAAACGCCATCACGTTGCCATTGGCAACCTCGCCCCCGGCGCGTGGCTGAAAGGGTGGCGCCAGGTGACAAGTCCGACGCCTAATGAAATTCTTCTTCAGCCGAAAGCGACTGTGAACTACGTCAAGCAGCCCGGTGCCGGCTTGCTCAAGGTCACAGGACCGCTCCGGAGTTGCTTGTGGCGCGTAGTCTCGCCATCTTCGCAGAGTGCGGAGTACTACGTCCATCGGCGCTCGTCTACCAGTGTCAATCCGCCCTTGCCACAGATCGCATATCTCTATATGTTATTTTTTGCCCTTGGCTACGTGGAGCGGTACCGCCCAGCGATCCATTCCTCATTGCTTTCAGGCAAATTTGGTGGCCTTCTTGCCGAGTGTCTCCGTACTCAACCAACTCAGATGCTTTTCTTGGTTGCCTCAGAGGTTGTCGAGCGGGAACTCGAGCGATTCACTTGAGTCGTTAATTGACGCCGACAGAGGCGTCGCAGCAGGCAATCGGAGCGCGGAGAATGTGCTTCCATGTTGGTCCGAGTTTACTCGAGCGACGGGTCGTGGTGGTGCTCGGGAGGTTGGGTCCGAAGTGTGCGCTCGTAGGGTCTGCAGCTTAGCAAGCGTCGACTGACACCGCCATTACCACCTGTAGCCGACCATTGGCGACGTCACTAAGTATTGGCACTTCTGCTTCCTCCATGAGGAGCGCCTAACCACAGGTCAGGCTCCCTCCGAAGCCGGTTTCCGAGCTACGGCGCCCCGCAGTGACGAGAGCCTCACCAGGCCACCTGTTGACCAGGCCTTGGCTCGTCACGCTTGGCGGGTCGCTCGTCTGTCCGTCTCGCAGTCGCGCTCAAGCCCGACCGCCCCCAACCTGGGGCGTGTGGGCCAGCCCGGGAGGGGTGGCAGCGACGCCTCGAGGGCTGGCGCTGTTCGCTGGCCATCCTCGTCTGAACCGATCCCGACCACCGAGTCCCGGTGGGGCGTGACCGGTAAGAACGGTGGTTCCACCTTCGGTCAGGCCTGCCTCGGACTCGAGTACGTGGCCGGACGCTCGGCTTTTGATTCGACTGGCGACTCGCCACGGGGGTGGTATCCGTGGCATCATCGCAGCATGAAGGTGAGCGTGAGCCCGCCGGAGGATTACGGCGAGTTCCTGGACTCGGACGCCCGGCTGCGGAGCTTCTCTCCGCGGGCGCTTGTCCTGCACACGGCGGTGCGACTCTTGCTCGGAGCACAACTTGGTCCTGCCTACGAGGACGCATTCATGGAGTGGAAAGAGTCCGGGAATGCTTCCTCTTGGGACTTTCCCGCCGGCGACGGTCTCAAGGCCGATGCTCCGGGGTTAAAACCGGCTGGTGGATCCGGATCCGGTCAGGGGTGTGGAAGCCAACAGGCCCCCTCCGGCGGTGTCCCGACCAACGACAGCGCCAACGGCCCGGCGTCGCAGCTAGAACGGGAAGTGGTGATCGTGGTGCCGGCGACCTCGAGCCTCCAGCGCATCTACCCGTTCCATGTGCTCCTGCCGTCTGTCGCCACCGGCCTGCGCCACGACTCCAAGTCGCAGGCTGAGCAGGTGCTCTCTGTGCCGGTGCGGCGACTCGGGGCGTCGATCGGGGGCGTGCCGTCGGCCATCATGGCGGAGCTGGACGAGGCGCTTCGCCTCCACCTGGCGCTGTAGCCTCCTCTCGCACCATCTGACCCGCCGCAACTTATCGGGGACGGCGAGTGGGGGGACGAGCTTACTTCGCCACCGCCTGGCGCAGCCTCTCCATCTGCTCCGGCTCGAG
>JAJZNF010000079.1 GCA_021847985.1 Actinomycetes bacterium | reverse complement strand
GGGGCAGCTGCGGGCCCAGGTGGGGGCTATGTGGGAACGAGACATCCTGCCCGGGCTACAGAGCCGCCGTGGGC
Source organism: Actinomycetes bacterium (assembly GCA_021847985.1). GTDB lineage: Bacteria > Actinomycetota > Acidimicrobiia > Acidimicrobiales > Acidimicrobiaceae > Acidithrix. Next base: position 3,527 of record JAJZNF010000079.1, on the reverse strand, counting down.
CGGCCAACGGGTGGTTGCAGGACCGGGCGGCGATGGCCGACGGCAGCTGGTCCGGGATCAAGGGCATCATGAACGAGGACATCGCCTGCCAGGAGTCCATGGGGCCTATCTACGACCGGAGCCGGGAGCACCTCGGCACCGCCGACCGGGCCATCCTCCACATGCGGCGACTTATGCTGGAAGCGGCGCGCGCCCTGGAGCAGGGCGGACACCCGCTTGGCCAGGCAGAGCCCGTGGACTACCCCGCGCTGCGGGCATCGGACGGGCTCGTGGGGAGATCCGATGAGGTGCCGGCACAGTAAGCCGGCGCGGGACCTTGCCGCCGGCCACCTCCCGAGGTGGCAACCTGCACGCCTTCATCCATAGATCTTGCGGCGCAATGGCATACCGCACGAGGGGAGTCGCATGCTGTCAGTTGAGGAGAACGAGGCGCTTTGCCGGGTGGGTCCGGGCACGCTCATGGGTGAGTTGCTGCGCCGCTACTGGTATCCGGTTTCTCAGGCGGCGCGTCACGCGCAGGCGGGCAGCGTGCCGGAGCGGGTGCGGTTGCTGGGCGAGGATCTGGTGTTGTTCCGATCTTCGGTGGGAGAGCTCGGCCTTTTGGACGAGCACTGTCCCCATCGGGGGGCGTCGCTGAGTTTGGCTCGTAACGAGGACTGCGGGCTGCGGTGCCTCTATCACGGGTGGCTGGTGGCGCCGGGTGGGTCGGTGCTGGACACCCCGAACGAGCCTGAAGGCAGCCGCCTGCGGGAACGGGTGCGTCAGGTCGCCTACCAGGTGGTAGAAGCGGGTGGCCTGGTCTGGGCCTATCTGGGGCCCGATCCGGCTCCGCCGCTGCCGGCATTCGATTGGGTTGGTGCTCCGAGGGAGAACGTGGCGATCATGGCGGTGAAGGTCGGCTGCAACTGGGTCCAGGTGCTGGAGGGCCTGATCGACTCGTCGCACTCCAGCTTCTTGCACGCCGACCAGATCCGCCACGCCACTGGAACCGAGCGTTCGGGTGGGGACTTCGAGCACGGCACGGTCCACCGGCCGAGCAACGACCGGCGGCCCAGGATCGAGGTGGAGGACACGCCCTACGGGTTCCGGTACGCCGCCATCCGCCGCCCGCTTCTCGACGCAGACAAGAAGAAATATGTCCGCACCACCCTTTTCGTCGCTCCCGTCTACTGCCTCATCCCCGGGATGGCCGGGTGGACGGTGAACCAGTTCCCGGTCCCCACTGACGATGTCAGCAGCACCTTCTACAACGTGCAGTACAAGCATGACGGGCCGGTCGATGAGGGGCAGCTGCGGGCCCAGGTGGGGGCTATGTGGGAACGAGACATCCTGCCCGGGCTACAGAGCCGCCGTGGGCCGGCCAACGGGTGGTTGCAGGACCGGGCGGCGATGGCCGACGGCAGCTGGTCTGGGATCAAGGGCCTCATGAACGAGGACATCGCCTGCCAGGAGTCCATGGGGCCTATCTACGACCGGAGCCGGGAGCACCTCGGCACTGCCGATCGGGCGGTGATCCACATGCGGCGGCTGATGCTCCTGACCGCTCGGCAGGTGGCCGAAGGTGGCTCGCCCATCGGTTGCGGCGGGCATTTCCGTTACGCCGATCTCCTCGCTGAGGATGGTCTGGTGGAAGTCGAACGACCGTGGCAAGACGTCAGTGCGCTGCGATGATCTGGTCGTCGGACATCGCGCTTGTGGCCGGCGTCCTCGACGAGGCCTGGATGGCGCTCACCGGGGCGTGGGAGCGCGGCTCCAATCCGGAGGTCATCGCCGTGAGCCCAGAGGCATATTGCGCCATCGCAGAGGCAAAGGCCGCGGAGACGCGCCGCGGTGCCCCCCTATGTGTCCTCGGTCTGGATCTGGTGGCGGCCTGCGCCCTCGACGGCCCGGAGACCATGGTCTGGTGAACCGGTGCCAGCCGTTGCGCGTCGGGGTGGCCGGGCTCGGGAGGGCGGCTGCGCTCATGGTGCCTGACCTCGCCAGGAGCGACTCGACGCGTGTGGTTGCCGTCGCTACGCCCGATGCCGGGCAAGCAGAGCGGGCCGAAGAGCTGCTCGGTTGTCGGTCGTACCGATCCGTCACGGAGATGTGCCAGGACGATCAGGTGGAGTTGGTCTATGTGGCCACGCCGCACGAGCTTCACTGCGCCCACGCCTGCTCGGCCCTGGCCGCCGGCAAGCACGTCCTGATCGAGAAGCCCATGGCCCTCAGTGTGGCGGACTGCGAGACGATCGCCGGGCGCGCCCGCCAAGCTGGTCGTGCCGTGCTGGTGGGACCTAGCTTCGGTAGCCTTCCGGGCGTCCTCCTGATGAGGGAGATCGCCTCCTCGGGTCGCTACGGGCATCCGCGGCTCTGCACTGTGTTCAGCTACAGCGACTTCGTGTATAGGCCACGACGTCGCGAGGAGCTCGTTTCCAAAGAGGCCGGCGGGGTCATCCTGAGCCAGATGTCCCACCAGGTCGACATGGTCTTTACGATCGTCGGCCTCCGGAGTCCGGTTGCGGTCGATCTGGTGCCGGGGAACTGGGATCCGCAGCGTCCGATGACCGGCGCGTATGTGGCAGTGCTCCGCTTCGCCGACGACTTCGGCGCCAGCCTGATCTACAGCGGGTACGGCCGGGCCGGGCGGACCAGCGGGGACCGCTGGGGCGCACAGGGGGACCGGGAGATGCTGCGCCGGGTGTCGAGCGAGCAGGAGCGGTACATGAAGGACGGCAGGGCCTTCCTCGCCGGCAGCGGGTTCCTAGGTGGGTCTCGCCGGGCCGCCAACTTCGCCCGGGTGGTTGTCCACTTGGAAGGAGCCGACATGGTGCTGGAACGCGGCTCGGTGAAGGTCATCGACGATGCTTCCGAGCAGACGATCAGGGTGGACAACAGCCTCCGTGCCGCCCACCGGCGGGCGATCAAGGAGATGGTGGGCGTAATCCGCGGAGCGGAAGAGGCCATCCACGACGGCCGCTTCGGCACCGAGGTGGTCCGGACATGCTCGGCGGGCGTGTTGTCTGGAGCAAGCCGCCACGCGGTAGCTGTCCCGCCGGTACCTCTAGAAGAGATCGTTCCGTAGGCGAGATATGCAAATCGTAAACAAAGACCGAGGGGGATTCATGGGCACGAATCGATTCAGCAGCATGACCGATCGGGAAGCCGACTCCAGCCGTCGGACCCGAGCGGCTAAGGCCGCCGTGTTAGGAGCCACCCTGGCCCTCACGCTCGCCGCCTGTGGCAGCGCATCCAGCACATCAAGAAAGAACGCCGCCGCGGCCGCATCGAGCGGTAGCAGCGGGATCACGCAGGGCGCCGGCCGCGGAGGACGAACCGTCACAGGTTCGCCCGTGGTGATACCGATGATCACGGGCCTTTCCGGTACTTTTGCGGAGACAGGGCATGAGGAAGAAACGTCGGTCCAACTCCTTACCAAGGTGGTCAATGCTTCAGGCGGGATCGCCGGTCACCCGGTCCAGTTCAAGGTCTACAACGACCAGAGTCAAGCCTCGGTTGCTGTCCCGCTGGCGGCCCGACTGATCGCG
>JAJZNF010000314.1 GCA_021847985.1 Actinomycetes bacterium | reverse complement strand
CAGATCCTCGAAGTCAACTCAACTTTCAAGATCGAGCGCACCGTCGAGCAGTACCAGGAGGCGATTGCGGGCAAGACCGCGTCCCTCATGGCAACCTCGGCCAAGATCGGAGCGCTGGCGGCCGGTGTGGAAAGCGAAAGCGCCGCCCGCCTGGAGCGGATCGGCTACCTCTTCGGGATGGTGTACCAGATCCGCGATGACGTGCTCGACATTGTCGGCACCAGCGACATACTTGGCAAGGCGCCGGCGCAGGATCTCTTGGAAGGCGTTTACACCTTGCCAACCATCTACGCGCTTCAGGCCGGCGGCCAAGGGCAATTGCCCGGGATACTCGGACAAGGTCGCAGCCGCACCATATCCCCTGCCGAGCTGGCCACCGCGCGGCGCGAGATCATCGTCTCCGGCGCACTTGAGAAAAGTCTCTCAGCCGCCCGCGAATTCTCCGCCGAGGCTGAGTCGCTTGCTTCAGAAACTTCAGGTCCGGTGGCGGCCTATCTCGGCACACTCTCCATGCAGCTCCTGGAGGGCATCGACGCCATGATCGAGGAGCGCCTAAGCTCCGACCTGGCTAGCTGAACCTCAGCGCGGACACAGACGGCCTCATTTCTCCACGCTCGCTATTTCTCCACGTTCGGACGGTCAAGCCCGAGGATCGACTGCGCGGGCAGGTTTCCGCCCCGGAATCCTCCTAGACGGCTTCTGGAAGATCGACGTCCATACCGGCACCTGCCGGGTCAGTGGCAAAGAGGAAGCGATTGAAGATGAAGAACTTGCCCACCCAAAGGACACCGAAGGCGGCTATCGAAGCCAGGTTCACCAGCAGCGCAGTACTCATGTGGGTATAGCCGTGCGACCTCGCATACGTGTCGGCCATGGCGACCGCATAGATCGAGATACCCAGGCCCAGAAAGGCCAGCCCCCAGAAAGGGAAGATCTCCTTCCAGAAGTGCGATCTTCCGGTCTTGCCCCACGCCCACGCCCTGTTCATGTAATAAGCCGGGACGGCGGATACGGCGGTGGCTATCACGTTCGAGGTGATTGCGGTGAAGCGCCGCGAAAGTCCGAACAGTGCAAAAAGGACTACTTGCCCGACGATGACAGATACACCGGAGGTAACCGAATAGCGAAACGCCTTCACGAAGCTTTCGCTGCTGCGGTACTTGTCGAGCAGCCATGAGACCAAGTTCAATGCATTACCTCGTCGCGCTTGTCGTTGTGCAGCCCGAAAAGCCGAATCGTAGCCAACCTCGGAGATTCTAATTGGCTTTCGGCGCCAAGACCCAAACCACTTTGGCGCGCCCGGTCGCCAAAAGGCGCTTAAGCTTCCTGGAATGCACGACGAGTCGCCGCTGGAAGACCTGGTCAAGCTCCTCGATCTGGAGCAGATCGAGGAGAACATCTTCCGTGGGTACTCGCCCGAGGAGCATCGAATGAGAGTCTTCGGAGGGCAAGTAGCCGGCCAGGCTCTAGTGGCCGCCGGACGCACCGTCAGCCTCGGCGACGTTCACTCGCTGCACGCGTACTTTCTGCGCCCTGGAGACCCGTCAATCCCCATTCTCTATCTCGTCGACCGGATCCGCGACGGTAAGTCGTTCACGACCCGGCGAGTGGTGGCCGTGCAGCGTGGTGAAGCTATCTTCAATCTCTCCGCCTCGTTCCAAAAGCACGAAGAGGGCCTGGAGCATTCGACCCCGATGCCGAATGTGCCCACGCCCGACATGCTCCCCACCTTCAAGGAACTCTTCGCGCCGGTCGCGAGGCGCATGGGCGAGTGGTACTCCCGACCACGGCCGCTCGACCAGCGCTACATCGGCGAGCCAAACATGGTAAGAACATCCGGCCCACGTCCCCCGCGGCAACAAGTATGGATGCGCGCGGACGGCATCCTTCCCGACGATCCCCTGCTCCACGCGTGCGTGATCGCCTACGCTTCCGACATGACACTGCTCGACTCGGTAATGATGCCGCATGACATCGCTTGGGACCAGCCAGGGGTTATGGGGGCAAGCCTCGACCATGCGATGTGGTTCCATCGAACCTTCCGGGCCGACGAATGGTTCTTGTACGATCAGGAGAGCCCTACCGCCTCCGGATCCCGGGGCTTTGCCCGCGGCCAGATCTTCTCGCACGACGGGCGGCTGGTTGTCTCGGTCGTCCAGGAAGGACTCATCCGAGTAAAGCGTTGACGCGCCTCAGGCCGCGATCCCTGAGGGAACGCTTTCCGACTCGGCTTCCCTGGGCGCGATCATGTGCTCGGCGGCGAGGTGGTAAGCGGCGGCCACCAGCGGGGGCGAGCTGAACAGGAGCATTGAGACCACGGCGCCGGCGGGCTCCGCAATCGCTGTTATCGCCAAGGGCAGGGCGAAGGTGACAACGGCCAGGCGCGCCGCCCGCCCCGGAATCTTGTAGCCAACCACACCGAGCGCAGCCATGAGCACGACGCCCGCGATGTCACGCGCGGGTCCATAGCTGTGCTGGAAAATCTGCACGGAATGAACCCCGACCAGGGTCAGGGCATCCAGCGCAATGAGCGTAATAGCAGCAACCAAGAGCACCCGTAAAGCCAGGCGTGGCCTGAGCCAGCCAAAGAGGGCAAGCGCCCCGAGGGGCACCGTCCAAGCCGCGATCATGCCGATCGCAGCCCAGCCCCCAGGGTCGTCGAGCGCCGCGCCTGCCATGAATACTGCCGACATTGCCGCGAAGACCAGGACGATGCCGAGACCGACGCGGCGCAATGCCAGCGCTCGGCCCAACGCATCGTCATGCCGGCTCACAGCGAAGGCGGTTGGCATTCCCAGTGCGGTAAGTGGGAACACAAGGACCAGCAACCCCATCTCGGGATCCTTTCACCTTGGCTCGAGGAGCTATGACCACAGCTCCCGACCCCAAGTTATGGTGATGCGAGATCCTCCTTCCAGGGGATAACGGCACATTACGCCTGGCAAACGTCCCACTCCTGAGAGACCGGCGCCGGGATGCGAAGAAGGGCGCCGGTCTCCCGGCGCCCTTCCGTTGATCTCTTATCCAAGATGCTTCAGCGCTGATCCATCCGGACGTACTTGCGCTCGGGCTCTCCGTCGTAGACCTGCCGCGGCCGGACGATCTTGGAGTCCTGGTCGAGAAGCTCGGACCAGTGTGACAGCCATCCCGACATGCGCGGTATCGCAAAAAGCACCGGGAACATGTCCACGGGGAAGCCCATGGCCTGGTAGATGATTCCGGAATAGAAGTCGACATTCGGGTAGAGGCGCCGCGAAATGAAGTAATCGTCGCTTAGGGCAACTTCCTCCAGCTTGAGGGCTATGTCAAGCAGAGGGTTCTTTCCGGTGACCTCGAAGACCTCGTCCGCGACGCGCTTGATGATGCGCGCGCGTGGATCGTAATTCTTGTAGACGCGGTGGCCGAAGCCCTGCAGCCTTCCACGGCCCTCTTTGACGGACTTCACATAGTCCTCGACGTTATCCATCGAGCCGATCTCGGTGAGCATGCGCACCACTGCCTCGTTCGCCCCTCCGTGGCGGGGCCCGTACAGGGAGGCTGCGGCAGCGGCAGCGGAGGAGTACGGATCAGCGTGCGCCGAGCCTGCCGTCCGCATGGCCGTGGTTGAGCAATTCTGCT
>JAJZNF010000088.1 GCA_021847985.1 Actinomycetes bacterium | reverse complement strand
GGACACGGTCAGGATCTCGCGTTCGACGCGTTCGCCGTGTTCGAGCCGGGGGCGGCCATCGTCGTCACTTGGCCAGCCGACCTCGAACCCGAGGCCCGCGCGGCGCTTGAGGAGTTGGCGCCCTTGCTCCCCTGTCTCGGGCGGGCCGAGTCGCTGTGCGAGGCCCACCTCCTCCCGCCGGGTGAGCACCACCCGGTCGGCCAGCCGTCGGGGCCGGTCACGAGAGCCGAGCCCGTGGCCCTCGACGCTGCGGACGCCCCCTTCGTCCGCGTCCTGGTACCGGAACTGCCTCTCGACCTTCACGCCCTCACGGCCCGGACCATGGATATCCGGGCGGCCCGGCGCGTCGATCCGCCCGGAGCACGCTGGCAGCCCTACGCCCGCCGTGTTCCGGTCACGCCGGTCCGGGTCGTTCACCACAGGGTCCGCCGCTCGCCGACAGCCGTTCGGTGGGCGATCGCCACCCCGGCGCGGCCGGCGTGCCGGGCCGCGGTGGGCGTGACCGATATCCTCCGCCGCGCCTGCCTGGCGCGATACGGCCGGCACTTCGACGGGGCGCCGTCACCCACGCTGGCCGGCAAGGATGCGACCGGGATGCCCCTGGCGGGGCATCGCCACGCCCACTACTTCGCCCTCGATTTGGATGGCGACCAGTTGCTGGATCACCTCGTCGTCTGGGCACCGGGCGGGCTCGAAGAGGGGGTCGTCCAGGCGCTCGCCAGCCTGGATCGCCTGGTCGGCTACGCCCACGTGCCGGACTTCCGGCCAGCGCGGCTCGGCCTGGAGGCGTTCGGGGACATCGCCGCCGTCGCCCCGGAACTGATGGGACCGGCGCGAGTGTGGCGAAGCTTCACCCCGTTCGCCCCGGCCCGCCATCCCAAGCGCCGAACCCCCTGGGACCAGCATCTGACCAGCCAAGTGACCGAGGAGCTCGCGTGGCGCGACCAGCCGGCCCCCACCGAGATCCGGCCCCTCGAGGGCGACTGGCTCGCCTTCCGGCGGCACCGACCGACGACCGATCGCCTGGAGGATGCCCGGCGGGCCACGGGGCTTGAGATCACCTTCCCCGAGGCGGTCGCGGGGCCCATCGCCCTCGGCGCACTCAGTCACTTCGGTCTCGGGCTGTTCATGCCGGTACGGTGACCACCATGGACGCGGCGCCGCCCCGCCTGGTCCCGGCCCGGATGCTCAACGAGTTCGCCTACTGTCCCCGGCTGTTCCATCTGGAGTGGGTCCAGGGCGAGTTCGCGCACAGTGAGGACACGCTGGAGGGTGCGTTGACGCACCGCCGGGTCGATGAGGAGCGCGGCTCGCTCCCCCCGCCCGAGGAGCTCGCCCCGGAGGACCGGATCGCGGCGCGGTCCGTCCTGCTCTCGTCGCCCGACCTCGGGATGATTGCCCGTCTCGACCTGCTGGAGGGAGCGAACGGGACAGTCCGGCCCGTCGACTACAAGAAGGGGGCGCCCGGCTCCCAAGGCCCTTGGGAGCCTGAACTCGTCCAGCTGTGCGCCCAAGGACTGCTGCTTCGAGAGAACGGCTACCACTGCGAGGACGGAGTCCTCTACTTTGCGGCGACGAAACAGCGGGTCCCCGTCGTCTTCGACGATGACCTGGTGGCCCGAACCCGCCAGCTCCTGGGCGAACTCCGGGAGGCAGTCGCGCAGACGGTACCCCCACCACCGCTGGTCGACAGCCCCAAGTGTCCCCGGTGCTCCCTCGTCGGCATTTGCCTGCCTGACGAGGTCAACCTCTTGCGCGGGATCCCCCTGGGAGAAGTTCGGCGCCTGGTTCCCGGCCGAGCCGACGCGGGCCTGGTGTACGTGGTGGAGCAGGGGGCCTCGGTGGGGAAGACCGGCGAGCGTCTGGTCATTCGTCGCCGGGAGGGTTCCCCAGAGCACCTCCGGCTGCTCGATGTGGCCAGCCTCTCCGTGTACGGCAACGTGTCGATCTCGGCCCAGGCCATCCGAGCCCTGACCGAACAAGAGATTCCCATCCTGCACCATACCTACGGGGGCTGGCTCGTCGCCCTCACGACCGGCGTGGCCTTCCGCAACGTCGAACTCCGCTGCCGCCAGCACCGACTCGCCGACGACCCGGCGGCGTGCCTGCCTCTGGCTCAGGCCGTGGTGGTCGGCAAGATCAAGAATCAGCGAACCCTGCTCCGGCGCAATCATCGGCTTGATCCCCAGCTGGTGCTGCGCGAGCTCAGCCGGCTCGGCATGCTGGCCCACCAAGTGGCGTCGATCGATCAGCTCCTCGGCATCGAAGGCCTGGCGGCCAAGGCCTACTTCGCCCACTTCGCCGGGATGCTGAGAGAGGACAGCGGATTCGACTTCCGCGCCAGGGTCCGACGACCCCCGACCGATCCGGTCAACGCCGTGCTCTCGTTCCTCTACAGCCTCCTGACCCGCGATGCCGTGGTGGCGTTGCTAGGGGTCGGCCTCGACCCCTACCGGGGCATCCTCCATCAGCTCCACTACGGGCGACCCTCGCTCGCCCTGGATCTGGCCGAGGAGTTCCGTGCCCTGCTGGCGGACTCCGTCGCCTTGACCCTGCTGAACAATCGGGTCCTCAGCCCGGGCGACTTCCTGCGACGCGGTCGGGCCGTCGCACTCACAGACCAGGCTCGCCGAACGGTCATCCGCGCCTACGAGGAGCGGATGGACACCGTGATCCGCCACCCCCTCTTTGGCTACTCCGTCAGCTACCGTCGAATACTTGGGGTTCAGGCCCGCTTGCTGGCCCGGACCATCGCGGGCGAGCTCCCCAGCTATCGAGCATTCACGACCCGATGACCCGGCCGCGCCACCGACTGCTCGTCTGCTACGACGTGCGGGAGCCCACCCGCCTACGTCGCACGCATGACGCCATGCTGGGCTTCGGAGACCCTCTGCAGTACTCGGTCTTCCTCTGTGACCTCTCCGGTACGGAGCGGGTACTGCTGGAGACCGCAGTGCTTCGAGTGATGAGCCTGTCCGAGGATTCCATAGCGATCGTCGACCTGGGCCCAGCCTCGGGCAGCGGATCAAAGCGGATCCGCTCGCTGGGTGTTGGGCGGGTCCCAGAAGTTCGCCGGTACACGATCGTCTGACCAGCGCTCCTTGACAATCTCATAGTTGCCGCCATGCGAGCGGCGAGGTGATGAGGAGAGCCCTCATAGCCGCTCGCACGAGCCTTGGCCGGTGCCAACCACCCCGTTCGATCAGATCGAGCGTCCAGCCCCGCCGTGAGCGGTTACCACGTGGGGTCGGCAACCGTCCCGTGGAGTATCCTCTCCTCCCGGCGAGATCAGATCCCGCCGTTTCCACGGCTGCAAGGCCGTGGCCCCATTGAAGCACGGACGCGGCGGCAGCGGCGAGGGCGGCAGCGCGGGGTTTCCACGGCTGCAAGGCCGTGGCCCCATTGAAGCCCACGTGGCATCACTCCGCGTCACCCGAGAGATCGTGTTTCCACGGCTGCAAGGCCGTGGCCCCATTGAAGCTGTCTTTGTGAAGTCGATAGCGTCTACCAGCTTCGGTTTCCACGGCTGCAAGGCCGTGGCCCCATTGAAGCATCACTTCCCTTCTCTACAGCATGGGTGACTTTCCCCGTTTCCACGGCTGCAAGGCCGTGGCCCCATTGAAGCGGCGTCACGTACGGGTAGAACAG
>JAJZNF010000273.1 GCA_021847985.1 Actinomycetes bacterium | reverse complement strand
GTAGTCGCTACGAGATAGTGGACAAGATCGCGCGTGGTGGCATGGCGGATGTCTACCGCGCCCACGACCTGCTACTTGACCGCCCCGTCGCGCTGAAAGTGCTTTTTCCGGAACTGAGCACCTCCGAAGCCTTTGTCGAGCGCTTCCGCCGGGAGGCCACCGCGGCCGCCAACCTTTCGCATCCCAACATCGTCTCGGTATACGACTGGGGACGTGAGGAGAGCACCTACTTCATCGTGATGGAGCTCATCGACGGTGAGACTTTGAGCTCCCTGATCCGCCGGCGCGGACAGCTGGAATTCGACTACGCGGCGGCCATCGCCGCCGATGTGGCCTCGGCGCTCAATTACGCGCATCGTCACGGCGTGATCCACAGGGACGTGAAACCCGGCAACGTTCTGATCGCCGAGGACGGGCACGTCAAGGTGACCGACTTCGGAATCGCCCGCGCTCAGACCTCCAACGAGGATCTGACACAAACCGGCTCCGTGATGGGGACCGCGACCTACATCTCGCCCGAGCAGGCCGAAGGGCGCCAGCTGGATGGCCGAAGCGACCTCTATTCCCTGGGTGTCGTCCTGTACGAGATGATCGCCGGCCAGCCCCCGTTCACGGGGGACTCCACGGTTTCGGTGGCCCTGAAGCAGGTGAAGGAGCAGGCTCCCCGCCTAAGCACGCTTAGAGCCGATGTTCCCAAGCCGCTCGAGGACATCGTGGCAATGGCGATGCGAAAGGACCCCGAAGCGCGTTACGCGACGGCACAGGATTTCAGGGCCGACCTGCTCCGTTTCATTCAGCGCCGTCCGGTCGAGGCGTCCCGCGAAGGCGCGGGCGTCGGTGGGCCGGCAACCGAGGCGATCTCCGGGATCGCCCTATCCGGCCAGGCCACCGAGGCGATCCCCTCGGCCTTCAGCAGCGCCACTACGACCATCCCCAAAGTTCCGGCCGACAAGCAGCGCAAGCGCGACAATCGGGGAACCATCATCGCCATCCTCGCCGCCGTGCTTGTGCTCGCCGCTTTCTTCGGCATCTTTGCGCTCGTGAAGGGCAACTTCTTCGGCACCTCAAAGCCGACGGTCGCGACAGTGGCCCTGCCCAACGTTGTGGGGAGCAGTCTCTCCCAGGCTGGCAGATCGCTGACCTCGGCGGGACTCACCTACAAGGTGAACTACAAGCAGTCATCCAACGTTCCCCAGAACACGGTGATGTCGCAGACGCCTTTGGCGGGCACCGCGGTGGCAAAGGGATCTTCGGTCACCCTCACCGTGAGCTCCGGCCCGGCGCCGGTGACCGTGCCCAACGTTGTCGACCAGACCGTCGGCAATGCCGAGTCCCAGCTGGTCCCCCTTGGCTTCTCGGTCGCCACCACCTACGTGAACTCCTCCAAGCCCAACGGAACCGTGATCAAGCAGGACCCGACCGCAGGGACCAAGGCCGCGCCGGGATCCACGGTGACTCTGACGGTGTCCAACGGACCGGCCACTGTGGCGGTGCCGAACGTGGTCGGACAGCCGCTGGCCCAGGCGGCCAACACGCTTGGGACCGCGGGGCTTCAGCTGGGCAACGTCAGCTATCAGAGCTCCGACACGGTGGCCAACGGCTCGGTCATCTCCACCAATCCGGTATCGGGAACCCAGGTAGCGCCTAACACCAGTGTGGACGTGGTGGTCTCCTCGGGATCGGCGTCGACCACGACCACTTCGACGACCACGACCAGTACGACGACCCCGACCACTTCGACGACCTGAGAGGACGGATGGTCCCCGGCCTCAGGCGCCGGTGGCGGCCACGAAGTTGGCCACCATTTCCTTGCCGTGGCTGGTGTAGATCGACTCGGGGTGGAACTGCACTCCCCAGAGGGGGAAGTCGCGGTGGCAGACGCCCATTATGAGGCCGTCCTCGCTTCGGGCCGTCACCCTCAGTTCCGCGGGAAGCCTTGATTCCTCGACGATCAGCGAGTGGTAGCGAGTGGCGCGGAACGGGCTTTCGAGCCCCTCGAAGACCCCGGTTCCGTCGTGGGTGATCATGGAGGTCTTGCCGTGCATCGGCACGGGAGCCCGGACCACGCTGCCGCCGAAGGCCTCGGCCATGGCCTGGTGGCCCAGGCAGACGCCCAGCACCGGCGTTCGGCCGGCCAGACGCGAGATCACCTCCACGGACACTCCGGCGTCGGAGGGAACTCCGGGCCCCGGGGATATCACCACCCCGGCATAGCCGTTCTCCGCCTCGGCGGGCTCGAGCTTGTCGTTGCGGATCACCACGGGATCCGCGCCCATCTCGCCCAAGTACTGCACGAGGTTGAAGACGAAGGAGTCGTAATTGTCGATCACCAGGATCCGCGGGCGGCTTCGCATAGTCTTTTAGAAGCCTAATCATTGGCGCGGGGCCCGCACTTGGGCTGCGGCGCCCCGATGGCAGCTAAGGAGAGAGTGGCCGATGGCGCGCTCCAAGAAGACGTCGATGCGTGCACCCGGGGGTGGCGGAGGCCGATCGAAGGGTGCCGGCCGCAATGTCGGCGCTTCCAAGCGCTACACGCCGCCCGTGCCGATGTCACGCAAGAGGTCCCGGCCCTGGGTGGCGGTGGCGCTTTTCGCTCTGCTGGGTCTGGGTGTGCTGGTCATACTGCTCAACTACCTCATTGTTCTCCCCGGGGGGGCGTCCAACTGGTACTTGCTGCTTGGCCTGGCGCTCATGGCCGGCGGCTTCCTGATGGCCACCCGCTACCGCTGAACCCCAACGTAAACCCGACCCGGCGGGAGGGTAGTTTGTTGGCGTGTACGAGAAGATAAGACTGAGCCCCGAAGCGATCGCCGCCCGGCCGATACCCGGCTTCACACGCGCAATCTCGCCGCGCTTCAGCGCCGACGGCGCCTACCTCTATTTTCTCTGGCCTGAGCATGGCGCCGAGCTGAGCTTGAAGCGCGTCGCCTGCGCGACCGGCGAGGAGGAGCTGATAGCCGCCGCCGGGGAGCCGACCCAGGAGCTGACGCTGGAGGAGGAGCTGCGCCGGGAACGGCTGCGTATGACCTGGGGAGGAATTTCGGGTTTCGACCTGGCCGGCGGCACCGATGACTCCATGCTGGTGGTGCTGAACCGGGGTGGCCGCTACTCGGTACTCGACGCGACCTGCAGCGAGGTCATTGCCGACTTTTCCAAAGACGCCTTCGCGGCCTTTGCGGTCGCGCCTGGGGGACGCAAGGCGGTGGCCGCCAACGACGAGGGCCTCTGGAGCCTGGATCTCGGCTCGCATCGCCGCAAGCTTCTCCTCGCAAACTCCGCTCCCGTGGCGGTCTACGGGGTCGCCGAGTACGTCGCACAGGAGGAGCTCGACCGGCTCGAGGGGTTCTGGATCTCTCCCGACGGTTCGCGGGTCGCTTTCACCGAGGTGGACGAATCGGCGGTGCCGGAGTTTCCGGTGGTTCACATGGGTGGAGACGACTGGACCCTGGAGCCGCATCGCTATCCCTTCGTGGGCGAGGCGAACGCCAAGGTACGCCTTTGCGTGACCGGCATCGACGGGGGCGCTCTCGCATGGGTTCCGCTGCCGGAGGACGAGGAGTTCTACCTGGCCAAGGTGTTCTGGCTGGGAAACGGCCGCCTGGTTGCCGCCACGCTTAACAGGCTGCAGACGATACTCAAGTGGTGGGTGTACGATCTCGCGCACGAGACACTCACCTTGCTCCACCAGGAGCAAGGCAACCCTTGGATCAACCTTCCCGCCGGCGTCGAGGCCCTTGGCGACGACGCCTTCGTAACCACCAGCGAGGAGAGCGGTTTCGCGCAGCTGTGCGAGATCTCGTTGCCGGGCAAGGTGAAGCGCCACGCGCTGGGCGAGTGGATGGTGACCAGGATTCTTTCCGTACTTCCGGAAAGCCGGACCGTCTTCTTCATGGCCACGGAACGGGGACCGCTCGAGCGCCACCTCTACAGGCTCGACCTCGACCAGGGAAGTCCTGAGCTCATGACCGCCTCCGGCGGCGTGCACGACGCGCTGGTCGACGCGGCCGGTCGCCACGTCCTGGACCAATGGTCGGACCGCTTTGCCGGCGTCAGGGTGGAGCTGCGCACGGCGGGCGGAAGCGTCAAGCGCATAGGCGACGACCCGCCGACCGCCGAAGCCCTGGGGCTGGTGCCGCCGCAGTTCTTCACTCTGTCCGCATCCACGGGTGAGAGCCTGCACGGCGCCGTCTACCTTCCACCCTCTGATTTCGCGGGCCCGCGTCCCGGCGTCGTGAGCGTCTATGGCGGCCCCCATGCGCAGATGGTCAACGACTCATGGGAGCTCATGACCGCCGACCTCGTCGCTCAACACCTAGCCTCCCAAGGGGTCGTGGTGGTGAAGCTGGACAATCGCGGCAGCTATGGGAGGGGCAAGGCATTCGAAGCGCATCTCCATCACCGCTTTGGCTCGGACGAACTCGAGGACCAACTATTGGCGGTCAAGCACATCATCCAGAATCACCATGTCGATCCGGAGCGGATCGGGATCTACGGGTGGAGCTACGGCGGCTTCATGACCATCCGGGCGCTCACGGGGGCTCCTGACGTGTTCAAGGCCGGCGTTGCCGGAGCACCGGTAGTGGACTTCCGTTACTACGACACCGCCTACACCGAGCGCTATCTCGGGCTGCCGAGCGAGGCCGACGACGCCTACGACACCGCCGATCTGGCCCGCGCCGTCCCGAATATGCACGGCAAATTGCTGGTGATCCATGGGCTGGCCGACGAGAACGTTCACTTCAGGAACACGGCTCGCCTGCTGGAGGTGGCTACCCGAGAGGGGAAGCAGGTCGACCTCATGCTGCTGCCGGGTGCCCGGCATTCGCCACGGGGCTTCGAGACGCTCCGGGAGATAGCGCGACGCCGTGCGGAGTACCTGCTAGTCAACTTGTAGCCCCCGCGGTGAGGCTCCCATTGGCGTCTCGGGCCACCGAGGTCGCGAGTACCACCGCGGTCGCCAGCCCCGGACTCCTTCGCCGCAGGGGTGGTTCGAGCAAGGGGGTCGGAGCAAAATGGAAAGGCGCCCGGCGGAAATCGCCGGGCGCCTTCGAAGAGACCTTGCTTCGCGCTCGGACGAATTACCCGAGGCGCTCGATGATCGTGGCGTTGGCCATGCCGCCGCCCTCGCACATTGTCTGCAGGCCGTAGCGGCCGCCGGTGCGCTCCAGCTCGCAGAGCAGGGTGGAGAGGAGCTTGGTTCCAGACGCGCCGAGCGGGTGCCCAAGGGCGATGGCGCCACCGTTCACATTCACCCGGTCCATGTCCGGATGGAGTTCCTTTTCCCATGCGAGAACCACCGAAGCGAAGGCCTCGTTAATCTCGACCAGGTCTATGTCGGCAAGCGACAACTTCGCGCGCTCCAGCACCTTCTTGGTTGCAGGAATAGGCCCGGTGAGCATGGTGACCGGGTCGACGCCGGCAAGGGAGAAGTTGACGAAGCGGGCCCTGGGGGTAAGCCCGAGCCGATTCGCCATTTCTTCGCTCATGATCAGCGCCGCCGAAGCTCCGTCGGTGATCTGGGAGGAGTTGCCCGCCGTGACCTTGCCACCCTCCTTGAAGGCCGGACGTAGATTGGCGAGCGCCTCCAGGGAGGTGTCACGGATCCCCTCGTCGCTGGTCATGGTCTCGCCGGTCTCCTGGCCGTCCGGGCCCTTGACCGCCATGGGGAGGATCTCCTTCTCGAAGCGTCCCTCGTCGCGGGCCTTGGCCGCCAGCTGCTGGCTGCGCAGCGCGTAGCGGTCCAGGTCCTCGCGGGAGAGGTTCCACTGATCGGCGATCATCTCGGCGGAGATGCCTTGATTGACCAGGCCGCCTGCATCCTGGTAGCGCTTGGCCACGCGTGGCCCGAAGGGTACGCCCGGACCGTTGGCCGCAGCCGAGCCCATCGGGACCTGGCTCATGGCTTCGACACCCGCCGCTATGACGATGTCGTGCATGCCGGCCATGATGCCTTGGGCCGCGAAGGCGGCTGCCTGCTGGGAGGAGCCGCACTGCCGATCGATGGTTGTGGCGCAGACCGACTCCGGGAAACCGGCAGCCAGAACGGCGTTGCGCGCGACGTTGACGGACTGGGCTCCGACCTGCATGACACAGCCCATGATCACGTCTTCGACCAGGGCCGGGTCCAGATCATTCCTGGCGACCAGCGTGGACAGGACCTCGGAGGCCATGTCTACCGGGTGCCACCCGGATAGCTTCCCGTTGCGCTTCCCGCCCGGGGTGCGCACCACATCCACGATTACCGCGTTGGTCATCGCATCTCCTTGAGTCCGGCCACCGACTCCAGATCGGTTTGCTTCCAAACTTTACTGGAATGACTCTAGCACCGGCACCTTTGGGGCGACTAGGTCCGAACGTCTCACGTGGTCAAGGGGGCCACCTCGAAACGCACGACGTCGATAAGGCCGAGGTCTGTAATGCGCAGTTCGGGTATCACCGATAGCCCAAGGAAAGAGAGCGTCATGAAGGGGGCCGAGTGGGCAATTCCCAGCTGCAGCCGGGCCGCCCGTTCGAGCTCCTCCAGCTCGCGGGCCACCTGTGCTGCCGGGGCCGTCGACATCAGTCCTCCCACGGGGAGGGGGACCAGCGCAAGAACCTTCCCGTCCAGGACGGCCACCTGACCCCCGCCCGCCTGGGCGAGGGCGTCCGCGGCAACCGCCATGTCTCGCGAGCCACCCTCGTCCATGGACCCGACCAGCATGAGATTGTGCGCATCGTGCGCCACGGTCGAGGCGATGGCTCCCCGTGTGAGCCCGAAGCCGCGTACCAGACCAACGCCGATACGGCCGGTGCGGCGGTGCCTCTCGGCAACGGCGATGCGGGCGCAGCCGGCCAGCTCGGACCCGCGAAGCTTCAGATCGCGCGTCGATAGCGAGCGTTCGATCACTTCGATCACGCGATACGTGCTCTCGGTATCGATGGCGATTTCGAGCTCCTCGGCGCGGATCTCCGAGCCGAGATGGACGCTGGTTCGCATCCAATCGGGCGCGGGACGGACGGCGACGGAATCCGCGAGGAGGCGGCCGTCACGCGCGACGAGCGTCCCGCGTTGGAAGACCAGCTCGGGGCGGAAGTCGACCAGGTTTCGGAGCACCTGCACGTCGGCCTGGTAGCCGGGCCCGAGCGAACCGAGGTCGAAGAGGTTGTGGTACTGAGCGGGGTTGGAGGTGGCGAGAACGATGGCGTCCTCCGCGCTGACTCCAGCAGCCACGGCCATACGGACGCAGTCGTTTATGTGCCCTTTTCCAAGCAGGGTGGACGGCTCCCGATCATCGGTGCAGAGAGCGACACGATCGACACCGCCGATCAGCACCGTCTTGATCAGATCCTGCAGGTTCCTGCTGGCCGAGCCTTCACGGATGAAGATCCACATGCCCTTCTGGCGCTTTTCGTGGGCCTCCTCGAACGTGGTGCACTCGTGGTCCGACTCGACGCCCGCGCTGAGGTAGGCGTCGAGGCGTCGGCCGGTCACGCCAGGCGCATGTCCATCCACTCTGCGCCATCCCGCGGTGGCTATCTTGGCGGCAACCTCAGGGTCTCCGCCGATCACGCCAGGATAGTTCATCACCTCCGCCACCCCTATGGCTCCGAGATCCTCAATGACGGCTTGAACCGCGCTGGGCCCGAGCTCCGCCCCCGGCGACTCGAACGGCGAGGCGGGCACGCAGGAGGAAGCGACGATTGAGAAGGTGAAAGGCAGGCCGGCGGCGGCTTCGACCAGGGCGCGAACTCCGGGGAGGCCGAAGACGTTGGCGATCTCGTGGGGATCGGCGACCACGGCAGTGGTGCCCAGCGGAAGGACCGTGCGTACGAACTCGTCCACCCACAGCTTGGTCGACTCAAGGTGCATGTGAGCGTCGATGAACCCCGGAACCAGGTACATGTCGGTGACATCCAAGATCTCGCGTGCCTCGCGGGGTCCCCAGCCGACCACCTTCCCGCCCTTGATGGCGAGATCCGCCCTCACCCATTCGCGCGTGGCGGTGGAAAATATCCTCCCGCCGGTGAGCAGAAGGTCGCAGGGAATGTCGCCACGGGCGGCGGCCAGGGCGTCGGAGGTCACGGGCGATCGAGACATGTGCCCATCCTACGCCAGGCTGAAATCCGAACCCGGCTTCGAGCCGCGGCTATCGAAGCACGCAGTTGGGACAGTCGTCATAGGCGACCAGCCCCAGGCGGAACAGGAGCGCGAAGAGCTTGCAGCCGAGGCAGAAGCCGGCGGCGGCCTCCAGAGTCGCCGCAACTCCGAGGCATGCCAGAACTATCGCCGCTGGAACGAATGAGGAGAACCCCAGTGCGAGAATCGCAGCCACCAACGACAGGGCCGCGCCGATTCCTTGGGCGAAGCGCTTGGGCTTGCCAGGCACCCGCTTGGAGTACTTCTCCAACCGGGGTGCGACGATCCTGGTGGCTATCAGGCCCAGCGGGGAGATCTTGGGGCCCGCCAGCACCCTGGCCATGAAGCCGTAGCAGAGCGGTATGAGAATGAGCCGGTTGTGGGTGAGCAAGAGCAGGGCCACCTGCAGGACCACCCCGGCGGCGACCGTCCTGGCCGCCACATCCTCCACCGGGTCCGGGAACGAAAAGAAGCCCCTCCGGCTCTCAACTCCATCCGAAACAAGATGCTGGTCGCTGCTCATAACCGTCCTTTGATACGTTGTCCCGCGAAAGAGTCTACGATTGGTGAAGACTAAACCCGACTAATCCGATCAGAATTAAGATAATTGTCCCCGAGCAATCAACGGAGCCGCGACGCCACATAGTCCTGCCACGGGTGCAGAGTGGGGTTGGCGCGAGATTGGCGCGCATTTGCAACAAAGGGGGTGCGATGAGTATGCGAAGCTTCCGCACGGCCGCATTCTTCCTGGCGAGCGCGGCCGGGTTCGCCGCTTGTGGTTACGGTGCCTCGGCAACGACGGGCACCTCCGCGGGTGGAGCCGCGACAGGGTCAGGTGCGAAACTGACGGTCGAGTCCAGCAAGTACGGCAAGATCCTGGCGCTGTCCAGCGGAGAGACCCTCTACATGTTCACGGCCGACTCGCCCACTGCGTCCAAGTGCAGCGCCAGTTGCACTGGGATCTGGCCCCCCGTGGGGGCCAACCACGTGGTGGCCGGCGCCGGCGTCCAGTCCAACCTGATCGGCTCGATCTCCAGGGGCAGCGGAACCCAGCTCACCTACGACGGGCATCCGCTCTACACCTATGCGGGGGACACCTCGGCCGGCGCGGTGGCGGGCGAGGGGATCAACTCCTACGGGGGACTTTGGTACGTCCTGGCGGCCGGCGGCACCCCGGTGAAGCCCTCCTCCTCTTCGGGTTCCTCGAGCGGGTCGTCCTACGGGGGCTACTAGCCCTCCACGCACTTGGTGTGAGCCCCGGCTCCTGCTCCGGTAGCCTGGCATCAGGATTGGCTATGCAAGGAGCGCCGGCTTGGAGCGGATCGAGACCTCCCCTGCCCGTGGCATGAAGGACTATCTCCCGGCCGAGGCCGCGCTTCGCGACTGGATGCTCGGGGTCATCCTCGATACCTACACCTCCCGGGGCTTCCAGCGGATCGAGACGCCTGCTCTCGAAAACCTGGAGCGACTCATCGGGTCGGGCGGTGGCGAGAATGAAAAGCTCATCTTCAAGGTCTTGAAGAGGGGTGAAAAGCTGGATCTTTCCGGGGCCGACGAGAACGCCCTTGCCGATCTCGGCCTGCGCTTCGATCTGACGGTCCCCCTGGCCCGATATTGGGCGCACAACCAGCCCAAGCTGTCACCGATCTTCCGCGCGATCCAGATCGGGCCGGTCTGGAGGGCGGAACGCCCGCAGCGTGGCCGCTTCAGGCAGTTCATGCAGTGCGACATCGACATCGTCGGTGAGCCGAGCGTCCTGGCGGAAATGGAGCTGATCGCGGTTTCGGTGGAGGCGGCGCGCAAACTCGGGGTCAAGGATCCCGTCCTGCGTTTCAACGACCGCCGCTTCCTGGACGCCGTGCTGGGTTGGGCCGGTGTCCCGGCCGAGGCAGGGGCTGCGGTGCTCGTCACCTTGGACAAACTGGACAAGGTCGGGCAAAAAGGCGTCCTGGCCGAGATCGGCCGTCTGGAGCTGGACGGGCGCGTCACAGAACGTCTTACCCGCTTTCTGGAGGAGAGTTCCGCCGGCGCGGAACTGCCTGCGGGGCTCTTCGAGGAGATCGGCCTTGCCGAGGAAGTCGTTGCGGACATGGAGGCCATAGCATCGCTTTCGAGGTGCTCGGCCATGGCCGGAACGGCGCTCGTATTCGATCCCACCGTCATCAGGGGCATGGGCTACTACACGGGGCCGATCTACGAGCTCGGCGTCGAAGAGCTCGGCTTCTCCATTGGAGGTGGCGGTCGCTACGACGAAATGCTCGGCCGCTTCGGCCGCCCGGCGCCGGCATGCGGCTTCTCACTGGGCTTCGAGCGCATCTCTTTGTACCTCCACGAGCAAGGAGCGCATGGAGCGCAGGTCGCGCCGGAGTTGCACCTGCGAATCACTTCTCCGGCCGATTACCCGGCCGCCTTGGCGATGGCGGAGCGAGCAGTGGCCAGAGGCGTTCGCGCTTCCGTGGAAGGTGCGTCCAAGAAGCTCGGGGCGGTCATCAGGCATCTGCGCGAAGAGCGCGAAGGCGTCGTGGTCGCGCCGGGTGCCTGGGTGGCGGTAGCCGAGCTTGCCGGGGGCGAGCTCAAAGTTCACGACCTGACCGGCAACACTCCGGATCTGGGCTGGCTCAAGGAGTAAGAGGCGGGCGTCGTCGCCTACTATCTCGCCCCGTGGCGGGCGGATTGCCCACGGAGGTCCCCAAAATGAAGCTCCTCACGCTTTCCCGATGGCAAATATCGTCGTTTCGGCGCCGTGTGGGCGCTCTTGACCGGCGCCTCCCCGCTTCCCATTCCTCGCTTCGCACGGCCGCCCTCGCGGGGCTGCAGGATTCGATGCCCCGAGCGGCCCTGTTGTCGATCCACGCCAGGGTGGAGGGCACGACAAGGGACGTTTGGGAGGACCCGAGGCTTGTCCAGCTGTGGGGGCCGCGCTTCAACGTCTATGCCGTCGCATCCGACGATCTGGCGGTTTTCTCGCTCGGCACTCTGCCCGCCGATGTCCGCGGGAGGACCCGTGCCCATGACCTTGCGGAGCGTCTCTCCGATCAGCTGGCAGGGGGATCCATGCCTTACGACGACGTGGGCCTGGCTATGGGGGTCAATCCCAACGCGCTGCGCTATGCGGCGGCGACCGGGACCGTTCTCATCCGCTGGGAGGGGGCCGGACGAACGCTCGTTTGGATGGTTCCCCCTCCGAGTGTCGATGCGGGGGCGGCACGCCTCGAATTGGCCCGCCGGTATCTTCACGTCTTTGGCCCTACGACTCCTGAGTCGTTCGGACGCTGGGCGGGGATCGGTGCTCGAGAAGCCGAGCTTGCTTTCGGCCGACTTGCAGGGGAGCTCATTGCGGTGCGGACGCCGATCGGCGACGCCTGGCTGTTGGCGGCGGACGAAGCCGAGGCCAGGGCCGCGGCTCCGAGGCCGAATGCCGTCTGCCTCCTGCCCAGTGGCGACTCCTACTATCTCGCCTGGGGACGAGACCGCGAGCTGATCGTCGAAGACGAGCCAAAACGGAGGGATCTTTGGACTTCGCGAGTTTGGCCGGGCGCTCTGCTTATGGACGGGGAGATCGTGGGGACCTGGCGGCGCTCCGGGGCGAATCTTATAGTCCAGCCATGGGGTGTGCTTAGCTCGGCGGGCCGCGATGCCGTCGTCGCGGAAGCGGCGTCGCTCCCCCTCCCCACGGGCGGAAAGCCCGTAACGGTCCGCTTCGAGGCCTGAGACCCGCATCCGTCGACGGAGGTGGTGCGCCTCCTCCTGACGCTTGTGCCTCGGTGGCCTGGACTCCGGAGTCGTCTCCGGACCCGGGCGACGATCACGAGTGGGTTCGCGCGCCACCAAGCGCCCATCGGATGAAGTGCCCGGCCAAACCGTGTCCCGAGCCGCGGCAATGGCACTTCGCGCCGTCAACCGTTGCGCTCCGTTGGACTTGGTCGTCGCAAGGGCCCCGGGCTGCCGGCATTTGATCATGGCGGCTGGAACGTGGCGGTTGAGAACCACGCCGGCACCGTCTATGCAGACCTTCGCGCAAGTACTGATGCGGTATCGGCCCGGCAGCGGATCGCCGAGATACCGGACGAGCCATCCCACATCCCCATGGCGCCGCCGGGGAACGTCAACATCTGCACCCACGTATGGGGCAAGGCCTACTGCGCGTGGCACGAGGATCCTGCCAAGCTGCACGGGCCCGATGTACCTTGGCCACGCAAGGTGGCGGGCAGGACGGTGACCAAGCATCTCGGGGCCGAGGAGTGCGATGCGCTCAAACCGCTCTTCGAGAACCACCAGAACCGAAGCGGCTCCTGGCCAAATTGGAGGAACTCACCACTGCCGTCCTCATGGAGGAGGGTGGCCTCCCCACCCGCAACCCGAGCGGGCGGTTGTCCCGAGGACCCGGCCGGCGCGCGGCCCCCTCTCGGGACGCGCTTAAGCCAAGCGTCGAACACGAGTGCGCGTCGCCGATTGCGCCCGCAACAGTCACCGGAGGTCCTTTCCGGAGTCCGGATCGCCTCACGACCAGGGTAAACGTCCCGGGAAGGAGGCTGGCGGAGGGAGTGGGATTCGAACCCACGGAGCTTTTGGCTCAAAGCATTTCAAGTGCTTCGCATTTGTCCGCTCTGCCATCCCTCCGGACAGACACTTTACTCTTGCGGGTCGGCGATCTGCTTTCGAATGGAGGCGAGCCATCCCCAGGCCGAGCCCTCCGCAGGCACGGCCCTTCCTTTCGGGGGCTGCGCCTCGCGGACGTTGGGGAAGGAGCCCAGGAACTTCAGGTCGGCCAGTTTACCCTTCAGACCGACCAGTGCATCGGCGACGTCGTGGTCGGCAATGTGGCCGTTGAACTCGATGACGAAGCAGTATTGGCCGAGTTCTCGCTTGCTGGGCCGGGATTCAAGTTTGGTGAGGTTGATGTTTCGTGCGTAGAACTCGGCCAGGATGCTGAAAAGGGACCCCGGCTGGTCCTTCACCTGAAAGCAGACCACCGAGGTCTTGTCGTTCCCGGTGGGGGCCGGCACCACGCCTTTGCCAACCAGCAGGAAGCGCGTCTGGTTGCCACCGTGATCCTCGACGTCGGCTCGAAGGGTGGCCAATCCGTAGATGTCCCGTGACGCCTGCGGGGCTATCGCGGCCAAGCCGGGGTCTGCAGCCTCCGCCACCAGGCGGGCGGCTTCGGCGGTCGAGCTTGCGGCGTGCACGCTTGCGTCGGGAAGTTCGTTTGCGAGGAATCTGCGGCACTGACCGATGGCGTGCGGATAGGAGTGGACCTCCCGAATCCGTGTCAGCTCGGTGCCCGGGAGTCCCAGTAGGTGAAGGTGGATATCGTGGACCACCTCGCGTTCGATGTAAAGGTCGTGGTCGAAGACGAGGGAGTCGATGGTGGCCGGGACGGTTCCTTCTATGGAGTTTTCGATCGGGACGAAGCCCAAGTCCACCTGACCGTTGTCCACCGCGTCCAGCACCGCGTCGATGGTGCCCATCTCCACGGGCTCGCCTGAGGCGAGATCCGGCTGGGCGAGAAGCGCCTCCTCGGTGAAGGTGCCTCTTGGTCCCAGGTAGGCGACTCTCTTGGAGATGAAGGCGGTCATAATGGATTCGACGTTAGTGCGGCCACTGCCGCACGCGCCGCCGGCCGTTCGGCCAAGCCGGTACCGGGCGGAAATAGCCTGTTTGGGCGGGGCGCGCCTAAGGCTGCTCCTGGGATGGGGAAGAAATTGGACGAATTCGCCGAGTTGGACCACCTTCGTTACAACCGGATCGGGATTCCGGAAGCTATCTTCGCCCCTGGAAAGTCGCCGTCCCAGGTGGTGACCTTGGCCGGGGAGATGCTCGAGTCCGATCCGGGTCCGGTGCTGGTGACCAGAGCCGGACGCGCTCAGGTGGCGGAATTGCTGGAGGCGTATCCGGAGTCCTGGGTGCATCCCGACCCGGTCGCCTTTCCCGACGCGCCGGCCTCGGTGGTGCTGCGTACCGCTCCTGCACGTCCCGGGATGGTAGGCGTGATCACTGCGGGAACGACCGACATCCCGGTGGCCGAAGAGGCGGTCGCCACTTTGCGGGCATGTGGCATCTCCTGCCAGGTGGTGCCCGATATCGGCGTTGCGGGCCTGCACCGCCTTCTGGGCAAGATCGGGGAGCTGCGCTCCTTCGACGTCCTGATCGTGGCGGCGGGGATGGAGGGCGCTCTTCCATCGGTCCTGGGTGGGCTGGTCCAGAATCCGGTCATAGCCGTACCCACCTCGGTAGGCTACGGGGCCTCGGCCTCGGGTGCCACGGCAATGATGTCCATGCTGGCGTCCTGCGCGCCGGGTGTGGCAGTGGTGGGCATCGACAACGGATTTGGCGCCGCCTGCGCAGCGGTCAGGATCGTGACCGGCAAGGCCGAGAACAGCGGAGACGACGCTTGAGAGCGCTTGTACTCCATTGTCCTAGCGGGATATCCGGTGACATGGCGTTGGCTGCGCTCGTGGACCTGGGGTTCCCGCTAGAGCGTTTGAATTCCGCCCTGGCCGCCACCGGCATGCAAGGGGTGCGGGTCGGCGCGGCGAGGCGTACGAGCGGAGCCCTGGTTGCATTGGGAATTCAGGTCGAGGCAATCCTTGAGCAGCCACCCAGGCGCTACAGCGAAATCCGGGAGATCGTCCTGCGCGCCGGGTTGGGAAAGCGGGCCGAGGAGCGGGCTCTGGAGGCCTTGGCGCGCCTGGCCGGAGTGGAGGCCGAGCTGCATGGGTTGGGCATCGACGAAGTCGAACTCCACGAGGTCGGTGCCTGGGACACGGTCGCCGACATTCTCGGCTTCGTGATGGGCATGGAGCACCTGGGCGTGGAGGCGGTGTTCGTCTCCGCCGTCGAGACAGGCACCGGCGTGGTGCGGACCGAGCACGGCGTGCTTCCTGTTCCGACCCCCGCCACCCTTGCGCACCTGGCCGGTTTCGAGGTGAGCTCCAGCGTCCCGGGTCACGAGTTGGCCACCCCCACCGGTGCGGCGCTTCTGGCCGCCTTTGCGCAGCCCCTCGGGGAGCTCGCCGGCTATCGCCTGATCGCCACGGGCATGGGCGCAGGGACGCGTGAACTCGGAGACCGCCCCAACATCCTTTACGCCTCCCTCGTCGAAGCTCGCCCGTCGCCGGCCGACGAAGGAGGCACATTGGCGCTGTTGGAGACCAATGTCGACGATCGAAGCGGCGAGACGGTCGCGGCCGCTCTCGCGCTCGCACTCGATCGCGGGGCGCTTGATGCATGGGCGACGCCGGTGACCGGTAAGAAGGGGCGTCCCGCGCTGGTGATTTCGGCGATCTGTCGTCCCGATCTGTCCGACCTGCTGGCGGAGGAGATTATGAGGGCCACGGGTTCCCTCGGAGTTCGCGTATCGAGCTTCGTCCGTATCGCCGCAACGCGGCAGTTGCTGGAGGTGGCCCACGCGGGCCGGGTATTCAGGGTCAAAGTGGGGCCGTATTCCGCCAAGGTCGAGTTCGACGATCTGGCAGCCGGGTCGGCGGAGCTGGGCGTGCCACTTCTCGAGTTGGGACGTGATGTGGCGCTGGCCTTTCACCGCGAGCACCCCGATCTGCCCCTGCCCCAATAGGTGTCGGCACCGCCCTTCGTGCCCCGATCGCTCCCAGCGCCGTAAGAATGGAGTTATGAAGACACGACAGCTTGGAAGAAGCGGCCTCACGGTATCCGAAGTCGGTTTGGGTTGCAACAATTTTGGGGGACGGGTGGACCTCGATGGCACCCGCGAGGTCATTCACGCAGCGCTGGATGCGGGCATCACTCTCTTCGACACTGCTGACATCTACGGCAATCTGGGTGGTTCCGAGACCTTTATGGGCCAGGTACTTCGCGGAAGGCGCGACGAGATCGTCCTGGCCACCAAGTTCGGCATGAACATGCAGACCGGAGATATCGCCCGCGGCTCCAGGCGTTACGTGCGCAGGGCCGTCGAGGCCTCTCTTCGCCGCCTCCAGACCGACCACATCGATCTTTATCAGATGCATGAGCCCGACCCCAACACGCCTATCGAGGAGACGCTCGCCGCCTTGGACGAGCTGGTCAGAGAAGGCAAGGTTCGTTACATTGGGTCTTCCAACTTCGCGGCCTGGCAGCTTGCCGAGGCCGAGCTGGTGGCGCGCTCTCAGGGGCGCGAGCGCTTCATCTCGGCTCAGAACCTCTACTCGCTACTCAGGCGCGAGGTGGAAGCGGAGCTGATCCCGGCCGCCGAGCACTTCGGGGTGGGGATCCTGCCCTTCTATCCGCTGGCCGCAGGGCTGTTGACCGGGAAGTTCCGCCGCGGGGAGGCGCCGCCGGCGGGCACCCGCCTCGCCGCCCGACCGGCCGAGGTGGAAGCTGCGAACTTTGACCTGATCGAAGAGCTGGAGTCCTTTGCGAAGTCCCGTGGCTTCGGCCTCACGGACCTCGCTTTTGCCTGGCTACTGGGCAACCCCAACGTCTCGTCCGTCATTGCCGGCGCCACCTCGGCCGAGCAGGTACGGGCAAACGTGGCTGCCGGAGCACACGTGCTGGATTCCGATGCGATGGACGCGATACGGGAGATCCTCGACCGCCACGCCTCCTGAGCTGTTAGTAGGGGCCGGTCAGCGGAAGCGCCGGAGCCGGCGTAGGTACGGCCCATATCCGTCCCCGCTTGATCGGAGCGGTGGCGGGCATGCCGGCGAGCAGCTTGGCCGTCTCGCGGTACCCCTCTTCGATAAGGTGCTCCGAGCGGGAGAAGTCGAGCCAGGCCACCGCTTGCGCCGCGGTGCTCTCCAGCACCACAACCTTCACGCGGCCTTCGAGGGCCGCGATATCGGCGCGGAGCCGAGCCAACTTGGCCAGTGAGAATGACTCCAGGACGGCCTCTATCGGTCGGCTGCGGCCGTGTGCGGCCCGATTCCTGGCGCCACATAGCAGCACGTACACAGTTGTGGCCCCCAGCGATGCCGCGCGGAGAAGCGGGATGTCGTCGCTGATGCCCCCGTCGATGTAGAAGCGCCCGTCCATCTCGATCTGGGGAAGTGCCCCCGGGAGGGCCGTTGTGGCCAGCAGCGCCTTGATGGGATCCCCGGTCGAAATGCGCAGTGGCTCGCCGGTGGCGGCGTTGGTTGCGACAATCTCGACCGGTAATGCGGTTTCGGAGAGGTCGGAGATCGGGACGTTGCTCCTGAGGAACCTCTCGAGTCCGGTGTTCGGGTACACGAATGGGCGCTTCTGTGCGTAGCGCCACGTGGTGCCGAAGCGCGCAGGGGGAAAGAGCGTATCGCGGGAGGCGGAGAGCCACTGCTCGGTCAAGCGCGCAAGCGAGGCGCGGGAGGGTTCAATAGCAAAGCCGACCCCGTTTAGCGCTCCCACCGAGGTGCCAAGGATAAAGTCCGGATAGACGTCCCGTTCCACCAAGGCTGCAAGCATTCCCACCTGCACAGCTCCCCGGTTGCCTCCGCCGGCGAGGATGAAGGCCGTGAGGCCTAAGCCGGCGGTGCGGCCGCGCATCAGAGGGTGGC
This sequence comes from Actinomycetes bacterium, assembly GCA_021847985.1. Classification (GTDB taxonomy): domain Bacteria; phylum Actinomycetota; class Acidimicrobiia; order Acidimicrobiales; family Acidimicrobiaceae; genus Acidithrix. The sequence continues at coordinate 4,854 of JAJZNF010000273.1, read as the reverse complement.
GCCTCGTTCTGGGGCGGGCTAATGCCAGGCGGTCGCCGATCGTCAACGGCCGGCCGGTCAGGGCTCGTTCTTCTGCTTCCGGATCGTCCGGCATCCAAATCACTCGACCTGCTGTGATCCCACCTCGGGCATGAACTCGTGCTCGTTGCGGTGAGATCGGTCCCACTCGCATCGGGGGGTTCTTCTTCCCTAGAGCTCCGCTTCCATCTCCTCGGTGAGCCGGGTGAGGTAGTGGAGAAGTGCTGCCACGTCCTCATCCTTCCAGTTCGAGATTACCCCCGCGATCATCTCACGGCGAGCGGAGGCAACCAGGGAGAGGATCTGCTCGCCGTCCGCGGTGAGCTTGATTAGTTGCGCGCGGGCGTCGCTTGGATCCACCTCGCGCTCGACCAGACCTTGGGCCTCCAGCTTCTGCAGCTGCCTCGAGACGGTGGAGTTGTCCAGGCCGAGCTGCGAGGCGATCTCGGTCGGCCGGAGCGCCTTCTTGGCGCGCAACGGAGCCAGCTGCCAGAAGGAGTTGATGTCGATGTCGCGATTGAGGTACTTGCTGGGTATGCGGATCCGCCTGAGAACGCGGCCCATGCGCGCCAGCGTCATCTCCAGCTCTATCAGCGCTTGATCTTTAGAGTCGCCAACCGGCATTTCCGGAGCCATCGACACGCTCTCGTTCCCCGGGTCGCTCCCCGCTGTCCAGACTGCCAGGAGGCGAATCCTACGTGCACCAATAATAGGAGGCGCTACCGGCTCTGTCCGCGCGTGCGGAAGAGCGCACGTCAGTCTGCGAATGCGGGCGGCACCGCCACTCCGAAGACGGACTCGATGAATCTTGCCAGACGAAGTACCTCGATCTCGGAGAAGCGCTTTCCCATCACCTGAACCGCCAATGGAAGCCCGCCTGCGCCGAAGCCCACGCGGATCGCCGCGGCCGGGGTCCGGGTCAAATTGGCAAGCGTCGTGTAGCTGATCCAATCGATCGTCTCCTCGCCGTTGATGAGCCCCGGCTCGCCGATGCGCGGGGCAAGTCCCGCGGTGACCGGCCCGATGAGCAGGTCCACATCCTCAAGAGCTGCGAAGAATTGCGACGAGATGCGCCAGGCGTCGTCGAGGGCTGTGATGAAGTCGCGAGCGCTCATGCTGAGATACCTGCGCACCATTTCCTGCAGGCCGGGGTCGAGCAGGTCGAACTCCGGGGTGTCCACGAGCGGACCCAAGGTCCGTGCCTGGTACGCCCCGGCCAATTTCATCCAGATGATGGTCGGCGCGGACTCCAGGAGCGCGGGAACCTCGACCACCTGGAATCCCTCCCCCTCCAGTGCAGACGCGCAGCGGTCGATTGCCTCCACAATCGCCCGGTCGGTCTTCCAATAGCCGAAGTCGTGAGTGATCCCGATGCGGGGCCGGTTGCTCTCCTCCATCACTTCCAGGCCCCAGTCGCTCTCGGGCTTGGGGAGGGAGCGCTGGTCGTCGATGTGAGGACCCAGGCAGAAGTCGTAAAGCCATGCGGTGTCGGTGACGGAGCGGGCAAGAGGTCCCGCGGTTGCCAGGTCCCACCAGTTCGGAGGCATGGGCCCCCGCACGGGCACCCGTCCGGTCGAGGTCTTGAGTCCGAAGACGCCGCAGAGGGCGGCAGGGATCCGGATGGACCCGCCGCCGTCGGATGCGGTACCGAAAGGAATCAGGCCTGCCGCCACGCCGGCGGCGGTCCCTCCCGAGGAGCCGCCCGAAGTGCGCTCGTTGTCCCAGGGATTGCGTGTGGGCGGAAAGACCATGTTCTCGGTCGTTCCCTTCCACCCGAATTCAGGAGTGTTGGTCTTGGCGATAGGGATGGCGCCCTGTTGACGCAGCCTTTCGACCAGAAGCGAGTCCTGGGCCGCCGGCCCCGACCCCTTGTGCAGTGCCGAGCCCATGGTGGTCGGGAATCCTGTGCAATCCTCCAGGTCCTTGACCGCGAAGGGAATGCCCGCCAGCGGCCGCAGGTAACGTCCCTGGGCGCGGCGCTCGTCGACCTCTGCAGCCAGGCGGAGGCTCAGCTCGGGGTTGGTTGCCACCACGGCTCCCAAGGACGGGTTGTACCTGTCGATCCGCGCCAGGAAGTGGAGCACCACTTCACGGGCGGAGACGCTCTTTGCCTCTAGTTCGTTGACCAGGGTGCGCACTGAGTGTTCATGGAGTCGCATCCTTCTTCTCTAGCACAACGGCGATCCAGGCTCGCGCACGGCGCCGTCTCGGGCCGCAGAATGCTGCGGGATGTTCGTTTTGAGCGGGCGCAAAGGGGGCCGCCCAGGTCTTGTCGGCCAGCCCAATTCCTGCCGGTTCTGGGTTGCCATGCTCGACTGTGAGCCCTTTGTGGCCAGGACTAGCATCTTGTCCGGGCTTGTGGCCCCCTCCTCAGGGGGCGCCTTCAAGAGCTGAGGACGCTGTGAGCATGCACGAATTCGACGAGTCACAGAAGAAGCTCGCCACGAGCATCATCGACTACGCCTTAAAGAGGATCGCCATGGATCCGGTCCCGCTCGACGGGCCCGCCACCCCGAGGGAGCTGCGGGATCTCTATGGCAGCAACATCACCGAGAAGGGCCTGGGCGGCGAGGAGGCGCTGAGGCGCTTTGCGGACGGCTATGCGCTGGCCACGCTCAGCACGGACCACCCCCGTTTCTGGGCTTTCGTTCCGGTGGCGCCAACCAAGGCCGCAACCTTGTTCGACCTGGTCGTCTCGGCCTCGTGCATCAGCGGCACGACCTGGATCGAGGCGGCAGGTGCGGTGTATCTCGAGAACGAGGCGCTGGCCTGGCTCTCATCCCTGGCCGGAATGCCCGAAGGTGCGGGAGGCACGTTCGTCTCGGGCGGATCCATGGGCAATCTCTCAGGCCTGGTGGCCGGCAGAGAGAAGGCCCGCAGGCTGGGGCGTATCAGTGGTCAGCCGGCGCTGCTCACCTCTCGCGACGCGCATTCCTCGGTCGCCACCGCCGCACGGATAACCGACATAGAGGTGATCCTGGTCGACGGAGACGCGAAGGGGAAGCTGACCGGGGAGGCGCTGCGGCGGAAGTGGGAGGAGCTGAGCGAAGCCGACCGGGGGAGAATCTTCGGAGTGGCGGCCACTGCCGGCGTCACCAACACCGGCATCGTCGACGACCTTGAGGGAGTGGCCGGGTTCTGCACGGAACACGACTTTTGGATGCATGTGGACGGAGCCTACGGAGGAGCGGGACTCACCCAGCCTGAGCTCAAGGACCTCTACAAGGGGATCGAGCGTGCCGATTCGTTGGTGATCGATCCGCACAAGTGGCTGTTCGCTCCCTTCGATTGTGCTGCAATTCTCTACCGCCATCCCTCCGATGCGGAGCGGGCAATGACCCAGGAAGCCGCGTATCTGGACGACGTGAACAAGGACAGGGAGTGGAATCCGGCCAGCTTCGCCTACCACCTCTCGCGTCGCGTTCGCGGCCTGCCGTTCTGGTTTTCGCTGGCCACCTATGGAACGGACGCATACCGCGATGCCATAGCCGAGACCCTCCGTATCACCCGGTATTGCGCGGACCAGATCAAACAAAGGCCTTACCTCGAACTGGCGATAGACCCCGAGCTTTCCGTGGTCGTCTTCCGGCGCAAGGGGTGGGTCGACGAAGATTACGTGGCCTGGAGCGAGAAGCTTTTGGAAGAGCAGGTCGCCTTCGTCCAGCCGACTACGTATCGCGGCGAACGCATGATGCGCTTCTGCTTTGTGAACCCGCGTACGACCGAAGCGGATGTCGACACGGTCTTGGACACCATGGCCAAATGATCGCGCAGGGGCTCGCCAAGATCGGTGCGCGGGTCCGGTAGTCCCCGCCGCATAGCTTGCGCAGATGTGGTGAATCGCCGGAGTTGCTTGCGCTTGCGCGCACACCTTTGCATCCACGGCCTGCGCCCGTGGCAATCACGCCTGCTCGGAGTTCGAGGATGCGGTCACGGCGGGGGCGTCATCGACGACTATGCCGGTCTTCACGTAAACGAGTCCGACTTGTAGCGACGAGGTACTCTTCCGCCACCCGATTGGTGCGCCCTGTGCTCGTCCGAATGTCACGCAACGTGGCGTGTCTGCAAGGCCGGGCAAAGCCGCGTCGGTTTGGCTCGGTAGCGGCGGGCTGAAGAATGCCCCCAGTTCGCAAGCGTAATGAAACGGATAAGGTTTCTCCTTGCCCCTTCCTTTTGGACTGCTACAGCGTTAGCTGTATTGGCGTGAGCCACGCATCGTGGTGGAGCGGGTCACTCCCCCCGGTGCCCTCTGACCGGTAACCGCCGGAACCAAGAGGAACGGCTCCGAAGAAGGGTTGCAATGACGAAGGGTCGCATCGCACGCATCGCTTCATCGGTTTTTCTCGCCCTTGCCTCTGCACTGACGTTCGCAAGTGCGGCGGGTGCCGACCCGGGCGGAGGAACCACGGGCCAAACCGTCTGCACTTACGACGCCGGAACTGGCTTTACGACGTGCGCGGTGAACCGGTCCTCACTAAGTACAGCGGGGTCCGGCAGCACCAGCTATTGGCACTTCGTGCTGACCAGCGTTCCTGGCGGAGTCGTGCCGTCCGCCCTCAAGATCAGCTGGGACTCCTACTACGTGGAGCAGCCCCCCTGGATCATCCCGGCGGACAAGACCTGCCAGACCGACACGAGCGGGGGCGAGCCCTGTGGGAACGGCAACGGGACGTGGCATTTCTACGTTCCCATGACCACTCAGAATTCGGACGCCGATGGTAACCCGATAACGCCGCTATCGGCCATTGTCGTAATGCCCTCCGACACCACGGGATCGAACGTCAACTTTCTGCTCTCCGAGGCTCCGCAGCCGGGATCGGTGACCACGTCAACCAC
>JAJZNF010000301.1 GCA_021847985.1 Actinomycetes bacterium | reverse complement strand
TGCAGCGCTGAATATGCGGTTTCCAGGGCCGGGTTGATCCAGCCTCCCTCGCGCGGAAGCCTGCTGCAGTGCCCAAGGACCGCAGCGAAGTCACGGTTGATGCTGAGGGTGAAGCGGCTCATCGACTTGCGCAGGCTGCGCGGCGGACGGCCTAGCCAACTATCCGTTCCGGGTGGGATCGGGATCACGCCGCGGAGCTCGGGGAGATACCACGCATAGACCTCGGGCCGAGTATCGTCCGCGGGCACCGGCATGGCGAAATTCCAGCGCGGTATCCGTGCATCATCATCTCCGCATCGACCGAGAGCGTCGCCAGGATCAAATCAAGGGTCGATGCCCCGCGCAACTGCTCCAGGACACGGCGATCCAGGCGCAGGAAATCACCTTTGCTCACTAGTGGTATAGCCATCTTGCTGGTGGTTCTTGCCCCTGGTGGTCGAGTAGCCTAACTATACATGGCCGAGCACTCCATGACCGAGAAGATTGCCGACCTGCGGAGCCGCAAGGAGCAGGCACTGCACGCCGGGAGTCCGCGTGCAGTGGAGAGGCAACACCAGAAGGGCAAGATGACTGCCCGCGAGCGGATCGATTATCTGCTCGACGAGGGATCTTTCCAAGAATTGGACATGCTGGCGCGACACCGTGCCCATGGCATGGGCCTCGAGGAGACGCGACCGTACACCGACGGCGTGATAACCGGCTTCGGCACCATCGACGGCCGCAGGGTATGCGTCTTCTCCCAGGACTTCACGGTCTTCGGTGGAGCGCTGGGCGAGGTCTTCGCGGAGAAGATCCACAAGGTGATGGACCTGGCGACCTCGGTCGGCGTGCCCATGATCGGCCTCAACGACGGCGCCGGGGCCCGAATACAGGAGGGTGTCGCAGCACTCCATTCCTACGGCGGGATCTTCCATCGCAACGTGGCCTCCTCGGGAGTGATCCCCCAGATCAGCGTGATTCTTGGCCCATGTGCCGGAGGAGCGGTCTACTCACCGGCCATGACGGACTTTATTTTCATGGTCAAAGAGACCTCCCACATGTTCATTACCGGCCCGGACGTGGTCAAGACGGTTACCGGTGAGGACGTGACCCTCGAGGAGTTGGGCGGGGCCATGAGCCACGCAACCAAGAGTGGTGTCGCCACCTTCGTCTTCGACGACGAGAAGCAGGTCCTGGACGAGGTTAGGTACCTCCTCTCGATGCTTCCCTCCAACAATCTCGAGACGCCACCCAGCGTCGAGCCCACTGACGATCCCGAGCGCCTGATCCCCGAGCTGGCCGAGATGATGCCGACCAGCCCCAACCAGCCCTATGACATGAAGAAAGTCATCCAGGCTGTGCTGGACGACGGCGAGTACATGGAGTATTTTCCGCACTGGGCCGCGAACATCACCTGTGGCTTCGGCCGCCTGAATGGGAACGTGATCGGGGTTGTCGGCAACCAACCGGCCGTGCTCGCGGGCGTCCTGGACATCGACTCCTCCGAAAAAGCGGCGCGATTCGTCCGCACCTGTGACTCCTTCAACATTCCAGTCGTCACCTTCGTGGACGTGCCGGGCTTTCTTCCCGGTGTGGACCAGGAGTACGGCGGCATCATCCGTCACGGCGCCAAGCTCCTCTACGCCTACTGCGAGGCGACGGTGCCTCGCATCACCGTGATCACTCGAAAGGCGTATGGCGGCGCTTACGTCGTCATGAACTCCAAGGCGGTCGGGGCGGACTTCGCATACGCCTGGCCCTCCGCCGAGCTGGCGGTCATGGGCCCGCAAGGGGCGGTCGAGGTGGTCTATAGGCGTGAGCTCGCCGCAGCTGCTGATCCTGGGGCGCGGCGCAAGGAGCTGGTGGAGGAGTATATCGACCGCTATGCGAACCCTTACGTGGCGGCTGAGCGCGGAATCGTCGACGATGTCATCGATCCGGCCGATACCCGTCGCATCCTGATCAAGTCGCTGGCGGCGCTGGCAAGCAAGCGTGAGGACCTTCCCAAGCGCAAGCACGGCAACGTTCCGCTTTAGGAGCTGCGCGTATGGTAACCCAGGACCCGATCCCGACCGACGAAGAGGCCATCGCCGCCATCGCTGCGGCCTTTGCCTTGCTGGCATCCGCTGGGACTGAAGCCGCAGCGCCCGACAGGGCCCCGGCCCCGGGCTGGCGCTTCTCAGGCCGGTGGTGGGCGGCGCCAGTGGTGCTGGCGAGGCCCAGGCCCTGGTAGCAACCCTAGGGCCTTGCGCTAGCCCTTGTACGGGACGCTAGGGGCCACCACAACGCGGCCAACGCCTGGCTCCTCCAGGCTTGCCAGGGCTCGCTCAAGCGCCATGCTCGAGCGTCCGAGCAGCTCCTTCGGGCTTGCGCCGTTGGTGGGGTACCCTGCTACGCCGGCGGAGATCTTTTCCACCAGGGTGACACCGGAGCGCACGTGTGCGACTTGGAGGCGCTCTGCCGCCCAGGCTCCGCCCTCCTCGTCCGTGTCCTCGAGGATGAGGGCGAAGCGGTACTTCCCGATGCGCGCACAGACGTCCGCTTCCCTGACGGTCGCGCGCAACAGGGCGCTGAATCCCAGGATTGCATTGGTCCCGACGTCGCTCAACTCGATTGCGTCCGCACCCAGGCCCAGCTCCAGCTGTACGACGGTGACCGGCCATAGGCGGCGCCTGGCCGTCGCAACCTTCGCCTCGAGGATGGCCGCAAATACCGGATAGGTGATGAAGCCCGTGTCCGGATCATTGCTCAGGTGCTCTTGGAATGAGTTGTGCCGCTCGATCCCGTGAGTCGGCGCCGAGGCCGTCTCTTCACCGGAACCCGGCTCCAGGGCCGAAGCGGTTGCTGTCACCTTCCGGTGCGCGTTTATCAGGGCCCAGGCGCAGACAAGCGACGCTGCCGCCGACACAAGTATCAGCGGGCGGTATGCCCAGGCCGCGATTGCAGCCACCAGTGAAACCGCTATGGCTGCGAGCGGAGTTTGAACTCTATCCATCTCAGGTACTTTCGGCACGCTGCAGCTCAGTTTTTAGCGCAGATCGAGTTCAGTCGCCAATCCCGCGCCGCTGCGCCACCAACCGCTCGATGTCGTCCATGATGGCGGCGATCTCGAAGTCCTTAGGGGTGTAGATCGCGGCTACTCCGGCGCCGCGCAGCGCGGCATGATCGATCTCCGGGATGATGCCCCCGACCACGACTACGGCCTCGCTCCCCAGGGTGCGCATCCGGTTCACGATCTCTGGGACCAGCTCGAGGTGCGAGCCGGAGAGGATGGAGATTCCCACCACGTCGACATCCTCTTCCAGTGCCGCGTTGGCGATCTGTGCCGGAGTTAGGCGAATCCCCTGGTAGATGACCTCGAAGCCCGCATCCCGCGCTGCGACCGCGATCTGCTCGGCGCCGTTGGAATGGCCGTCCAGCCCGGGCTTGGCCACGAGCATTCGTGGCGGACCTCCGGGAAGGGCGCGCGCCCGAGATCGAACCTTGTCGAGGCTGGCGATCGGCTTGGCCTTCACCTTGGCGATGCCGGTAGGGGCTCGGAACTCGCCGAAGACCTCCCGCAGGGTCCCCGCCCATTCGCCCGTCGTACCGCCTGCCAGCGCCAACGCTATGGAGGGCTCCATTATGTTCGTGCCGGTCTTGGCCGCCTCGGCCAGCATCGCAAGCGCAGCCTCAACCTTTCGGGGGTCACGTGATGCCTTCCATTCGCGCACG
>JAJZNF010000288.1 GCA_021847985.1 Actinomycetes bacterium | reverse complement strand
TCCTCCGGGGAGGTGGTTCCGAGAGTCGAGAGAGCGTAGTGGACTCCGTGGCGGGCGGCCACCCGGCCCACCGCCACTTCGCCCTCGTGATTCATCATGCGTGTAAAGCCTGTCGGGCCAAAAACGAATGGCCAGTCGCTTTCCACGCCGAGAATCGTGGTCCGGGTCTTCACGTTCGCCACATCAACCAGAACCCGGGGCTCGAACTCGATCCGCGAGTAGATGTCGCGCTGGCGTGCCAGGGTTATCTCGCTCCCGGCCGAGCCGTCCACGTAGTCGAAAACCGCCACCGGCGTTCGCCTGCGCGCCAGCTTGCGTAAATCCCAGATGTCAGCGCATGCCTCGACACGCGCACGCGAATAGTCCAAGCGAGGGGCGCGGATGCTCAGGAAATCGGAGACGTCGTTCCACTTGGGCACATGCCTGAGCTTGAACGGGTTCTGCGGCAACGGTCCAGTCTCAGACCCCGCCGCGCTTCGCACCTGGTCGGCGGCCATCTCAGAACTGAATTCCGCGAGTGAGAGCGCCATCAACTACCAGGTTGGTGCCCGAGATCCTGCCAGCACGCGGGCTGGCCAGAAACGCCACAGCGTTGGCGGTATCCTGCGGAGATCCCATCCGGCCGGTTGGATTGAGGTCCATGGCCATCCTGAAGAGTTCCGGATTGCCTTGCTCGATGCTCTCCCATACGCCGCCGGGGAAATAGGTGTTGCCAGGCGAGACCGTGTTGGCACGAATCCCTTTTGCCGCATACGCAAAGGCAAGATGAGCCGTATAGGCAATGATCGCCGACTTCACCGTACCGTATGGACCTCCGGCAAAGTCGACCTCGCGTCCGGAGACGCTGGATATGTTGATAATCGAAGGTGAGCCGCTTCGCTCGAGATGGGGCAGCGCCGCCTTGCAGACGTGGACCGTGCCCATAAGGTCGACTGCGATCGAGGTCTGCCAGTTCTCTTCGCTCTCGGGGATGGCCAGGGCGCTGACGTTGTTCACGACTATGTCTATTCCCCCGAAAGTGGCGGCGGAATCCTCGACCCAGCGAGCCACGCCCTCACCATCGGCCACGTCAAGGACCGTACCTCTGACGGTCGGCCATCTGCCCGCGAGGTCCTTTTCAGTCCGGCGAACCTCGTCCTGGTTGCGCGCGCAGAATGATACCTTGGCGCCCTCCTCGAGAAGTGTCTCGACGATAGCCTTCCCAATGCCCCTGGTGCCTCCGGTGACCAGAGCCGACTTGCCACTTAGCTGGAGATCCATCTTGGCTTTCCTGTGCCTTCCAGGAACGAGAGACCCGTCGGCCGGTCGGACCTGCCCGGATCGCTCAGGTGATTCAGAACGGGAAAGAGGGAGCAACGCCACAGCCCAACGTTGACCACGGCTTCCTTTGCCAATGATAGTTAATTCTCGCAGCCCCGAAGGGCCATAGCGACGGTGGATCCCAAAAGCAGGCGTTAGGCGGAGCTAACGGCCGACCGACACTATCTCCACCTCGAGCCGGCCTCCCGGCGCCTGGTACGAGACGACCGATCCGGCCTTGCGTCCAATCAGGGCCTGGCCGAGCGGGCTGGAGGGCGAAAGCGAAGCAAGTCCGGGACGCTTCTCTTCGATCGAGCCGAAGAAGTAGGTCTCCAAGTCCTCGTCGCCCACGTAGCGCAGGGTCACGGTGCATCCCACCGCGACCTCGTCTGAGAGTGTGGTTTCATCCACCACGACGGCGTCACGCAGGATGGACTGTATCTGGCGGATGCGCGCCTCCATCTTGCCCTGGGTGTCCTTGGCGGCGTGGTAATCGCCGTTCTCGCTCAGGTCTCCGAGGGCGCGGGCTGCCTCGATCACCTTGGCAATCTCGATGCGGCCGCGCGTCGTGAGCTCATCGAGCTCTTCGACCAAGCGGTCATAAGCTTGTCTGGTGAGTGTTTCTGCCACGGTCCCAGGATAGTCGTTGGCGCCCTGGTGAACCGTTGCGCGCGCTCCCAGAGCAAACATTTGTATACACTTTGTGGCCAAAGCAGGGCATTTTCTCGATCGGGAAAGTATTCTCGATGGCAAAGACGGCCCATTCCCCAGTCGCTGAATCGCACGGCCGCCGCGACCGCTAGGAGCAAGGTATGGCAGGCAAGACCCTGAGTGAAAAGGTGTGGGACACCCACGTTGCCCACCACGGTGCCGGCGAGCCGGACCTCCTCTTCATCGACATGCACCTCCTCCATGAGGTGACGTCTCCCCAGGCCTTCGACGGCCTGCGCATGGCCGGCCGCCAGGTGCGCCGGCCGGACCTGACCATTGCCACCGCCGACCACAACGTGCCCACCAAGGACATCGACAAGCCGGTGGCCGACCCCATCTCGCGCAAGCAACTGGAGGCGCTCTCGGCCAACTGCGCCGAGTTCGGCATAACCCTCTACCCGATGGGCAGCCGCAACCAGGGCATTGTGCATGTCATCGGCCCGGAGAAGGGCCTCACACTGCCCGGCATGACCATCGTGTGCGGTGACAGCCACACCGCCACGCACGGCGCCTTCGGTGCCCTGGCCTTCGGAATCGGGACCTCCGAAGTCGAGCACGTGCTGGCGACCCAGACGCTGCCCCAGGTGAAGCCGGGAACCATGGCGGTCGAGGTTGACGGCGAGCTCCCGGCAGGGGTCACCGCCAAGGATCTGATCCTTGCAATCATCGGGCAGATCGGCACGGGCGGCGGGATCGGCTATGTGATCGAATACCGCGGTGAGGCCATCCGCAAGCTCTCCATGGAGGCGCGGATGACCGTCTGCAACATGAGCATCGAGGCCGGTGCGCGTGCCGGCATGATCGCTCCGGACGAGACCACTTTCGCATACATAGAAGGACGGCCCTTCGCCCCCAAGGGCGAGGCGTTCGAGGAAGCCAAGCGTTACTGGCGCTCCCTGGTCACCGATGGAGACGCCGTGTTCGACAAGGTTGTGCACATCGATGCGACCAAGCTCGTACCCTACGTCTCCTGGGGAACCAACCCATCCCAGGTGGCCCCGATCACCGCCTCGGTACCGGATCCCGCCACTTTCGGCGACCCCGCCTCCCAGGAGGCGGCACGGCGTGCGCTCAAGTACATGGGGCTGGAGGCCGGCACGCGCCTCGCCGACGTGCAGGTGGACACCGTCTTCATCGGCTCGTGCACCAACTCGCGAATCGAGGACCTGAGAGCAGCGGCCAAGATTTTGGAAGGACGCAAGGTCCGTTCCGGCCTCCGCGCCTTGGTCGTCCCCGGCTCGGGGCTCGTCAAAGCGCAAGCGGAGGAGGAGGGCCTCGATCGCATCTTCACCGAGGCCGGCTTCGAGTGGCGCCAGGCGGGTTGCTCCATGTGCCTGGGCATGAACCCCGACAACCTGCAGCCGGGCGAGCGCTGCGCCTCCACCTCCAACCGCAACTTCGAGGGCCGCCAGGGCAAAGGCAGCCGGACACACCTCGTCTCCCCCGAGGTGGCCGCGGCCACCGCAGTCGCCGGACACTTCGCAACTCCAGCGGACCTCTAGCCGAGAACTCAAGGAAAGAGCACCAGGAAATGGAAAAGATCACCAAGATTGCAGGGCGCGGGCTGCCGCTCGAGCGCAGCGACGTCGACACCGACCAGATCATCCCCTCCGACTGGCTGAAGCGCATTGAGCGCACGGGTTTCGGCGCTGGACTCTTCCAGGAGTGGCGGGAGGACCCATCCTTCGTCCTAAACAACAGCGCCTACGCGGGTGCC
>JAJZNF010000237.1 GCA_021847985.1 Actinomycetes bacterium | reverse complement strand
CGGCGGCGGATGCAGCGGTTCTACGACCCGGTCTGTCGCCCCTGGGATCGAGGGCGATGTCGCCCTCGATCCCGTTACGGGGGAGTGGGCGTTGCCGGCCTGCCGCGTGACCGGCCGGCACGATTTGAGGGGAGCGGGTGTGGATACCCGGGAGGATTTCGTATCGGTGGGCTCGACCGGCGTAGCTGACGGGCGCGGGCGAGGGAGCCCACGGATCTATCGCGCGGGGTCTCGAGCGGCGGGGGCCAACTGAAAGATTATGCCGGACCGGCTGCCGACCCCTTCCTGGGTTTGCCACCCGCGAACGACATTTCTGAATCTTCACTGCGACGCTCCTGCCAAACGAACTTGTCACTTGGTAGGAGCCATCAGCCCTTGGGGCTTGAGCAGCGAGCTCCATCGCCGTTGTGGACCATGATAGCGCTCCTTGGAGCAACCGCCAAGAGTGCACCGCTCGAGCCGATGCCCCATACTGGGTGTCCAGCGAAAGGCCGGGACTCGGTCCCGGAGTTCGGCCCGCTGCCGATTCACGCCGACGACAACCCCCGCAGTTCTCCTGGCCGACGCGACGAAGATCCGTGTAGGTACGCCCGGAGAACTCCGCGCAGGCCTGCTGCCGCAATTCAGTGCTGCCTCCCAGCTCTTGGCAGAAATCGCTCGGCGGGAGGTGCGAAGTACGCCCTGGCAGTACGTCACCATGGCTGTGGATGGCGATCATTCCTGTGCCTGTCGCTTCCTGCCCATCCCGTTGCCGCCCGCCTTGCCCGGCGCCCTGCCGGACGTGCCGGGTTCGGCATTCTTAGGCGAGCAGGCGAGGGGAAACCAGCCATCTGATCCGCCCGTTCCCCCGAACCGCGGTCCAGTTGTCCTCGTCGAAGTCGAGCCGGAGGAGCGAGGCGGTGGGTAAGCAGAATTGAGCACCGTTCGCCAGTTTCGAGGCGGTTAGTGACCAGGTGGGCTGGTGGCCGACGATCATCAGCAGTTTGGAATCGCCGCCCCTGCCTCGTATCGCGCCGAGGACGTCGTCCACCTCGCGATAGAGTTCGTCGCAGACCGAGACAGGGCATTCCCAGTTGCCGGCGCTCACTGCGAGATCCACCGTCTGTTTAGCTCGCAATGCGGGCGATACCAGGGTGCGGTCGGGAACTTGGCCGGTTTCGGCAAGAAACCGGCCGATAGTGCGCGCCGCGCGCATTCCTCGTTTCGCCAATGGGCGACGGAGGTCGTCAGGGCCGTATTCGGCCTGCCAATCCGACTTGGCGTGGCGCAGCATCAGGAGAGAGACCATCAACAAGATCATCACACGCGCTGAGGCTGTGTCGGGGTCACTTGATGAATCGGCAACGTGGGGGCGCCTGGGCGCGCGAAGATGCGCTGCCGATAGGGTTGGTATCTCGGAGGTCCGAGGCAAACCGGCACCCAATCCCTCATCCGTGCTCGGGGCGCGAGACGGTCCGCATGGATGGCGGTTCGCTATTTTTTGGCCGCTTTGTGGATAGTACGGTGCGATGAGCATGCTGTCATCAAAGCGGTCCCCTGCCCATGGGTGTTACCATCGACTTAACCGGAGTGGGCCAGGCCGGGTGGGGAACGATCGGTCGGGCCTGGAGCAGCGGGCCACGAATGATCGCGCCGGAACAGCGGTGGCTCGAATGCGCCGCAGTTGCGTCGTCCGGCTGCGTGCACAGTCCGACGGGGTTAGTAAATGAGCCAAACGGGTGCGAAACATCCACGCCGCAACTCGCCTGCCGGCTCGGTCGGCAGGCGGCGTCCAACCTCGGCGCCACTCCGCTTTGTGCTGATGGTCGGCGTGATGAGTTTCTTCGCCGACTTCACTTACGAAGGTTCTCGCAGCGTCATCGGCCCCTATCTCGGACTGCTCGGAGCAGGGGCGTTGGCCATCAGCATGGTGACAGGCGCTGGTGAGCTGCTTGGCTACGGGATCCGCCTCTTGTCCGGCCCGGGTGCGGACCGGTCCGGGCGATACTGGCCTATCGCCATTGCCGGTTACGTTCTACAAATGTCGGTCGTACCCCTGCTTGCCCTAGCGGGCAGTTGGGAGGTCGCGGCGGCTCTGATTCTGCTGGAAAGAGTTGGAAAGGCAATCCGCAATCCCCCGCGTGACGCCATGCTGGCTCACGCTGCCAGCGAGATCGGCTACGGATGGGCCTTCGGAGTGCACGAGGCGCTCGATCAGTTCGGTGCCACTTTCGGCCCACTTTTCGTTGCTATTGTGCTGCTGATCGGACATCGCGATTACAAGGTGGCGTTCGCTCTCTTGGCGGTGCCGGCGGTGATAGAGCTGTCCTTCTTGGCGGTGGCCCGGCTTTCCTATCCACACCCTGAGCACTTGGAATCCTCCGCTCCCAAGCTCTCAACCTCCGATCGGATGCCCAGGGTTTTCTGGCTGTATCTCCTGGCGGCAGCCCTGGTGGCAGCTGGGTTTGCCGATTTCCCATTGATCGCGTATCACTTCGAGAAGTCACGAATCGTGTCGACCGAGTTAGTCCCGGTATTCTACGCAGTGGCCATGGCGGTCGGTGGCGCCGGGTCGCTTGTCTTCGGACGCCTCTTCGACCGCTTTGGCATGCGCCTACTGCTCCCGCTTACGCTGCTTTCGTCTCTGTACGCCCCGCTTGCCTTCCTCGGGGGCTTCTGGCTCAGCTTTGCGGGTGTCGTGTTATGGGGACTTGGCTCCGGCGTCCAGGAATCGATCATTCCGGCTGCCGTGGCCAGGATGGTTGGCCAGGACCGCCGGGCTTCCGCCTTTGGTATCTTCACCGGCGGCTACGGCGTCGCCTGGTTCCTCGGCAGCACAGTGATCGGCCTTCTATTCGGTATCTCGCTGCCGCTCGTAGTTCTGTTCTCGCTGATTGCCGAGTTGGCGGCGCTGCCCGTCTTTGTTGCGGCGCGTCGTCTCCAGGCGGCAACCAACCAGGATTGATACTCAATCCGCCGGGCCGACCTCGTGGCCGCCGATCCAGGGGTGTCAGGTGTTGCCAAGGCGGGACCGGCTGGTTCGGCTCGCAGCTGGATCCGCGCCGGCGCGCCTAGCGCGCACGCAAGGAGATTTCGCGGTGGACGGGTGGATCGGGGCTGCCCGCGGGGCCCGGATCGCGTCGCGCCTGATGTCGGCGTCGCGGGCTGAGCACGTGCACCGCGGTTTGCGCGCTTGGGCCCTGTGCCCGGCAGGGCGGGAGCCCGGCACCCTGCCGTGTCCGGGGCTACTATGCGATCGAGGGCTTGACAAGTGTGGCGCTGGAGGTGCGCAATGGCGGTGGCCGAGGCGGCGACGAGGATGGTGATCTTTCTGAGGGAAGAGGATCGCGTGGGCCATCGGCGCCTCTACGAGGTGATAGTCGAGCGCGCCCGCGAAGAGGGGATGGCCGGTGCCACGGTGTGGCGAGGAATCGAGGGCTTCGGGTTCACGGGCCGAACACAGCCCGGAGGCTTTCCGGGGGCATCTGGACAACCCCCGATTGCCGTGGAGGTGCTCGATGCTCCCGAACGCGTTGAGGCCTTCCTGGGCGTGGTGCGCGAACTGGCGCCGCACTGCTTTGTCATCTGGGAGCCTGTCCTTGTGGCTCACTCCTCCTCGTCGGCGGGGTCGACTCTCGACGACCCGGTATTGCAGTTGTGACGGCCGGGCGATGTCCCCTTAGAGGCTCGACGCACCGCTCAGGACCCCGACCACCAGGGATTCAGGGCCAAGGTGCACCCCTACGGTCGGAT
>JAJZNF010000181.1 GCA_021847985.1 Actinomycetes bacterium | reverse complement strand
TGGACCTGGCTACCGCACGTGCCATTCAATATGCGCGCACCCTCACCCCTGACGAGATAAGGGCGGTGCACATAGAGATCGACACGAAGGAGGCACGAACCCTCGAGCAGGAGTGGTCGAGGCTGGGCGTGAGCCATCTCGACCTGGAGGTGGTCGAGTGCGCCGACCGGCGGATCCGCCGTGCCGCCCTCGATGTGGTCGCCGAGGCGGCGCTTCCCGGTGATTCCGAGGTCACGGTTCTTTTGCCGAGGCGTGTCTATCCAGGATTCATGCAGCGGATTCTGCACGATCGTACGGCTGACGCCTTGGCGAAGGTGCTTTCTCAGATTCCGCACGTGAACGCCACGATCATTCCCTTCGAAGTCGTGATCGGAGGAACCGACAAGGTCATTTTCGACTACCGTCCCAAGCCCTCCGGGGAGAAGGAGCAGTCGATCTCGGCCCATGAGACCGAGGCGTTCGGAGCACGCCTTCTCGAGGGCACCATGGCGATTGGAGACGTGGTCTATCGACGCCGTGCCAAGGTGGCGGGGCGCGTCCGGTCGGTAAGGGTGCAGCCAATGGACTCGGTACCGTCATTGGCAGTGCGCCTCGAAGATGGCACCGGGGCCATCCTGCTCGTCTTCGCGGGCAAGCGCCAGGTGCCGGGCATCGAGCCAGGTAGGCGGATGACCGCCGAGGGGACTGTCGGCGAGATCGAGGGCCACATCGCCATCATGAACCCGACGTACGAATTCGCACCTGTCGAGGTGGAAGACTAGCGCGGCTTCGCGGCGCTGCACTTGGACTGGGAATTTCCGCCCGGCACGCAAGGCGGCGGCCGTGTGCCCGTATGTTTGTTAGGGCAGAAAGGGTCCGCGCCCGCAGCCGGGCAGCGGAATAGTTTGGGCAACAGATGGCGAAACCACTTGTCATAGTCGAGTCACCGGCCAAGGCGAAGACGATCTCCAAATTCCTGGGCCCCGGTTATCTGGTGGAGTCCTCGATCGGGCACATTCGGGACCTGCCAACAAGCGCCTCGGAGATACCGGCCGCTCTGAAGAAGGAGAAGTGGGCCCGGCTTGGCGTCGACGTGGAGAACGGCTTCAAGCCGCTCTACGTGGTGAGTGACAAAAAGCGCGCTCAGGTCAAACGGCTGAAGGACTTGGTGGGCCAGGCGAGCGAGCTCTATTTGGCGACAGACGAGGATCGCGAAGGCGAGTCCATCGCGTGGCACCTGACGCAGGTGCTGGCGCCGCGGGTGCCTGTGCGCCGCATGGTCTTCCATGAGATCACCGAGTCGGCCATCAACGAGGCCATCGAACACACGCGCTCAATTGACGCCGACCTTGTCAGTGCCCAGGAAGCGCGCCGCATCCTCGACCGCCTCTATGGGTACGAGGTCTCTCCGGTGCTTTGGAAGAAGGTCAAGCCGGCGCTATCCGCCGGACGTGTGCAAAGCGTTGCCACGCGAATTCTCGTGCAGCGCGAACGCGAGCGCATGAGTTTCTCCAGCGCCTCGTATTGCTCAGTCAGGGTGGCGGGAGCCAAGCAGGGATCGTCGTTCGAGGCGACGCTGACGGCATTGGACTCGGCCCGTGTGGCGGTCGGCCGCGACTTCGCCTCCGATGGACACCTCGACCCGGCAAGGCTGAAGAGCGCGAGCTTAATCGTTCTGGACGAGCGCTCGGCGCAGTCGGTCGCCGACGATTTGCGGCCCCGCTCCCTCGTTGTCGACGCTGTGGAGTCCAAGCCGTATCGCCGCTCGCCCGCCCCGCCTTTTAGGACTTCGACCCTGCAGCAGGAGGCGGGGCGCAAGCTCAGATTCTCATCCAAGCGGACCATGGCCGCGGCTCAGCGCCTCTACGAAGCCGGCCACATCACCTATATGAGGACCGACTCGACTTATCTTGCCGAGGCGGCCATCGCCCAAGCCCGATCCATCATTTCGCACACCTTTGGGCCGGAGTTCATGCCCAAGGGGGCACGCAACTATCGCAACTCCGTAAAGAACGCCCAGGAAGCGCACGAGGCCATTCGGCCCGCCGGCGACCGCTGGGCCAACCCGGCGGAGATCGCCCGTGTGGTCGGCTCCGACGAACTCAAACTGTACGACCTGATCTGGAAGCGGACCATTTCCTCCCAGATGACGGACGCCACCGGAACCTCGGTGACCGTCCGCTTCTCAGCCCGGCTTGGCTTGGGCGGCCCGGTCGGAAGCCCCGAGGGGGCGGTACTCAATCCGGCAACCGCCTACCTCGCTGCCTCCGGCACCACCATTGCCCACCCTGGATTTCTTCGCGTCTATGTTGAGGACATCGACGACGGGGACGATGCCGGCGACGAGAGGGAGGCCATTCTCCCCGTCTTTACCGAGGGTGAGAGCGTGCCGGTCTCGGAGGTTCGCACCGCGAGCCATTCCACCACCCCGCCCGCCCGCTTCACCGAGGCGTCCCTGGTAAAGGCGCTTGAAGAGCTGGGGGTCGGCAGGCCGAGCACCTACGCCAGCATCATCTCCACCATCCAGGATCGCGGTTACGTTTTCAAGAGGGGAACCGCGCTGGTGCCCTCCTTTGTCGCCTTCGCCGTTGTGACCCTTCTCGAGCAGTATTTTGGCTCGCTCGTCGATTACAACTTCACGGCGGAGCTCGAGGATCGCCTGGACAGGATCGCCAATGGCGAAGAGCCGGCCATCCCCTACCTGGAGCAGTTCTACTACGGCAACCACGCCCCGGGGTTGAAGGATTTGGTGGAGAGCCAGCTGGAGGAGATCGACCCGAGGGCGATCAACACCATCCCCCTGGGAATGGGGCCGGATGGCGGCGAGTGCGTGGTCAGAGTCGGCCGCTACGGGCCGTTCATCCAAATGGGCGAGAAGACCGCTCCGGTCCCCGAGGGTATCGCTCCCGACGAGCTGACGATCGAGAAGGCACTCGAGCTGTTGGCAACGGTCCAGTCGGATCGCTTCCTCGGCGTTCATCCTGAGCTAGCCGAACCCGTTTACGTGAAGGTTGGCCGCTTCGGGCCCTTTGTGCAACTGGGTGATGCCGAGACTCTGCCCAAGGGCGAGAAGCCGAAGACCGCATCCCTCTTCTCGAGCATGACACCACAGACCGTCTCCTTGGAGGAAGCTGTCGAGCTTCTATCCCTTCCGCGGGTGGTCGGCGTGGATCCGGAAGGCGGGCAGGAGGTCCTGGCGGCCAACGGAAAGTTTGGCCCCTACATAAAGCGCGGCATTACCTCTAGGAACCTTGACTCCGAGGAGCGCATCTTCTCGATTACCCTGCCCGATGCCCTCGAGCTGTTGGCGACGCCTCAAGCGGGGCGGGGCCGGCGCAGTTCCACCTCTTTGGAGCTCGGTGCCGACCCCGATGGCCGCAAGGTGGTACTCCGCTCCGGCCGCTTCGGCCCCTACATCAGCGATGGCGAGGTGAACTGTTCGGTCAAGCAGTTCGAGGTCGAGGAGGGGCTGACGCTGGAACGAGCAGTCGAGCTGCTGGCGGAGAAGCGTGCAAGCGTCCCGGAGGGCGCAGCCAAGACGACTCGCCGCAGGACGGCGGTGACCGGCACCAAAAAGACGGCAGCGAAGGGCACGAAGGCCAAGACGACGCGCAAAACGTCAGTGGCTCGAAAGAGCAATGCCGACTGAACCGAGGCGCGGCCGCTTTCTGGTACTCGAAGGCGGTGACGGGGTTGGTAAGACCACTCAGGTGGCCGCTGTTGCGGAGCGTCTGGCCCAAACCGGGTTGGTGGTCAAACGA
>JAJZNF010000084.1 GCA_021847985.1 Actinomycetes bacterium | reverse complement strand
CGGATCGAGGGAGTCGGGCATGTTGGTGGCCATGATCACCAGGATGCGGTACTTGGGCGGATCCTTGGGCTTGAGGCCGAGAGACCGGCGCACGGTCCGATTGAAGAAGCCCCTCGGCTTCTTCAGGCCTGAAAGCTCGGTTAGAAGCGCCTGCAGGGTGCCGGTGTCGCCGCCCATGGCGCCTCCCATGCCGCCGAAACCGCCAACCACTCGATTGATGACCCCGCGACGTGGGCCCGGACCGGGCTCGTCCGTGTCCTCAACGCCACCCATCCTGAGCAGCTGCGAGGCGGTGCCCGGATCGATATAGCTGAGTCCGTTGCAGCTCATGGCGTGGCCGAAGAACTGGCTGGCGCCTGCAACCTGCGGCCCGGCCTGGACCGGCAGCGACCGGCTGCCGAGGGAATCGGCCTCGTCGAAAAAGACCACGACGCCTCCGTAGCGCACCGCCAGCTTGCGCAGCTTGCGAAAGAGCCCCTTGACCTTCATCACTCCGATGCCCATGAACATATTGATGAACGCTCCGGGATCGACGAAGACGAACGGCGTCTCGGTCTCACCGGCCACCGCCTCCGCCATCAGCGTCTTGCCGGTTCCCGGTGGGCCCCAGAGCAGGACTCCCCCGGGAACGTAGCCCCCGTGGGCCTCGATGGTTTCAGGATCGGTCAGGAAGATGATGTTCTCGCGGATCCGCTCCAAGACCGCGTCCTGGCCCCAGACGTCGGAGAAGCGCGTCTTGACATCACCCGGGAAGTAGACATCGACGCCTCCCTTGGAAAGAAACCAAAAGAGTCCGACGAACTGTAAGAGGATGAAGACGAAGGCGAAGGCAAGCTGCGCAATCAGCGGCAGAGCCGCAAAGAAAGCCGCCGGCGCCTGGAAGAGTGCGGTGAATACGGAGAGGTGATAGTGGGCGGCGAGCACGAGGTCGATGACCGCCAGAACGCCGATGATCTTCAGAGCCCGCGAGACCCGGTACTTGGTCCAATCGTCCATCTTCTCCGAGGAGGCGTTGAAGCTCTTGAAGACGACCTCGCTGAAGAAGGTGTTCCACTCCGGGGAATGCTCCGAAATCAGGTAGTGGACCTGGCGCACGAGTTCCACCGCGATCAGAAGCACCAGCCACCAGGCGCTGGAGGTCTCCTTCCTGATGCCGTCGCCCAGCGACATCAGCGGATTCTGCCCCATGGCGCCCGCTGTCAGGAATGTGAAGACGAGCAGCAGCACCAGCAGGATCTTCACACGGTCCCACCCGGCCATTTTGGGGCGGGTCTTCATCTCGATGACCTCTTGGGGCGCAAAGTCGGGGCCTTGGTTCGCCCCGCCCACCATGGTGGGATCGTCCATCATCTGCTCCTAACACTCCAAGAGTTGACAATCTCGTTGATGACGGTACGGTTCTGGGCGTAGCACGTTGCCGAGCACCCCACGCCGATCAAGTACACCCAGCTGGTGGAGGCGTCCACCTCCGCAACCTGGTCCAGGACCGACGTGGCACCGCTGCTCTCCTTGACGCGGACCACCATCTTCGATCCACGCATTCCGGACTTGGTCACGAATTCGCTGTAGCTGCTGGCCGAATAGCTGGCGCCCGACGTCGCGCTGGTCTTGCCGAGCGGGTCCACGGGCAGCAGCAGGGTACGCAGCGAGGCCATGGAAAAGGTGTCGTGCTGCGCGGAATTCAGCTTGGTCGCCTGCACGATGCCAAAAGGGCGGCTGGAGAAGATCCCGGTGATCACGGTGAGGGACGCCTGGCGCTGGCCGTAGAAGACATCCGCCCACTCACCCGTCTCCAACTGGGCGAGTTGGCTGGGAGTAATCTGCTGTTTACCGCTCGAAAAGACCATGCTCGGACCGAAATCGCTCCAGTTGGCCGGCACCTTGAAATACATGTCGGTGCCGGAGGGATTCACGTAATTGAAAAAGTTGTACTGGTTGGTCAGGCAGCCGGAAAGCAGCACGGCAAGGAGCCCGAACAGCCCTGGCGTTGCCACCCACGAAGAGGGGTGAAACTTGCCGAAGGTGGGAATCCACCTGCTGATGCGAGTGAACTCCTCGCGCAAACCTGCACCTCTGGGATTCCGGCGCCGAAAACCACTATCCCAACACACTATGCGTCCGAGGCAATTTTGGACAGCCCCAGCGGCTGCGAATCTGCTGAGAAACCCTAGGTGCAGGGTTAACAAAAGGTGGGCGCGGCAAACCGCGCCCACCTTTCAAAATGACTCTCGGCGAAGCCGAGGACCGCTTAGAAGTCCTCCATGCCCGGCGTCGGAGCCGCCGCAGCGTGCTCCTCGGGCTTGTCGACCACGACGGCCTCGGTGGTGAGGAAGAGGGCCGCAATGGAGGCGGCGTTCTGCAGCGCGGAACGCGTCACCTTCACGGCATCGATCACGCCGCTGGAAAAGAGGTCCTCGTACTCGCCGGTGGCAGCGTTCAAGCCCTCGGCAGGGTTGGTGAGGGCCTTCACCTTCTCGACCACGACTCCACCCTCGAGGCCGGCATTCACGGCAATCTGCCTGAGCGGCTCCTCGACGGCCTTGGCCACGATGCGGGCACCGGTGGCCTCGTCGCCCTCGAGCTTTTCGGCACGGTCCAGGATCGCGGCCTGGCTACGCAAAAGCGCAACGCCGCCGCCGGGGACAACGCCCTCCTCGATCGCGGCCTTGGTGGTGGAGACGGCATCCTCGATGCGGTGCTTCTTCTCCTTGAGCTCCACCTCGGTCGCAGCGCCGACCTTGATAATGGCCACACCGCCGGAGAGCTTGGCCAGGCGCTCCTGGAGCTTCTCGCGGTCGTAGTCCGAGTCGGTGTTCTCGATCTCAGTCTTGATCTGGTTCACGCGGCCGCGAATGTCGTCGTCGCTTCCCGCGCCCTCGATGATGGTGGTCTCATCCTTGGTGATCTCGACGCGCCGAGCACGGCCAAGGAGGTCGAGCGTGGTGTTCTCCAGCTTGAGTCCCACCTCCTCGGAGATGACCTGGCCGCCGGTGAGGATGGCGATGTCCTGCAGCATTGCCTTGCGGCGCTCGCCGAAGCCCGGCGCCTTGACGGCCACGGACCTGAAAGTACCGCGAATCTTATTGACCACCAGGGTCGCCAGGGCCTCGCCCTCGACGTCCTCGGCGATCAGCACCAGCGGCTTGCCGGTCTGCATGACCTTCTCAAGGACCGGGAGCATGTCGCGCACCGTGGAGATCTTGGAGGAGACCAGAAGGATGTAAGGGTCATCCAGCGAGGCGACCATCGACTCGGGGTCGGTCACAAAGTAGGGGGAAATGTAGCCCTTGTCGAAGCGCATGCCCTCGACCAGGTCCATCTCCATGCCGAAGGTCTGGGACTCCTCGACGGTGATAACGCCGTCCTTGCCAACGCGGTCGATGGCGTCGGAGATGAGCCCGCCGATCTCGGTGTCGGCGGCGGAGATGGAGGCGACCTGTGCGATCTGGTCCTTGGAGTCCGTCTCACGAGCAAAGCTCTTCAGAGACGCCACCGCCGCCTCGACGGCCTCCTCGATGCCGCGCTTCAGGCTCATCGGGTTGGCGCCTGCGGCAACGTTGCGCAGACCCTCGCGGACCATCGACCAGGCAAGGACGGTAGCGGTGGTGGTTCCGTCACCGGCGACGTCGTCGGTCTTCTTGGCGACTTCCTTCACCAGCTCTGCACCGATGCGCTCGTAGGGGTCCTCGAGCTCGATCTCCTTGGCGATGGAGACACCGTCGTTGGTGATGGTGGGAGCGCCCCACTTCTTCTCCAGGACGACGTTGCGGCCCTTGGGGC
>JAJZNF010000029.1 GCA_021847985.1 Actinomycetes bacterium | reverse complement strand
CGAGGCACTGGCTTCGAACTCCCGGAAGGCGTGGGCCAGCTCCTCCGCGCACGCCCGGTTCACCGCATTGCGGACCTCGGGGCGATTGATGGTTATCAATGCCACCTCGCCGTCCTGCTCGACCTCGACCAGTGGCATGTTTCCTCCTAAACCTGGTCGCGCAGCGCTCTGCGCAGGACCTTGCCGACGGCGGATTTGGGCAGCGGCCCCGATATCCGGATTTCCTTGGGCACTTTGTACCCGGCGAGGCGCTGGCGCGCGAACTCGCGCAGCTCGTCCTCGCTCGCCTCGTGCCCCGGTCGAAGCGTCACGAAGGCTACGACCGCCTCCACCCACTTGGGGTCGGGGCGTCCGACCACGCCGCACTCGGCCACCGCCGGATGGGCGAGCAGCGCGTCCTCGACTTCACGCGGGTAGACGTTGTAGCCGCCGGTGACGATCATGTCGGAGGATCGGTCGACCAGATACAGATAGCCGCGCTCGTCGAAGTAGCCGAGGTCACGGGTGCGGACCTTGCCCGGCGCCAGGAAGGTCTTCGCGTTCAGCTCAGGGGCGTCGAGGTATCCGGCCATTACGAAGGGAGCCTCCACGGTTATCTCGCCTATCTCTCCCGAGGGAAGCTCCTCTCCCTCCTTTCCCAATACCTGCACCCGGGCATCCACCGCAGGGCTGCCAGCGGAGTTCAGCAGCTCGGCCGCCGCCAGGTGGTCCTCCGCGGCGAGCACCGAAATGGCCAGTGGCGCCTCGGTCTGCCCGTAGTACTGGGTGAAAATCGGGCCAAGTGCCTCCATCGCCTCTGCGATGGTTGCGGCCGGCATGGGCGATGCTCCGTAGATGACCGACTTCAGCGCCAGGCTGTCCGCGTCGACGCGCGCGTTTGCGAGAAGCATCTGCAGCATGGTGGGCACCAGTGAGGCATGTGTGATTGCTTCGGACTCACAGGCGCGCATGTATTCGCCGGGATCGAAGCCGGGCAGCACATGTGCTCGCCCCCCGCGAAGCCAGAAAGGGAGAACGAAGGTGCCCGAGGCGTGAATCAACGGCGCCGCGTGCACCATTACGTCATTGCGAGCGGGGAAGACCAGGTTGGCCATGATGTTGGCCACGACTCCGGCGTAACTTGCCTGCGTGTGCAGGGCGGCCTTGAGGGTTCCGGTGGTCCCGGAGGTGTAGAGGGCGAGGATGGGGTCGTCGGGCGCGTAGGCGAGCCTAGGGCGGGTGGCGCTGGCTTGGTGGGCCAGGTCTAGCAGGTCGGGCTTGCCCGCCTGGTTTGGCCCGAGGGAGTAGAGCGCGAGACCGTCTATGGCCGCCTCCAGCTCGAGTGCCCGCTCGGCGAGCTCGGGCTGGAAGACGACACGCCTGACCCGGGCACCGGTCACCATCGAGATGTGTTCCGCGGCGGCCAGCCGAGCGTTCAGGGGGACCCGGGTCAGGCGCGCCTTTACGGAGGCGAAGTCGAGCGCGATCGTGTTGAGGTGGTTGCCGAAGAGCAGGCCCACGCGTTCGAGTTGCTCGAAGCCGAGTCCGGAAAATGTGTTGGCCAGGCGGCTGGAAAGTTCGTCGACATCGGCGTAGGTCATCGTCCCTTGTGGCGAGGACACAGCGATCCGGCGCCCGTAGCGGCGAGCGCCAGCCTCGATCATCTCCACGGTTAGCATCGTGGCCTCCTGTTGGACATGCCCTTTTTGGCCCTGCCGCCCCAAAGCTAGCAGTGGCCCGGCATAGGGTTGGGGCGCCACTGGAAACACGGCCGTCGCCTCGGGGCGGGATACGGCACGAGCATGCGGGATAGGGTTGAATCCGTTGCCGGATCCCCTGGGGAGCATGAATTGAAGTCCTTTGTCCACCTGCACAATCACACCGAATACTCGATGCTCGACGGAGCGGCGAGGATAGGGGATGCGCTGGACAAGGCGGTCAGGGACAGCCAGCCGGCCATGGCGATCACGGATCACGGCAACATGTACGGAGTGCTCGACTTCTACAAGGAGGCAAACCGTCGCGGGGTGAATCCCATCATCGGGATCGAGGCCTACATGGCGGGCGGTAGCCGCTTCGACAGGCCGGCCCGGCGAGGCCGCGTCGACGACTCGCTGGACGGCGAGAGTGGAGCCGAGAAGCTCTACTACCACATCATTCTTCTCGCCGAGAACAACGCCGGCTACAAGAACCTTATAAAGCTGGCCTCGCTCGCTTACCTCGAGGGCTACTACTACAAGCCGCGCCTCGATTATGAGCTCCTGGAGGCGCACCACGAGGGGATCATCGCCACAACGGGTTGTTTGGGCGGCCTGGTGCTGCAGTCCTTGATCAGGGACGACAAGAAAGGTGCCTGGGAGCACGCCTCGCGGCTCAAGGACATCTTCGGCCCGGACAACCTCTTCGTGGAGCTGCAGGACCACGGGCTGGCCCTCCAAAAGAAGACAAACCCGCTTCTCGTGGAGCTGGCCCGGGACCTCTCACTTCCACTGCTCGCCACCAACGACGCCCACTACACCCACAGGGAGGACCACAAGGCGCACGATGCGCTCCTGTGTGTGCAAACGGGCGCCATGATGAACGACGAGAAACGCTTCCGCTTCGAGGGCGAGGAGCACTACATCAAGAGCGCAGAGGAGATGCGGGCCCTCTTTGCCGAGGTGCCCGACGCTTGCGACAACACGCTGGCAATTGGTGAGCGCTGCCAGGTGGAGATTGAGTTCGGGAAGCCCAAGCTGCCTGAGTTCCCCGTGCCCGAAAGCTTCCGGCTTGCCACCTACGAGGACTCCTCGGCTGCCTATCTGCGCCACCTCGCCTACGAGGGTGCAAAGCGCCGTTACGGAGACGAGCTCTCCCCGGAAGTGGTGGAGCGCATCGATTACGAGCTCTCGGTCATCGCCGACATGGGATTCAGCGCCTACTTCTTAGTGGTCTGGGATCTGATCCGCTTTGCCAAGGACAAGGGGATCAGGGTGGGCCCCGGCCGAGGCTCCGCGGCGGGGTGCTGCGTCGCCTACTGCCTGAACATCGTTGAATTGGATCCGATTCGCTACGACCTGATCTTCGAGAGATTCCTGAATCCAGGGCGCAAGCAGATGCCCGACATCGACATGGACTTCGACGAGCGTTACCGGGCTGACATGATTCGTTACGCGGCCGAGCGTTACGGGTACGACCACGTGGCCCAGATCATCACATTCTCCACTATCAAGGCCCGGGCGGCCGTCCGGGACGCCTCCCGTGTACTCGGACTCCCTTATGCGCTGGGGGACCGGATCGCCAAGGCGATGCCGCCGCTGGTCATGGGCAGGGACACTCCTCTGCACGCCTGCCTCGAGCTGACCCCTGGGTATGAGGACGGTTACAAGGTCGCCGCCGAGCTGCGCGAGATGGTCTCGGCCGACCCGGATGCAAAGGCGGCCGTTGAGGTCGCCTTGGGCCTGGAGAATCTGCGCCGCCAGGACGGCATCCATGCCGCGGCGGTGGTAATTACCCATGAGCCACTGACCGAGTACCTGCCCATCCAACGCAAGCCGGATGCGACGGCCTCCGCCGATTCGGCTCCCATCGTCACTCAGTATGAGATGCATGGTGTGGAGGAGCTTGGTCTGCTCAAGATGGACTTCCTGGGGCTTAGAACCCTTTCGGTGATCGAGCGTGCGCTCGATCTGATCGAAGAGACCACCGGAAGCCGCCCCGACATCGACAATGTCGACCTATCGGACGACAAGACGCTGGGCATGCTGCGCGACGCGGACTCGATCGGGGTCTTCCAGGTGGAAGGCAAGCCGATGCGCGCGTGGATGAAGTCGCTC
>JAJZNF010000091.1 GCA_021847985.1 Actinomycetes bacterium | reverse complement strand
GAGCGCTCCTCGCGACCTACGACTGCCAGCACTTCGGCACCGGCCGGATCGAAGAATCGGCTGCCGGGAACCACCTTGCGGCTCGGGTTGCACAGCACGAGCCAGACTCCGGCCGAGCGTTCCTCCAGGAAGAGGAACTCCACGCGTCCGCCACTTTCCCGATGCAGGGTCACCCGCGCCGGCATCACTCTGGTGTTGTTGACCACCACGACCTCGCCAGGCAGCACCAGATGGGGCAGGTCAAAGACGTGGCGATCAGCCAGGGCGGTTCCGGTCGCGTCAAGCAGGCGCGCCGAGGAGCGCGGCTCGACGGGATGTTGGGCGACCAGGCCCGGGTCCAGCTGGTAGTCGAACGCGGCCAGCTCGTCTACGGCATCGCCGGGGGCGGGTCGGTCAAACATCTCGATCAGAGAGTCTAGGCCCGCCCCCGTGAGTGCGCCTCTGGAGTCAGGTCTGCGGAAACCCGAAGTCGACGCCCGGCATCCGCTCGTCCGCCCAGCGCTGGGTGACAACCTTGCCGCGGGTGTAGAACTTCACGCCTTCCTCGCCGTGGATGTGCGTGTCGCCAAAGAGCGAATCCTTGTTGCCACCGAAGGAGTAGTAGGCGACCGGAACCGGGATGGGCACATTGATACCGACCATTCCCGCCGTGATCTCGTCCTGGAAGCGATGGGCCGCCGAGCCCGAACGGGTGAAGATCGCTGCGCCATTGGCATAGGGGTTCGAATTCACCAGATTGATCGCCTCGTCGGAGTCCTTGGCCCGCACGATAGACAGCACCGGGCCGAAGATCTCCTGCTTATAAAGGTCCATCTCCGGCGTAACCCGGTCCACAAGGCTCGGGCCCAGGTAGAAGCCGCTTTCCTTGGTGGAGGCGTGATCGCGTCCGTCGACGACGACCGTTGCGCCTTCGGCCGCGGCGTTGGCGACGAACCCAGCCACCCGATCGCGATGCTCGCGGGTGACGAGAGGCCCCATGTCGATACCGTCCTCCTGGCCGTAACCGACCCGGAGATCGCCCAGGCGAGCCACGATCTTCTCGAGCAGCGGCTCGGCGGACTCCCCTACCGGCACCAGCACGGAGATCGCCATGCACCGCTCCCCGGCCGAGCCGTAACCCGCGGAGACCGCGGCGTCGGCGGCAGCATCGAGGTCGGCATCCGGAAGAACGACCATATGGTTCTTGGCGCCGCCAAGTGCTTGGACCCTCTTGCCCTGCTCCGCCGCCCTGCGATAGATGTAGGAGGCGATCGCGGTTGAGCCCACGAAGCTCACCGCTCGGATCCCGGGGTGATCCAGAATCGCCTCGACGACCTCCCGATCGCCCTGTACCACGTTCAAGACGCCCTCAGGGAGGCCGGCCTCGCTGAAAAGCTCGGCCAGGAGCAGTGAGGTGCTGGGGTCCTTCTCCGAGGGCTTGAGTATGAAGGAATTACCCACCGCGACGGCCACCGGGAACATCCACATGGGTACCATGGCGGGGAAATTGAACGGTGTGATTCCGGCTACGACGCCGAGCGGCTGGCGGATCGAATAGGTGTCCACCCCGCGCGAGACCGATGCGGAATACTGGCTCTTTTGCACCTGGGGAATTCCGCAGGCGAACTCGACCACCTCCAGACCTCGCCGCGCCTCTCCGGCCGCGTCTGCCAAGGTCTTGCCGTGCTCCTCGGAGATCGCCTTCGCGATCTTGCCGATATTGCGCTCGAGCAGCTCACGGTAGGCGAACATGACCCGGGCGCGCTGGCTGAGCGGCGCGCGCCCCCAGCTTTGAAAGGCTTCCGCCGCACGCCGAACTGCGCTGTCCAGCAGGGCAGCGTCCCCGAGGTGCACTTCGCCGGCGACCTCGCCCCGGCCCGGATCGTAGACGGGAAGGCGTCGAGCCCCCTCGGGCGTCACGATCTTGCCCCCGATGTAGTGGCCGATCTGCTTTGTCATAATGACCCTCCTCCGACTTCCATGATGCTCGACTCTGCGAACTACAGGTTTGCGGCCGCCGCCAGCGACTCGACCAATGCGTCCACGCCGCTGTCCGCCTCGGCCCTGCTGATGGAGAGAGGCGGGGCGATGCGCAGCACGTTTCCGGCGATGCCACCTTTACCGACCAGAAGCCCGCGTGCCTTGGCCTCCTCCTGGGCCCTGGTGGCCAGTTCAGGTGCGGGCTGTACCGTGCCGGGCTGCGCCAGCTCGACGCCGATCATCAACCCCTTGCCACGCACTTCGGCGACCACCGGGTTGCCGGCGCACTCCGAGCGGAGCCTGTCGATCATGTGGCTTCCGACCTTGAGGGCGTTCTGCTGCAAGTCGTGGTCGAGCAGGTATTCGAGGTTTGCCAGGGCGGCTCGCGAAGCGAGCGGCGTACCTCCGAAGGTCGAGATCGACGAGCCCGGCATGGCATCGATTATGCCGCCGCGGCCGACCACGCCGGCCATGGCCATCCCGTTGCCCAGGCCTTTGGCAAAGGTGATGAGATCCGGGGTTATGCCATGAGCCTGATAGCCCCAGAAGTTCTCCCCGGTCCTGCCCCAGCCGGTCTGGACCTCATCGGAGATGTAGAGGATGCCGTGCCGGTCGAGCACTTCCTTGATGGCGCCGAAGTACCCGTCAGGCGGAAGCGCAAAGCCCCCGACCCCCTGCACGGGCTCGGCAATGAGCGCGGCCACCTGTCCGGAGACTGCAGTGCCGAGGAGGTCCTCAAGGTCGGCAACTCCACGGGCGATGTACTCCGGGTCCGACAGGCCGGCCAGGTTGCCCCTTATCCGCGATCCACCCAGGATGTAGAAGACTTGGAAGGGCGACAGGTTGGTGGCGGCATAGCCGGGGTTCGCGGTCACAGCCAGGGCCGAGAAGGAGCGGCCGTGATAGGAGTTCCGCACCGCAAGGACTTGGTTCGACTGGCGATAAGCGGTGGCAAAGAGCATGGCGGCGTCGTTGGCCTCGGTGCCAGAGGTGGTAAAGAAGACCTTGGCGTCCGGGATGCCCGAAAGTGAAGCAATCCGCTCCGCGAGCGCGACCATCGGCTCGATGAGATAGAGGGTCGAGGAGTGGATCATCTTGCCCGCCTGGTCGCGGATGGCCTCCACGACCTCGGGAACCGCGTAGCCGGTCATGGTCGTCAGGATTCCGCCGAAGAAGTCGAGGTATCGCACCCCGTCCTGGTCGGTGACGTAGCATCCCTCACCCGAAACCAGCTCGATCGGCTCCGAGTAGTAGAGGCCAAGCCACTTGGGCATGACGGCCTTGTGACGGCGATGCAGCTCACTGTGAGACATTGTTCCCCCGCTTGATAGAACGGCAATGCTCCCAAAGATAGCGCAAGCACGGTCAATTTTGTTCGGTACTTTATGGTATTTTTGTATCAGTACAAACATTGGAGCAGTCAATGATTCTCGAGCTCACGAGTGCCGACTTCGGGGGCGAGCGCGGGGCGCGCGACATCGCGCAGAGGGTCGACGAAATCGCCGGCGCGCGCCGCGCAGCGTTCGGGACCAAGCTCCCCCCGATCCGCACCCTTGCCCGTGAATTGGGCGTCAGCCCCACAACTGTCGCCGGCGCCTACCTTGAGCTGGAGCGCCGAGGGGTGGCCAAGGGCCAGGGCCGGGGTGGGACAGTGCTGGTGCGGCGCAATCCACCGCTGGGAGCAGCGCGCGTGTTCCACATGTTCCCGGAGCAGTCCAGCGCCGCCACTCACGACCTGTCCACCGGCTTTCCGGATCCGCGCCTTCTCCCGGCACTCGACCTGAAGGCGCTGTCCGCCGCCGCCGCCGGAAGCGAGGCTCACAACTACCTGAACCGCCACCTGGCCGAG
>JAJZNF010000126.1 GCA_021847985.1 Actinomycetes bacterium | reverse complement strand
GGATCCCGCCGGCGAATCTGCGGAGTGCGACAACAAGGCGCGTGCGCTTCTGGAGGCGGCGGCCATCGCCTCCGGCGCGGTAGCGGACGAGCTGCCGGCGGGCTAGGAGGCGGGAAAATGGCGAATCTGGTTGTTCGCGCGGCCGGGACGGCGGTGGAGGTGCGGGGAGCGCAGGCAGCGCCGTTCCTGCACAGCCAGCTGACTCAGGATGTCGAGGGCCTCTCGGTCGGCTCCGCGGCGCGCGCGCTGCTCCTGGAGCCCAACGGCCACATGATTGCCGTGGCCGAGCTGGCACGCCTGGAGCCCGAAGCCTTCGCGCTCGTGCTCCACCCCTCGCTTGCCACGGCGCTGACCGAGCGCCTCTCGCGCTTCCTCATCCGCACCAAGGCGGTGATCTCGCCCGCCTATGCGGTGGACCTTGCCGCCACCAAGGAGGGGATACCGAGCGCGCTCGCCCCGGGCCTTGGATGGGTGAGATCCGATGGACAGGACGTCGACGAGGGCCTTTCGGCCGCAGTGCGCATGCTGGGGGGTGTCCCGGCGCTGGGCGTGGATCTCGATGAAGGAGCGCTTCCCAATTCCTTGGGAGACCTGTCGGCCTATGCCAGCTTCACCAAGGGCTGCTACACCGGCCAGGAGCTGGTGGAGCGAGTGGAGTCGCGCAAGGCGGCCCCGCCCCGCCGCCTCTTCGCGGTCTCGGTTTCCGAGGGCAAAGTTGCTCCGGGCGACGAGCTTTTCTCCCAGCACGACCCGGTCGGCAGGGTGACGACCGTGGCGGAGCTCTCCGGGGAGCGGGCCGAGGCGCTGGCGGCCGCCTTCGCGGACTACGACCCCTCCTGGCCCCAGCTCGCCTGGTGCGTGCTTTCCCGCAATCGCCACCCCGCCGAGGTGGAGCGGGCCGGCTCCGCCGGCGCGGAGGAGCGGCGGGTGCGCCTGGCCGGGATTCGGCCCTCCTAGCTGCGAAGTCGGCGCGGACGGGCGTCGTCTGCAGGTGTCCGGCGTCCGGCTTGCGGTTCCGCCGGGAGGTGTCGGAGTGACTAGCCTGATATCCAAGCCGGGCGGATCAGCCGGTCGCGGGAGGTACAGCGGACATTGTCGGTGGAGGGGACTTACCTTGAGGAGATAGTCGCCCACCACCGTGTGCGCGCGGCCCGTGACGCGCGCCCTCGCGATGAACTCTTCGAGCGCGCCAAGGCCGCGCCTGCTCCACCATCCTTGCGCTCCGCTCTGGTGCTGCCACAAGCGCAGGTGTCCCTGATTGCCGAGTGCAAGAGGCGCTCCCCCTCGCGCGGTGAGCTGGCCGAGATCCCCGACCCGGTCGCGCTGGCAGCGTCGTACGAGCGTGGAGGTGCCGCCGCCATCTCGGTGCTGACCGACGAGCGCTTCTTCTCCGGCTCGCTGGACGACCTGCGCGCCGTCAGCGCGGGGGTCGGGATCCCCTGCCTGCGAAAGGACTTCACCGTCGACATCGCCGACATCTGCGACGCCAAACTGGCCGGGGCCTCCGCGGTGCTGCTCATCGTGGCCGCCCTCGGCGCGGACCAGCTGGAGTTCTTCATGATGATCGCGGCCGAGCTGGGCCTGGACGCCCTGGTGGAGGTGCACACCCGCGAGGAGCTGGCGGTCGCCAACGACCTCGGGGCTTGGATCATCGGGATCAACCAGCGCAACCTACACGATTTCTCCATCGATCACCGGCTCGGGGCCGAGCTGATCGGGGAGGTCGGCCGACAGGCCGCCAAGGTCATCGAGAGCGGCATAACCACCGTGGAGCAGGTGGCCATGGCCGCCGAGGCGGGCTTCGACGCCATGCTGGTGGGCGAGGCCCTGGTGCGCGACTCGGACCCGGCCGCGGGGGCGGCGCGTTTCGTGGCGGCTGGAAGGGCCGGCGCGTAGCGGTGTTCGTAAAGATCTGCGGAATCACCAACGAAGAGGACGCCTTGCTCAGCGTGGCCCTTGGCGCCGACGCCCTGGGATTCATAATGGCGCCTTCGCGCCGGCGCGTGACCCCCGCCCAAGCGGCCGACATTGTCAAGAGGCTCCCCTCGGAAGTGGCGACCTTTGGCGTCTTCGTGAACGAGGACCCCGAGATCGTCGCCCACCTGGTCGACGAGATCGGCCTGACCGGAGCCCAGCTGCACGGCTCTGAAGGCATCCGCACCATCGCGGCGATGCGCCTGCGAGTGCGCTTCCTCATCAAGGCTGTCTCCGCCGACGGGATGTCCATCGCTCCTTATCTCGACTATCCGGTGGACGCTCTCCTGTTGGACTCGGAGCAGCCGGGATCGGGGCTGGCATTCGACTGGTCGCTGATCGACGCGCCCAGGCTGCGCAAGCGGATAATCCTGGCCGGGGGCCTGAAGCCCGACAATGTCGCCGAGGCGATCGCAACCGTCAAGCCCTGGGGCGTGGATGTCTCCAGCGGCGTGGAGGGGTCCCCGGGGCGCAAGGACCCGGTCGCGCTGCGCGCCTTCATCACCAACGCCCGTGCCGCCTTCGAGCGCCTGGGCGAGGATGCCGCCCGCAGCGGCGGGCGCGGCGAGGCCTACAACTGGGAGGAGAACCTTTGAGCTCTGCCTTTGCCAATCAGGGCCCCGTGCCGGGCTACTTCGGCGAGTTCGGCGGCCGTTTCGTGCCGGAGTCATTGATGACCGCGGTACGCGAGCTGGACGATCTCTTCACGAGTGCCTGGGAAGACCCGGCCTTCCAGGAGGAGTACCACGCTATCCTGGCCGGCTATGCCGGCAGGCCGACCCCGGTCACCTACTGCGCCAACCTCTCCCGGGACCTGGGGATCGAGCTGTATCTCAAGCGCGAGGATCTGACCCACACCGGGAGCCACAAGATCAACAACGTCGTGGGCCAGGCGTTACTGACCAGACGGATGGGCAAGAGCCGCATCATCGCCGAGACGGGCGCCGGCCAGCACGGCGTGGCCACGGCGACCGCCGCGGCGCTGTTCGGCCTGAAGTGCACGGTCTACATGGGCGCGGTGGATGTGAAGCGCCAGGCTCTCAACGTCTTTCGCATGCGCCTGCTGGGTGCCGAGGTGGTTCCGGTCAACTCCGGCTCCCGCACCCTGAAGGACGCCATCAACGAGGCCATGCGCGAATGGGTTGCCTGCGTCGAGGACACCCACTATTGCATCGGCTCGGTCATGGGGCCGCATCCCTACCCCCTCATGGTGCGCCAGTTCCAGCGCGTGATCGGTGACGAGGCACGCTCCCAGATGCACGAGCTGATAGGCGGGGATCCCGACTTCGTGGTGGCCTGCGTGGGTGGCGGCTCCAACGCAGCCGGAACCTTCACCGCCTTTGTCGAGAGCGACGCCGCCATCGTGGGGGTCGAGCCGGCAGGAGGGGCCGCCATCGGGCGCGGCACGCCGGGCGTGGTGCATGGCATGCGCTCGCAGTTCCTCCAGGACGAGTTCGGCCAAGTGGAGGAGGCTCAGTCCATCTCCGCCGGCCTCGACTATCCGGGAGTCGGTCCCGAGCATGCCTACCTGGCCTCCATAGGGCGCGCCCGTTACGAGGCGGTGGACGACGCCGCGGTTCTGGAGGCGTTCCAGGTGCTCTCCCGCCGGGAGGGCATAATTCCGGCGCTCGAGCCTGCGCATGCCATCGCCTGGGTGCTTGCCGAGGCCGGCAAGTCCATCCCGCGGGGTTCGCGAGTGATGGTGACCCTTTCCGGGCGCGGGGACAAGGATTCCGAGCAGGTGGCGGCGATCCTGGGGGGTGTCTGAGGTGTCGTCGGCCGGACTCCCCGAGGACATGGCTCTGGAGACCAGGCTGCGCGAGCGCCGCGCCGCCGGCGCGA
>JAJZNF010000136.1 GCA_021847985.1 Actinomycetes bacterium | reverse complement strand
CCGGATCCCGTGCTCTTCTGCGAGCCTCTGCGAGGTTACCGGCTGGTGAAGGGAGAGGTTCCCGAGGGGGACTATACGGTCCCCTTCGGCAAGGCTCGAATCGCTCGCCAAGGGAGCGACGTCACGCTGGTCGCATGGAGCGCCGCCGTCCAGTTGTGTGAGCGGGCTGCCGAGGCGGCACAGGAGGAGGGGATCTCGTGTCGGGTGCTCGACCTGCGCACCCTGGTGCCGCTGGATGTCGAGGCCTTGGCCACCTGCGCACAGGAGACCGGCCGGGTCGTCGTGGTCCACGAGGCTCCCTACACCGGCGGTTTTGGTGCCGAGGTGATCGCCACGATCCAGGAGGAGGCCTTCTATTCCCTGGAGGCTCCGATCGGGCGCGTGACCGCGCCCGACACTCCATATCCCCTGGCGGGGGTCGAGGAGTTCTACATCCCCAGCTTGGAGCGGGTGCTCACGGCGGTGCGCCGAACCCTGGCACCGTGAGCACTGAGTTCCGCATGCCTGACATCGGTGAGGGCATAGCCGAGGTCGAGATCCTCAAGTGGCATGTGGGGGTGGGGGAGCAGATCCATGCCGACCAGATCGTGGCCACAATCGAGACCGCGAAGGCGGTTGTCGAGATGCCAACTCCGCTTACCGGCACCGTGGTTTCCCTTGGTGCTGAGCCTGGTGGTCGGCTGCCGGTCGGCGCGGTTCTCATCACCGTGGATGGCATTCCTGGTGCCACGGACACATCGCCGGTGGCGGGCGCCGCCGTTTTGGATCAGGGACTGGCCTCACCGGCGCCCTCGGTGGCCGCCCGGCCGAAGGCGGCACCGGCGGTGCGGCGCTTCGCCGTCGAGCACGGCGTCGAACTCCAGGGGTTGCGCGGGAGCGGTCCCGGGGGACGGATAACCCGAGAGGACGTGCTGAACGCGGTGGGGTCCACTGTCGAATCCGAGATGACCGGTCCAGATAGGGGGAGGCCGCTCGCGCATGTCCCGTACGCCGGGAGCGGCGCAGATGGCGAGGACCAGCACATTCCGCTGCGCGGTCTCCGGCGGGAGATCGCAAAAGCGATGGCGGAGTCGTGGCGGTCCGTGCCGCACATCATCGACTATCGGGAGGTCGATGCCACCCGCCTGGTCGAGGCCCGTGCGAGCATGAGGGAGGCTTGGCCAGAGCACGCCGAAGCGCTCACCTTCGTCCCCTTGTTCGTGAAGGTGGTGGCCACGGCGCTGCGCCGCCACCCGCTCATGAACGCCTCGTTCGACGAGGACGAGCAGGGGTACGTGCTCCATCGCCGCGTCCATATCGGCGTCGCCACAGCGACCGCCGACGGCTTGCTGGTACCGGTCGTCCGCGATGCCGATCGCAAGTCGATCCTCGAGCTGGCCCTCGAGATCGCGGAGCTCGTGGAGCTGGCGAGGGCGCGCAAGGCCACTGTTGAGCAGCTCCGGGGTGGCACCTACACCGTCAACAACTTCGGTGCCATCGGGGCTTCCATGGGCACTCCGATCATCCACACCCCGGAGGTCGGGATCACCGGTTTTGGCCGGATCGGCGACCGGGTGATGGCCCGGGAAGGGGTCCCGGTGGTGCGGCCGATGCTGACCCTGTCGTCAGTCGGCGACCACCGATTGCATGACGGGGATACCCTCGGGAAATTCACATCGACCTTGGTACGACTGCTCGAAGCACCATATGAGCTGCTGGCCGAGCTCGTCTGATGGTTGTCGGCGAACTGGCCGAAGGCATCGACCTGCTCGTGGTCGGAGGCGGTCCCGGTGGGTACTCGGCGGCGCTTCACGCGGCTCGTCTGGGGCGGCAGGTGGTGCTGGTGGATCGCGCCGGCCGCGACGGCCTGGGGGGCACCTGTCTATGGGTCGGCTGCATCCCTAGCAAGGCGCTGATAGAGCTGGCAGAGACTAGCCATCGGGCCC
This sequence comes from Actinomycetes bacterium, assembly GCA_021847985.1. Lineage (GTDB taxonomy): Bacteria > Actinomycetota > Acidimicrobiia > Acidimicrobiales > Acidimicrobiaceae > Acidithrix. The sequence continues at coordinate 1,928 of JAJZNF010000136.1, read as the reverse complement.
GGTCGTTCACGGCGGCGGGCCTCGACGCCGGTGCGCTTGAGGTTGACCTGGCTCGGTTTCAGACGTGGAAGGCTGGGATCGTCTCGGGGCTTGCGAAAGGGGTGGAGACCCTTCTTGGCCAACGCGGCGTCCGGGTACTGGCGGGGACCGTCACCTTCAATAAGCCGGATCGTGCGGCAGTGGCGACGCCTGACGGCAACGTGACCTTCTTCGAATTCCGGGATGCCGTGGTGGCGGCGGGTTCGCTACCGATCGGCCTGGCAGCTCTTCCGCGCGATGGGAAGCGGGTGCTGGACTCGTCAGACGCTTTGGCGCTGACGGAGGTGCCGGCGCGTCTCGTGGTGGTCGGCGCGGGATACATCGGGGTGGAGCTCGGCACAGCCTTCGCCAAGCTCGGATCCCAGGTGACCATCATCGAATCGCGTGCCGGCGTTCTACCAGCGATGGACGCCGCCGTCGGACGCCTGGTTCTGCGCTCGCTGCGGGGCCTGGGGGTGGATGTGCTGGTCAGGACGGAAGCTCTGAGGCTTGAGGATGGAGGACTGGTGGTCCGGGACGAGGGCGATGAGCGAATCGTTCCAACCGACCGGGTGGTGGTGGCAGTCGGGCGCAGGCCCAACACGAACGATCTCGGACTGCAAACGACCGGCGCCCGTCTCACCGCGGGTGGAACAGTGGAGGTGGATGGGGCTCGGCTAGCCACCCGGCACATCGCGGCCATCGGCGACATCACGGCTGGCCCGGCGCTGGCCCACAAGGCGACCGCTGAGGCGGAGGTTGCGGTGGAGGTGCTCTCGGGGCGGCGAGCCGTCTTCAATCCCAGGGCCGTGCCCGAAGTTGTTTTCTCCGACCCCGAGGTGGCTGTGGTGGGCCTCACTGAGGAGCAGGCGCGGTCTGCGGAGATGGACGTGACGGTCGCCCAGTTTCCCCTCAGCGCCTCAGGGCGCGCAGCCACCATGGGCTCTCAGGCGGGGTTCGCTCGCCTGGTGATCGACCGGGTCCAGGACGCTGTGGTTGGGGTGGTCCTCGTCGGGCCGTACGTGTCCGAGCTTGCCGGTGAGGCTGCACTCGCTGTCGAGATGGGGGCGAGCCCGGAGGATCTCGCCGGGACGATCCATCCCCACCCGAGCATCAGCGAGAGCCTCCGCGAGGCGGCGGGGATGGCCGTCGGCCGACCCCTGCACACTGCCATCTCTTAGACTCCGAGTTGGCTCCGGCCCCGGCTCTGGCTGACCCCCTGGCGAAAGTGCTCGGAGATCTCGACCTGTCCAGGCGAGCCGCGGGGGATTGCCGGCTGTTGCCAGAGGAATGCGCTTCAGTAAGCGACGATGAACTTGAGGGTGTCGGTGCGACTGCGAGCCGTTGATACAGCGACCGCATGCTTTAGGAGGCTCGTAGCAGTGGGTCAGGGGCGGGACGCTCCCCGTGCCGGCGCGCCGGGCCGGGTCCTGGTCTTGGCCGACGCTTCCGGCTCAGCCGCCACCGCCGGTAGGGTCGTCGTCTCCGCCCACGTCTCCTCGGTGGTCCAGACGGCCGACATCGACCGGTAGGTAGCCCGGTCGCAAGGCGTCGGGAGCGCGCTTGGCAGATGCCGTGGCGGAGCTACAATGCGACCCATGGCCACACTGGCGTTCGTATCGGAGGCAGGCAAGAAGCGGGCTCTGGGGGAGGTTCGCAATCCCCGACGGCTGGGTCGCCCGCGGCTTCAGCTTGGAGGTCGAGTGGCCCAAGGACGAAGAAGTCGCCTCGTCGATCCGCTCCCAGTTCGGCGGCCGACGCTACGCCTTCAACTGGGGTCTCGGCCAAGTCAAGGCCGACCTGGACGCCCACAAGACCGATCCCCTCCACGACTCGGTCAAGTGGAACCTCTACGCCATGCGGAAGAGATGGAACGCGGAAAAGGCGGCCATCGCACCCTGGTGGGCGGA
>JAJZNF010000073.1 GCA_021847985.1 Actinomycetes bacterium | reverse complement strand
AAGGCCCGCTTCTCCGGCTGCATCTGCCGATGGTTTTCCCACGCCTCAGGGATCATCATCAGCACGGCGTGAGGCAAGGGCCTTCCGCCGAGATGGAGGAGTTCCAAGACCTCGTCGAAGCTGGCCGAATCCGAGGCCCCCGGCGTGCAGATCGGGAAGATCCGCTCCAAATCACCGCTGAACAGGTGGGAGGCGAGCAGGCTTTCGCGGGCCTGCATCCAGTTGCGGTTGCCCTTGACCGTGTTGATCTCGCCGTTGTGAGCAATCAGACGGTAGGGGTGCGAGAGCGACCACGAGGGGAAGGTGTTGGTCGAGAAGCGCGAATGCACCAGTGCCAGCGCAGAGACCATCCGTTCGTCGGAGAGGTCGGTGTAGTACTGGCTGACCTGAGGTGTGGTGAGCATGCCCTTGTAGACCATGGTCCGTGCGGACAAGGACGGGAAGTAGACACCTCCCACCTCGTGCTCGACTCTCTTGCGCAGGACAAACGCTACGCGCTCGAGCGGCAGCCCCTCCAGAGTGCGCCCCCTGGAGGCGATGAAGAGCTGTTCGATGTGGGGCTCGGCGGTCTTGGAGCCCGCTCCCAGCGACGAGTTGTCCACGGGGACCTCACGCCAGCCGATCACCTCCACCGACTCCTGCTCGGCGATCGCGGCAATGGCCGCCTTGGCCCCGGCAGCGTCCCCTTCACGATCGAAGAAAGCCAGCCCCGTGGCATAGCGGCCCGGGTCGGGAAGCTGGAAACCCGCTACTGACCGAAGGAAGTCGTCGGGAATCTGAATCAGGATTCCCGCACCATCGCCGGTGTCGGGATCGGCACCCGAGGCGCCTCTGTGCTCGAGATTCATGAGCGCAGTGAGACCCTTTTCCACGATCTCGTGCGACTTGCGCCCCTTGATGTCGACGACGAAGGCGACGCCGCACGCGTCGTGTTCGAATTCGGGGCTATAAAGCGTGTTGAAGAGGGAGGCAGGTGCGCTGGATGCCAATCGAGTCTCCAATGCCAGACGGGTACCAATGGTTCCGCTGGGACTTCGTTGGCCCAATGGGTTCCTAAATATTAGACGACTGTGAGGTCGGTGCATGCCAGCCGCCACAAGGCATCACCGGCGGTGAACCGCTTATTCCGTGCCGGCGGCCGGGCGTGGCCCGAAGCCGTCGCGCCTGGCTCCAGTCGGCCGCGTCAACCTGCCAGGAAGACCCCGAGGATCATCGCCGCAGCTGCCGATGTTCCCGATATTGCGCCCCAAACCGCATTCTGAGCCGGAGTCTTGGCCCTGGTGTGCAGCCAGGCGGAGAGACCCGAGAGGGCGACAACCGCCAACTTGACACCCAGCACGACCTTCCAGGCGGTACTGGTCTGTGCCGTCTGTATTGTGGCCACGTTCCAGAAGCCGGTGAGCACCAGCACTGCGTAGGCGGGCCAGGACATCCTGGCAAAAGCCTTTGCCGCCAGGTTGGCCACTCCGTTGCCGGCTCCGCGCAGCGTCGGGACCAGCCCGGCCAAGGTGAACTGCCCGCCCACCCAGATCGCTGCCGCCAAAACATGAATGGAAAGCCTGATCCCGTCCAAGGCGGATGCCAGCATTTAGAAACTCCCCGTTTCAATAACCAGGACGCACTCGCCTCCGGCTTGTGTGCCCCCGGGTGCGCGGGTATATATCTTAGGCATGCACCCTCTTAGGAGCGCTGACTCGGCAAGCGGGCCGATTCCTGCCTCACCTCGGCCATGGGCTGTTTTCTGGCTCCTCGAGCCGGACTCTCCGGCCGACCGCCTCGAACGCAAGGCGGTTGCCGGCACGTTGGCGCGCTGGAGAGCGGCGGGCTTCTCGGTGGTGGTAGTCGTAGAGGCTGCGCGGGATGTGCATGCGGGGGAGCTTGGCTTGGAAGGTGCCGAGATTCTCCAGGATTCCGAGGGCCTTGTCGCCGCTCGATACGGGGTGGCGAGGGAAGGAGGGGCCCCGTACACTTCGCGGGCGAAGCGTGCATTTGTGGCTGTCGGGAAGAATGGAGAGATCCTAAAGCGGGCGTTTCTGTACCAAGTCGAGAATGAGATAGCCGAATTGGCCGATGAATTGTGCCCGGCGCCGGCCCAGGATTCCGGCTGAAAGTGGCCGGTTCCCAAGGGGGTCGCCGCAAGCCAAATTCTTCTCATATTTGCCCCTAGAGCTGTCGATATCGTATCTATGCCAGCGCGCCGAGGGGTTTGGGTGTCCTCCTTGATGATCTCCGGACAACCGTGCTGGCCGGTTGGCGGCTCATCGTCGCTTGATCGCGCGATATTTGCCGGAGGGGCTTGCTGATGAAGACCAACGTGGACGTGGATACAGGAGTTGGAGCCGATGAGGCGACCGTGTCGCTTGCGCGTGCGGGAAGGCGCGTCAACGCGATAAGCACGGGGTTTTCGGCACTGCTGGGCTACGGTCCGAACGAGCTCGACAACCTTGATCTGGCGGTTCTGGTCCATCCGGCCGACCTGGACCTGTTCGAGGCGGCGCTGCAGACTTTCTTTGGCGAGAACGAGGCCACCCAGGTCGAGGTCCGCCTAATGGACGGCGGCGGCTCCTACATGCGCGTGCGGGCTCTGATCCATTCCACGGCACAAGCTCCGGACAGCTTCCTGATCGCCATCGAGCCCATGGACGACTACGCCAGCTGGGACGGCGAGTCTATCGACGCAAGCGCGCCGGCGGAGGCTTACCAGGCATATGAAGAGGAAGCGCCTTCGGCCGCCTTCGGAATCGACCCGGTAACCATGCTGCGCCAACGCGACTTCCTGCTTCACGAGTATGAGCTGCTTCGCCCGCGCTTGGGACGTGACGTTCCCGGTGCCGCATTGATAGTCGTTGACGTGGATCGGTTCAGCGTGATCGAAAGGGCGATCGGCTCCAGCGGTGCCGGGGCTGTGCTCAAGGTGGTAGGTCACCGCATGGAGGATGCCCTGAATGCCGACCAGATCCTGGTCCATCTGGAGATAGATCGCTTCGGGATTCTTGCGTCAGGGGTAGCGGACCAGGAAACGGCCGAAGCGCTGACGCGAGCGCTGAGGGCGGTGCTCGATAGCCCCGTGGTTGCTCCCGAGGGCGAGGAGGTCGTCGTAACGGCCAGCATCGGAGTAGCGCTTCTGGACGACCCGAGCCTCGATGCACAGGAGGCGATCTCGCATGCCATGGCGGCGAAGGAGCGTGCCAAGGTGCGGGGATCGGCCAAAGTCGAGTTCTATTCGAGCAAGGAGTCAGCGAGCGACGCCAGGGCGCGGAAGAGCTTCGAGAACGACGTTCGGCGCGCGGTCGACGCGGAGGACCTCACAGTTTTGTTTCAGCCGATCTACTCCCTCGACAGTGGGAGGATCGGCGGCGTGGAGGCGCTGGTGCGCATGCGCCATCCGGAGCGCGGAATGCTCTTCCCCGCAGAGTTCATGCAGGTTGCCAAAGATATCGGCCGTCTTCCCCGAGTGGGAACCTTCGTCATCTCCAGCTCTCTGGAGGCAATTGCCGGCTGGCTGCGCACCTACCCTAATTCCGGCCTTGCCCTCAACATCAACCTCTCCGGAGACGAACTGGATGAGCCGGAGGTGGCCAACACCCTCATCGAGGGGATTCAGGCCCTGGAGATCGTGCAAGGCGCCGTCTATGTCGAGCTTTCCGACATCCACGCTGACCTCGACTGCACCTGTCACGATTCGGTGGCGCGCCTCGGCGCGGCCGGCATCGCCCTCAGCGTCGACGAGTTCGGCTCGGGTGCCAGCGCTCTGGCCGTCTTTTCGCGCTATGACGTCTCTCAGGTCAAGCTGGGCAGGGCCATGGTTCTCGGCCTGGAGGAAAACTCCCGCTCTTGGGGCGTCCTCTCCGGACTCGTTGAGCTGGCCCATTCCCTC
>JAJZNF010000143.1 GCA_021847985.1 Actinomycetes bacterium | reverse complement strand
CCGGGCCCGGGCCCGCGAGAGCTGGTCACCGGGGTTCTGGGTGCGCGAGGCGCCGGGTCGTCGACGGTTGCCATGGCAGCCGCGCAGGCCCTCGCCACCCGTTCCTCGGTGGCGGTAGTGGACCTGGGGGCGGAGGCATCCCTGGCCATGTACCACGACATCGACCCAACCGGGCCTTCGCTGGTCGAGCTGGCTCGTGCGGCGGCCCGGGGCCCACTGGCCGCCAAGCAGGTCCATGGCTGCTGCCTGCCCGCACTTTCGCGCGGCTACCTGCTCCTGGCCGGAGCAAAGCGTCTCGACGACGTGACGTTGCTGTCATCAGCCGCCATCACCGAGGTGGTTCGCGCCATGGCAGCAAACTTCGACCACGTGGTGATCGACCTTGATTCGGCGACGATTGGATCATCCACCTCCGCGTCGGCCGCTGATGCGGCACTCGCGCTCTGCGACCGGGTGGCACTGGTGGCCGACGCGTCGTTGCACGGCGTGCACGGAGGTCTGCGCATCCTCGAGCGCCTCCTCGACTCAGGATTGGCGCCCGAGCGCATCGCCCTGTGCATGAACAGGGCGCCGAGAGCCACTTTCACAAGGCGTCCCACGGCACTCAAGGAGATCACGGACTTCGCGGCAGAGGAGGTGGGCACCCGGCATCCCGGGCATAAGCCACCTGCCATCTTTTCACTTCCCGAACAGCGCGGAGTGGAGAGTGCCCACGAGGAGGTGGGTCGAATCCCGGCCGTCATAGGCCAGGAGCTGGCTTCCTGGCTCGACACCGCGAATGACCGCCCGCCGCGCGCGGCCGCGCCCGAGGCTCGAATGCCCTCGACCAGGCGCAGACGCCGGAGCGCGCAATGGTAATGATCAGAGCGGCCGCCGGCGCTCCGCCACCAGCTCGCCTAGCAGGCTCTCCACACCGGCTCCGGCACGGACGTAGTGGTCCTCGTCGCCGGCGGGCTCGAGGTAGCCCCGACTCACCAGCATCGAGATGGCGGCTCTGGTGGAAAGCTCCGCCGCAAAGAAGAGCCCCGGGGGAATGCTTTGGCCGTAGATCCCGCGCACGGCTTCGGCCACCGGGGTCCGAACCGCCGAGAAGGCCTCGAGAACCTGGCCGATGCGGTAGAGGCGGTGCGAAATGTAGTAGTCCAGGACGTCCGCCGCGCTCTCCTCCGAGAGTTCGGGCCCGTGCCCGGGATACATGCCCTTGGGCTGGGCGCCCTCCAGCTGGAGCAGCGACTGCAGGTACCGTTCGAGGTCCCCGTCCGGGTATGCCACTACAGAGGTCCCCCTGCCCAGGACGTGGTCACCGGTCAGCGCCCTCCCCGATGGCAAGGTGAAGCACAGATGGTCGGCGGTGTGGCCCGGCGTGCGCATGGCGGTCAGGCGCTGCCCATCCACCTCGATGGAGTCGCCTTCGGAGACAAGCACCGCCGGTCTGGCCGGATCCTCGAGCGCGCCTGCAAAGATGGGGACGCTCCACTCGCGTGAGAAGCGGTGCGCCGACTCGGCATGGTCGATGTGATGATGGGTGAGCACCACTCCGCGCGGGTCGAGTTCCCGATTCTCGATCTGCGCCGCTATCCGGACGAAGTGGGCATCGTCCACCGGCCCGGGGTCCACAAGGTATGCGCCTCCGTTGCGGCCGTAGACCAGGTAGGTGTTGGTGCCGTCCAACGTCATGGGCGAGGCGTTTGGCGCGAGGATCCTTACCACCCCCTCCTCCAGCTCCGCGATCTGGGGCATGGCCCCGAGCGGCGTCAGGCCGTCGCGTGGATCGGTCGGTGCAGAAGCGCTCATCGCCGCGGCCTCCGTTGCTCAGGGTTGTAGGCGGGGATCTTCACGACGCCGATTCTAAGCATGCGGCCCTGACTGGAGCCAGCGGCTCACTCAGCGGCGGCAGGCAGTTCGTCGTCGACAAGGATCTCTCCCGCCTGATGATGAACGAAGTGGCGCCCCCGCAGCGCGGAAGCGATTCCGGCTGCGATGCAGAGGATGGCGGCCACGGTGAAGGCGATCCCGATCCCGTGCTTGAAGGCTGCCGATATGAGGCTCGGGAAGTAGGACTTCGAGGTCAGCAGGGCCGCGGAATGCGCCGGGAGCTTCGAGAGCGAATTGCCCAGCAGCACCTTGATCGGATTGAAGCCGAGGAATGCGCCGAAAAGGCTGGCAACCGCGGGCAGGTGCGCGACCGTATTGGCCTGGGCGGCGGGCAGACCCGCCTTGGTCAGCCCTCCAAAGAGCTGCCCCGGGAGCGTGGCGCTCAGACCAACGATCATGAGCGAGAAGAAGACACCGATCGAAAGCACCTGGCCGGTGTTGGTGAGCGTGGCAAGCACCCCCGAGGCGGTGCCCCTGGAGCGTGGCGCTCAGACCAACGATCATGAGCGAGAAGAAGACACCGATCGAAAGCACCTGGCCGGTGTTGGTGAGCGTGGCAAGCACCCCCGAGGCGGTGCCCCTGGAGCGGGCGGGCACCGAGTTCATAACCGCGGTTGTATTGGGGGCGGCGAAAAGGCCGAAGCCGATTCCGTTCAGGAAGATTACGGGCGCAAAGAACCAGTAGCTGAAGTTGACCGGAACGGCCAGGAGCAGCAGAAACGAGGTGGCCGCCACCGCCATCCCCAGCGTGGAGAACGCTCTCGCCCCGTATCGGTCTGATAAGTAGCCCGAGGCGGGCCCGGCAAGGAGAAAGCCGACCGTCAAGGGGAGCATGTAGATGCCCGCCCAAAGCGGTGTCTGGGCGAAGTCGTACCCGTGCAAAGGTAGCCAGATACCCTGCAGCCAGAGGATGAGCATGAACTGCAGGCCGCCGCGGCCGATCGAGGCCAGCAGGTTCGCGAAGTTTCCGGCGGCGAATGCGCGCAGCCTGAACAGTCTCACGTCCAGCATGGGCTCGGCCACGTGCCGCTCGATAACGAAGAAGGCGATCAGGAGCGCCAGGCCGCCCAGCCCCTCGGCCATGATTGCCGGGGTTGTCCAGCTCATGCTGTGCCCGGGCGAGGGCTGGGTTCCATAGGTGATCGCGATGAGGATCAGCACCAGGCCCGCCGCAAAGACGGACGAGCCCAGGTAGTCGATCTTGGCGTGCTTGCGAGGGGCCACCGAGACCAGCTTGAAGTAGGCCCAGATGGTGCCGAAGGCTCCGAATGGCACCGAGATGGCAAAGACCAGCCGCCAGTTGATGTCGGCCAGCACGCCTCCGACGATGAGGCCGAGAAACGCCCCCGAAAGACCGGCGACCTGGTTGATCCCCAAAGCCATTCCACGCCTTGCGGGCGGGAAGGCGTCGGCCAGGATCGCATTGGAGTTCGCAAAGAGAAGCGCGCCGCCAACGCCCTGGACGATCCGCATCGCCACTATGAAGGCGGCCGCCGAGCTCCCCTTGCCTGGGGTCAGCGCCAGGGCGAGTGATCCGAGCGTGAAAACAAGAAAGCCGAAGTTGTAGAGGCGCACCCGCCCCAACAGGTCACCGAGGCGGCCCAAGGAGACGACCAGCACGGCGGACGCGACCGAAAAGCCGAGCAGAATCCACAACAGGTATCCGACATTGGATGGCGCGAGCGGGTTCAGATTGATGCCCCTGAAGATCGCCGGCAGCGCGATAATCACGATGGAGCTGTTGAGAAAAGCCATGAAGACGCCAAGCGTCGTGTTGGAAAGCACCATCAGCTGGTAGCGGCGACTGGTTTCGGGTGCCTGCGTGCCTGCGTCGCCTGTCGCCGTGCTTTCGATGCTCATCGCTTCCTTTGGGCTTGTCTCTCAGATAAATCCTAGTTGTTTGCAACATACAACTAAGTTGCGCACAAATATCTTCCCGCACTTCGAGCCGAAGTCGCAAAACTCAGTAAGTTTTCGCTATGTTTCCTTGGTTTTCCTATGTTATGATTTTGAGACGCACT
>JAJZNF010000082.1 GCA_021847985.1 Actinomycetes bacterium | reverse complement strand
TTACTCGTCGCTCGGCACCTTCAGCTCCCGCTTCACCGAACTGGTCGGTGTCCCGCCCGGCGCCTACAGGCGCCAGGCGACTCCAGCTTTGGCGGGGATACCCTGGTGCCTGGCCAAGCAGGTGTCACGACCAGTCAGGAATCGAGAAGCACCCGCCTGAGGAGTGTGGCTAGCGTGGCGCGCATGGATATAACCATTCACACAAGCGCCCTGCCCCATACCGACCCCGAGGCCTCCTTGGCCTTCTATCGGGACGCCCTCGGCTTCGAGGTGCGCTCCGACGTGGGACAGGGGACCATGCGCTGGATCACCGTAGGCCCCGCCAACCAGCCGGACACCTGCATACTCCTGTCACCGCCGGCCCTCGACCCCGGCATCACCGAGGAAGAGCGCCGCACCATCATCGAGATGATGGCCAAGGGAACCTACGGCTGGATCATGCTGGGCTCCGCCGATCTGGACGCCACCTTCGAACACGTCCAGGCGAGCGGCGCGGAGGTGGTCCAGGAGCCCATCGACCAGCCTTACGGGGTCCGCGATTGCGCGTTCCGTGACCCGGCGGGGAACCTGGTCCGTATCCGGCAGGTCGGCTGAGCGTTCCGCGCCGAAGCCGGCCCGGATGGCGAGCGGGCTTCGGCATTCGCCGAGGGACGCGGCCGAGCGCGTCCAGGGATGGCAAAATATGGCCGTGCAGGTGTAGGGCCTGCGGAGCCGGCCACCGAGGGGGATTGCGATGACGGAGATGGACGGAGGCGCCTCCAAGCAGCCGGACGCCACGATTGCCCAGTTGGGGGATTGGCGTGGCACGACACTGGCCTGGGTGCGCGAGGTGATCAGGGAGGCCGACCCCGACGTCGTCGAGGAATGGAAGTGGGTAAAGCCCACCAGCCCCGGGGTGCCCGTCTGGTCGCATGCCGGCGGAATCTGCACCGGCGAGACCTACAAGAACTTGGTGAAGCTGACTTTCCACAAGGGAGCTTCTCTCCAAGACCCGGCCGGGCTCTTCAACTCCAGCCTGGAAGGCAAGGTCAGGCGGGCGATCGACATCAGAGAGGGCGAAACCGTCGACCGGGCGGCTCTGGCCGAGCTGATCCGAGCGGCGGTCGCCCTGAACCTGGCCGCCAAGGCCAAGCGTCCCTGAGGCCCGCTTCGGAGAGCACCGCAACCTAACGGCCGGCGAGGAGCATGCCGGAGCGGAGGTGGGCAAAATCGCCGAGGAAACCCTCGTGGCACCGAGGTCCGGCGCAAATGCACGGGGAGGAACGACTTGGATCCCAAGAGCTTGTTTCGGAGGCAAGAGGAAGTGGGCCGTAGAGGACTCGAACCTCTGACCCCTTGCGTGTCATGCAAGTGCGCTACCAACTGCGCCAACGGCCCTGATGCGTAGTTAAACCATAGCGGGTCGGCCACCCGAGAAGTCCGCCTCGGCCACCAGGACCGAAAATGGCGCGAGCACCAGAAGGCCCGATTCGGGCGTTCCCGGAGGGCTCTCCGGATGCCAATCGGGAGCGGAACAGGCACGAACGGCGACCTTGGACAGGCCCCATTCGGCATCGGGGTCGAGCGCTCGCTCCTCGTCGTCGAGATTGAAGACCACCACGAGGCCGGGTCCCCTCTCGCCGCTTAGCCACCATCCTCCCACCAGGTGCTCGCCGTCTCGGCCCCCCGCATCCAGCCTGCCGAAAGAGAGAGTCGGGCCGGCGACCGAGCGCCGAAGGGCGGAGAGGGAGGCCACATAGGCGAGGAAACCCTCGTCGTAGGAGTCGAAAGGCAGAGCGTAGTCCTCACGATCCTGGCAGTAGGCGTTGTTGTTTCCACCCTGACTTCGCCCAAGCTCGTCTCCGCCCAGCACCATGGGAATTCCCGGCGCCATGAACAGAGCCGCCATCATCGCACGGCGGGCGCGTTCACGCCTGCCCAAGACCTCGCGATCGGCACTGGGACCTTCCTCGCCCCAGGCGCAGGAGAGGTTGTCATCGCTGCCGTCTCGATTATCCTCCCCGTTCTCCCAGTTGCGCTTGGAGTCGAAAGAGACCAGATCCGCCAAGGTGAAGCCGTCATGACAGGTGACGAAGTTGATCGAGCGGGCCGCAGGAGGGCGCTCAGCCTCGCAGAGCACCTCGCCAAGAAGGTGAGAGCCGTGCCTTGCCCCGGGCGCGAAGGAGCGCCGGATGGCGTCTCGCACCTGGTCGTTCCACTCCGCCCAGGGTGGCGGATACCTTCCGACCTGGTAGCCCCCCGGACCCAGATCCCAAGCCTCGGCAATCAGCTTCATGCCGGAGAGCAGTGGATGGCTGCGGATCGCCCCAAGCACCCCTCCGTCCGGTTGGAACGGGTAGCCGATCACGCCGAAGTCGCTGCGTCCGAGCGAAGTGGCCAGATCGAAGCGGAAGCCGTCCACCGAGTATCGCTCGGCAAGGTGGGCAAGGGCGTCAACCGCCAAAGCCACGGTCACCGGCGACGAGAAGTTCATGGTGTTTCCCGTGCCGGTCAAATCGACGTGGAAAGGCTCCTCCGGCTCCATCAGGTAGTAGTCGGTGGCGGCCAGGCCACGGTAGGCAAAGGTGGGTCCGGAGATGTCGCCCTCGCCGGTGTGATTAAGAACGACGTCGAGAATCACCTCGATGCCGGCTTCGTGCAGCGCATCGACCATCTCGGCGAACTCGGCCGACGCCACGTCGAAGTCCGGCCGGCTGGCGTAACGCGGCTCTATCGCGAAGTACGAAACGGTGTTGTAGCCCCAGTGGTTGACAAGACCCGCCTCGAGCAGCCGCTCGCTGTCGGCGAAGTGCAGCACCGGCAGCAGCTCGATCGCGGTGACTCCGAGGCGGTGCAGGTGGGACACGAAGGAGGGGTGGGCAAGTCCGAGATAGCGCCCCCTCAACTCCCGGGGAACCTCGGGCATGCGCTGAGTCGCGGCCTTCACGTGAACCTCGTAGATGAGGCTCTCCTCCCAGGGAATTGCGGCGAGACCACGCGGATTGTGCTCCTCCGGCCCGTCTCCGGGCAGCAGCGCCAGCGGCACCGAGCCCTGGGAGTCGACGTCGGAGGGACGCCAATAGTCGAACGGAGCGTGAAGGCGGGTGGCGTCTCCGTAGGCGAGCCGGCCCGTCAAGCGCCGCGCGTAGGGATCGAGCAGCAGCTTGGCGGGGTTGTGGAAGAGTCCTTCGGCAGGACGGTAGTCACCATCGGCCCGCAGTCCGTAGGCGGCACCACTAGCCGCCGAAAAGCGCGCACCCCACCAGCCGTCGCCCAGGCGGGAGAGGCCGACATGTGAGGAGGCCTCGCCTCCGGGCGCATACAGCGAGAGAGTCAGAGCCTTGGCCATTGGCGCGTAGACCTTGGCGAGGTACCCGCTCTCGCTCCGGGTCACGCCCGGCGCCACGGCCAAAAGCTCCCGGTCGATCCTGCCTATCCCCAGCCCTCCCCCGCGACATCCACCCTTTTCATAGACCAACCCAGGCTAGCAGCAAGCCCATCGGGCCGGGAGACGCCACCCAATGGCGCCGTTTAGGGGACTTCCAGTCTCATTAGGCTCGAGGGTCGGAGGTTGGTGCAGGTGGATCCCTTCGTAAACGCGGACTGGCTGGCAGCGGGAATCGCCGATGTGAAGGTGGCCGACGTCCGTTGGTACCTGGATGGCCGCAGCGGCCGGGCGGCATACGACGACGGCCACATACCCGGAGCCATCTTCGTCGAGCTGGAACGCTGGCTGGCGGCACCCGCGATACCAGGCGGAGGCAGGCATCCACTCCCGGACCCGGAGGTATTTGCCCAGGGCATGAGCCTGGCGGGAATCAGCGACTCCGACACCGTGGTCGCCTACGACGACGCCGGCGGCGTTATTGCAGCTCGTCTGGCCTGGATGCTGAGAGCCATCGGACGCCAAGCGGCCGTGCTGGACGGAGGAATTGCCGCA
>JAJZNF010000183.1 GCA_021847985.1 Actinomycetes bacterium | reverse complement strand
GGATCAGGTCGGCCAGGCGAGAGGCGGCCAAGAAGGTCGTGGCGGCGGTCAACCGGCAGTTACCCCTGCTCTCCTTCGCCTCGGCCGAGTTTTCGGTGGAGCTTGCGCCGAGCGGCGACGGCGCTCCCGCGGTCTTCATGTTCCGTCCCCATCCGGGATCGCGGTCCCTGGAAATCGCACGCTTCGCCTCCGGAGGGGAGCTTTCCAGGATGATGCTGGCCCTGGCACTGGTGATGGGGGTGGAGGCCGAGACCCAGCTCTTCGACGAAGTCGACGCGGGTGTGGGGGGCCGCTCGGCAAGGGATATCGCCCAGGCCCTGAAGCGCCTCTCGGCGACCAGGCAGGTTCTGGTGGTCACGCACCTGGCCCAGGTCGCCGCGGTGGCGGACCGGCATTACACCATCGCCAAGCGGGTCAAGGGGTCCATCACCTCCACCGATGTCGCCCCCTGCGAGGGGGAGGACCGAGTAAGAGAGGTGGCCCGCATGCTCGCGGGCGACAGCGACTCCGCCACTGCGCGGAGGCACGCGGCCGAACTGCTCGCCGAAGGCGGAGATCCGGGCGCCACCCGGACGGTTTGATCATCCCCGGTGGGCCGCCGCTCAGTTAGACTTCTCTTGCGAGGTCTTAGAGCGGAAGGTGGCACTAGGCAGTTGGCTAAGCACATTTTCGTCACCGGCGGCGTAGCATCCTCGCTGGGCAAGGGGCTGACCGCCTCATCGCTGGGCAGGCTGCTGAAGGCACGCGGCCTTCGGGTCGTGATGCAGAAACTCGATCCCTACATCAACATCGATCCGGGCACCATGAACCCCTTCGAGCACGGAGAGGTGTTCGTCACCGAGGACGGCTCGGAGACCGATCTCGATCTCGGCCACTACGAGCGCTTCATCGACGTGAACCTGAAGAAGAACTCCTCCGTCACCACCGGCTCCATCTACTCCGCGGTGATCGCCCGGGAGCGGCGCGGCGACTACCTGGGCAAGACCGTGCAGGTTATCCCGCACGTGACCGACGAGATCAAGTCGCGGATCACCGCCCTGGCCACTGAAGACGTCGACGTGGTCATAACCGAGGTCGGCGGCACCGTCGGCGACATCGAGATCCTTCCCTTCCTGGAGGCGATCCGCCAGTTCCGCAAGGACGTGGGCCGCGACAACGTCTGCTACATGCACCTCACCCTGGTGCCTGGAATCGGCCCGCACGGGGAGCAGAAGACCAAGCCGACTCAGCACTCGGTGACCGAGCTGCGTTCGCGGGGCATCCAACCGGATGTCATCGTCTGCCGCTCGGGCGAAGTGGTCTCGGACGCCCTGAAGGCAAAGATATCGATGCTCTGCGATGTCCCCAAGGACGCCGTGATCTCCGCCCACGATGTCGCCAACGTCTACGAGCTTCCGGTTCTCCTTCACAAGGAGGGCCTCGACGGATATGTAATCAACCTGCTGCACTTCGACAACGTGGGCATGGAGCTGAATCTGGGCAGCTGGATGGATCTGGTGGCCAGAAGCTCGTCGTTGTCCGAGACGGTGAAGATCGGCATCATCGGTAAGTACATCAACCTTCCCGACGCCTACCTCTCGGTTGTGGAGGCGCTCAAGCACGGCGGGATCCACCACGGGGTGGCGATCGACCTGGAGTGGATCCAGGCCGAGGAGGTCTCACCGATGCTGGCCGAGTCGATGCTGGGCCATCTCGGCGGCATCGTGATACCCGGGGGCTTCGGCGAGCGGGGCATCGAGGGCAAGATCGCCGCCGCGGGTTACGCGCGAGAGGCGGGCGTTCCCTGCCTCGGCCTCTGCCTGGGGCTGCAAACCATGGTCATCGACGTGGCCCGCAACCTTGCCGGCCTCGAGCATGCGCATTCGCGCGAGTTCAGGCTGGACACTCCGCACCCGGTCATCGACTTGATGGAGGAGCAGCGCAGCGTCACCAACATGGGCGGAACCATGCGCTTGGGCGCTTACGTGGCGCGTCTGAAGCCGGGCACCAAGGTGGCCAATGCCTACGGCGAGACCATCGTCTCCGAGCGCCATCGCCATCGCTTCGAGGTGAACTCCCGGTATCGCACCCGTCTCGAGGAGGTGGGCCTGGTCTGCTCGGGGGAATCCCCCGACGGCTCGCTGGTGGAGTTCGTCGAGCTGGCCGACCACCCGTACTGGGTGGGAACCCAGGCGCATCCGGAGTTCAAGAGCCGGCCTGATCGCCCGCACCCTTTGTTCAGGGACTTCGTCGGCGCCTCCATCGCCCACCAGGCCAAGGCGGCCAAGGAGCTCGGGTGAGCCAAAGCGGAGACTTCAGGCTGGAAGGGGCCGCCCCGGAGCTTCGCTACCAAGGCTCGTTCATCTCCGTCGAGCTGGTCTCCTACCGTGGCCCTGATGGGGAGGTGCACAGCCGAGAGGTGGTGCGCCATCCCGGTGCGGTGGTCGTGGTCCCGTACCTGGTATCGGCCGGATCGGTGCTGTGCATCGAGCAGTTCCGGGTGGCGGCGAATTCCCGCATGCTGGAGCTTCCTGCGGGCAAGCGTGACGTGGAGGGTGAGGACGCTTTCGATTGCGCGGCCAGGGAGCTGGAGGAGGAGCTCGGGATACGAGCACGCTCCTGGGTGCATCTGGCCACCTTTTTCAACTCTCCGGGCTTCACCGACGAGTTGACCTATGTTTTTCTCGCACGCGGGCTCTCCATGGGCCGGCGCGATCCTCAGGGAGCGGAGGAGGCCGCCGCCTCTCTGCGCTCGGTGCGCCTCATGAGCCTTGAGCGCCTGATAGCCGAAGGGAAGCTGGTGGACGCCAAGAGCATCATCGGGATGTACGCGGCGCGCTCCTTCTTGGAGGACATGGGAATTCCGGAGAGCTTCGACGACGACCTGGACCTCGACGAGTTCGAGGTGGTCGAGCTCGGCTGAGGCGCATGGCCGAGATCCAGGCCCACGATCTCCATGCCATCGACGGCTACCTGGACGAGTTGCGCCTGGTCTACGGGCGCTCCTCCAATACGGTCGAGGCGTACTACGCCGACCTCCTGCGCGCCGCGGAGGGACTGGGCGACCTCGGGGCCTCGCTGACCGGCGCCTCGGCGGTGCAATTGACCGAGCTGATCGCCTCGCTGAGAGGTCGCCTGGCCGACTCCACCCTCGCCCGGATGGCCTCGACACTGAGGAACTTCTACGCCTTCCTGGTCGAGACCGGCGCCATGGAGGAGTCGCCCATGGCCGGCGTGGAGGCGCCACGCGCGCCTTACCTCCTGCCTGACATTCTCTCCGTCGAACAGGTCGAGGCGCTGCTGGACGCGGTCGACACCGGCCGCCCGGGTGGCCTGCGCGACCGGGCGCTGATAGAGCTCCTCTACGGCTCGGGCCTGCGCGTCTCCGAAGCCGCCGCTTTGAACCTGGAGGACTTCCTGGAGGACGAGGGGCTGGCGCGGGTGACGGGGAAGGGGGCCAAGACCCGCATTGTTCCGCTCACCCCTCCGGCGGCAAGGCTCCTCGGCGAGTACATCTATGGCGGCCAGCGTGCCCGCTCGCTGAAGCGGCGCTCGGAGCCCGCGGTCTTCCTCTCGCTTAGGGGCTCGCGCCTCACCCGCCAGGCCATATGGCAGCTGATCCGCAAGTACGCGCTTCTGGCCGGGCTGGGAGCAGGCATCCATCCCCACACCCTGCGCCACTCCTGCGCCACCCACATGGTCAACGGCGGCGCCGACATCCGTGTGGTGCAGGAGCTCCTCGGGCATGCTTCGGTGGCGACCACCCAGATCTACACCCACGTCGAGCCGGCCCGCCTGCTCGCCGTTTACCGGGGCTCGCATCCAAGGGCTGACAGCCGAGCTTAGACCTACCTATACTCTTGGCATGGAAGAGTCGCAGCTTGATCTGAAGGTGATCAGCGAGGAGCTATCCGCCGAGCGGGAAGTGCTCGTCGCAAAGCTGGCCGAGTTGTCCACCGGAGCCAC
>JAJZNF010000203.1 GCA_021847985.1 Actinomycetes bacterium | reverse complement strand
GTATTCGCCACAACTCTTGTGTTTCCTGCCAATACAAAGCGCGCAAAGAGACATGATGTGATATATTGCGAAATTCAGGTTGAGTATCGGTATGCCAAGGCCGCGCATCCGCCCATCCTTCTGGTGGGTAGAAGGTGGCCTCGTGCTGTAGCCTTTGTGGAGCCTCGCCGTTTCCGGCGCTTTCGCGCCGGTGCCCTCACCAAGCCGGCCTGGCACTTGAGCCACCTCCCCCCCTTAGAACCGGACTTGCAGATTTCCCGCATCCGGCTCCCCGATCTCTCGCCGTTCACACAGTTGGATGGACAATCCGAGGGCTGGGTAGTTGGAACCATGGTTTGCGGCTGAGGATCGACCAGTTGGCACGCGCGCGTTGGCTGCGGCGCCCCAAGGCTTGCTGCCAGTAGCGGCGCACCTGCAGCCTGACGGCGTCGAGCCGTCGGAGGCAGAGGCGTAGGCCGAAATACTGGTAGAAGCCGCGGAGTTTCGCCGCCAGGATCGCTTGCTGTTCGGCCGGTGCCCAGTGCAGATTGGTCCGGAGCCAGCCCTTCACTTCCATCAGGAACCGATGCACGCTCTTGCGCGCCGGTACCCGCACGACCATCATTGCACCCCTGCGGCTTGTGCCGAGGTGGTGGCTGAAGCCCAGAAAGTCGAAGGTCCCCGTCGCGCCTTTCCCAAGGCGCCAAGATTTGGCGCCGAACGGTACCAGCCGCGTTTTCTCCGGAGCCACTTCGAGCCTGAACTTGTTCAGCCGCTCCGGCAGTACCCTGGTGAAGGTTTCGGCGTCCCTTTCGTCTCCGAATAGGACCAGGAAGTCGTCCGCAAAGCGAACGATCTTGGCGACGCTCCGGCACCGTGGCCGGACCACCTTCTCGAACCAGAGGTCGAGGACGTAATGCAGATACACGTTTGCGAGGAGAGGCGAGAGAGGTCCCCCTTGGGGCGTACCCTCTTCCGGCTGTGTCACGGTGCCCTGGTCGAGGATCCCCGCCTTCAACCATTTGCGGATGAGGCGCAGGATCCACGGGTCGCCGACTTTGAGTTCCAGCATGCGCATTAGCCAGGCATGGTCGATGTGATCAAATTATGCTGATCCCCCGATTATGCCGAGCGGGGGCCGGAAGGCCCTCTGCCGGGCGGCCCCCTGCTCTGTAAGCTCGGCATAATCAGAGGCGCTCCAGGAAGGCGAGAAGGGCATCCGGGGCGTGGTACCGCCCAGGAGTCGTGTTCGGAGGAGCGGTCCGAGCCAGTGCCCGCTCTTTGAGCGCAAGGTCGGCGTGCAGATAGATCTGGGTGGTTTCCGGGCTTTCATGGCCAAGCCACAGTGCAATCACCGAGGTGTCCACACCTGCTTGCAAGAGTTGCATGGCGCAGGTGTGACGGAGCACGTGCGGGGAGATTTTCTTGTTCGCCAGCGAAGGGCAACGCTCGCTCGCGACCGCAGCGTACTTGGAAACAATGAGCGCGACGGCATCGCGGGTAAGTGAGCTGTTCCGGGGACCGGGAAACAGGGGGTCGGTCGGCTCTCCCCGTAACTCGGCGAGCCAGGTCCGCAATACGGCGACGGTCTGGTCAGTGAGTGGCGTGACGCGTTCCTTGCGGCCCTTGCCGCGGCAGCGGACATGCGGACCTCGGCCCAACTCGATGTCCTGGCAGGTGAGGCTGGTGATCTCTGAAACCCGGAGGCCTGTCTGGACCGCGGTGAGCAGGAGGACGTGGTCACGCCGGCCCACCCAACGGTTGCGATCTGGCGCGCCGAGCAGGGCATCGATCTCAGTCCGATTGAGAAACGTCACAAGGTCGCGCTCGCCGCGCTTTTGCGGAAGCGCGAGCACGCGCTGGATCAAGGCAGCATGCTCCGGATGGCGGAACGCGGCGAAACGGAACAGGGAGTGCACGGCGGCCAGCCGGGCGTTACGGGTGCGGACGCTGTTGTGGCGGTCGACCTCAAGGTGATCCAGAAAGGCCGCGACCAGGGGGGCGTCCAGATCTTCCAGCCGAAGGCTGGAGGGCGCGCGACCGGTCTTCTGCTCTGCGAAGGCCAGCAGCAGACGGAAGGTGTCGCGATAGGCGGCAATCGTGTGCTGGCTGGCCTGCCGCTGCTGCGCCATCCGCTCCGTGAAGAAGCTTTGGAGGGTGGGGGCCAACGTGCTCATGAGTGTCCTCCTCCGAGACCACGCTGTAGCCGCTGGGACGCCAGGGCCAGCAACTCCGGCGTGGCAGACAAGTACCAATAGGTGCTGATGGGATCGACGTGGCCGAGATATGTTGACAGGAGCGGAAGCCGAGCCGCCACGTCACCACCGTCCCGGTACCAATCGAGAACGGTGCGCACGGCGAACGTGTGGCGGAAATCGTGCAGACGCGGCCGGCAGCGGGGAAGCACGCGCTGCAGGCCTGCGGCACGGACCAAATAGCGGTAGGTACGGTTGACGTCCGTATGCAGCAGCCGGGTTCCCGCCTGCGAGACGAAGAAGCTGGAGTTGCTGGGCCGTGGGATCAACTCGTCCCGGCGCCGACCGTAGGCCACCAATGCGGCGACCGTGGTCGCGTGCAGTGCGACCTCGCGGGACTTGCCGAACTTGGTGCTTCGCACAATGAGAACCGCATGCTCGCAATCGACGTCTTCCCGATCGAGGCGGATGGCTTCACCCGCGCGCATCCCCGTCACGGCGAGGAGTCCGATCAAGGTGGCGTAGGTGCAGCGCCCGATGCGCGGGCGAAGGGTTTGCGCGGCCGCCATCAAAGCGGAGACTTCGGTATCGTCGTAGATGTATGGCAGCGCACGGCGGTTGCAGCGAGGCAGAAGGCCAGGCGGCGGGACTTCGGTGCTCGGATCGATGGCCTGCAGGTAGCGGGCAAACCCACGTACGGCATCCAGCCGGTCGGCGCGCCAGTTGATGCTCTCCTTCGTCTGCGTGGCCCACGCAATGGCGAGCTGGGTTGTAACGGTGGCCGCGCCCTCACGTTCCAAGAAGCGGATGAAGTTGGCGAGCAGGTACGCCTCGCGCACGAGTTTGAAGCCGACAGAACGACGGACCGAGCGGTAATCGTCAAGGCACTGCCTGAGGATGCTCACACAGCACCACCACCTGGCCAAGGCCTGGCCAGAGCAGAGAGAGAGGCCCGGTCGACCTTCGCGTAGATGGCGGTGGCGAGGAGACTGCGGTGGCGCAGGACTTGACCGATCTCGGCCAGGTCGGCGCCTGCGCGGAGCATCTGTGTGGCGGCGGTGTGGCGCAGACGATGGGCGTGCATCGGCGGCAATCCGGCCCGAACGCAAGCGGCACGCACCACGTCCGAGACGCCGTTCGTCGTGAGCCCGCGATGCGGGGCGTGGACGCGCGTAAACACGTGAGGGCTGTTACCCGCGGGTCGCCCCTCCAAAAGCCAGGAGACGAGGGCTTGGCCCACATCTGAGGGCAGCGGCAGGCGTTCGGTGCGGTTCGCCTTGCCGTGAGTCACAATCTCGCCGCACCGCCAGTCGATGTCGCATAGCCGCAAGGCCGCCACCTCTCCGGCACGCAAACCGAGGCGCACGAGGATGGTCAGGATGGCACGGTCGCGCCGGCCGACAGGGGTCTGCTGATCACAGCTGGTGAGAAGGCGATCGACCTCGCTCGGTTCGAGTGCCTTGGGCAGAGTGCTCAGGCGCCAACTGGCGACACCGAGGACCACCTGATCGAGGCGGCGGGTGGTCTTGCCGTCGACATGGAGAAAGCGTAGGAAGGAGCGCAGTCCCGTGACGAGGCATTTGGCCGAACCCGTCCGCCGCCCCCGCACCTCTTGAGCGACGAAGGCGGAGACCTCAGCCGCCGTCGGCTCCTTCAGACCCCCGGCGTGCGTTTCCGACTGCTTGGACAGTGGACGCGCTCAAGGTAATTGGCCCCAAGTCGGTTGAGATACGTGTCCCGATGTCACCCTTGCCGGCGAGCCTCTGTGGGCACGGTCCAGGGCGGCG